>NZ_JBSFUY010000009.1:0-334180 GCF_053592055.1 Streptomyces sp. NPDC002817
CCCCGATCTTCGACCTCGTCGACTACGGCGTCGTCGGCGACCTCTTCGACGTCGTCCCCGCCCTCACCGAGGAGATCAACACCCGCAAGGGCTGACGTGGTTGCACCGAGGGGGTGGCTGCGGCATCCGTCAGCCACCCCCGGGCGGTGATCTCGGCGGACGGGCGAATCCCCTGCCCGGGAACGTACGCGACAAGAACCGCCGTCTCGACACGCTGGACTCCATGGTCGCCGTCCCCTCCCGGCCGGCGCTCACGGCCGGGAGGTCGCGATGCGCTGCGCGCGCGACGTCCCGTGACGTGTCAGTACGATCTGGGCAGTCCCAGCACGTGCTGGGACACGTAGTTGAGCACCATCTCCTGGCTGACCGGGGCGAGCCGCAGCAGCCGGGACTCTCGGAAGTACCGCTCGACGTGGTACTCACGGGCGTAGCCCATGCCTCCCAGGGTCTGCACGGCGCGGTCGGTGGCCTGGAAGCCCGCGTCGGCGCACAGGAACTTGGCCATGTTGGCCTCGCGTCCGCACGTCAGGCCCCGGTCGTAGCGCCAGGCCGCGTTGCGGGCCATGAGCCGGGCCGCGTCGAGCCGGGTGAGGGCCTCGGCGAGAGGGAAGGCGATGCCCTGGTTCTGGCCGATGGGGCGGCCGAAGACGACGCGGTCGCGGGCGTAGCGGGTCGCGGCGTCCAGTGCCGCCCTGCCGAGGCCGAGGGCTTCGTGGGCGAGCAGGATGCGCTCCGGGTTGAGCCCGTCGAGCAGACAGCGGAAGCCCTCGCCCTCCTCGCCGATGCGCGCGCCCACCGGGACGCGCAGTCCGTCGATGAAGATCTCGTTGGACGCCACGGCGTTGCGGCCCATCTTGGGGATCGGCCGGATGTCCATGGCCGTGCGGTCGACGTCGACAAGGAAGACGGAGATGCCCTTGGTCGGTTTGTCGACCTCCTCGCGCGGGGTGGTGCGGGCGAGCAGGACCATCTTCTGGGAGTCGCCGGCCTTGGTGATCCAGATCTTGCGGCCGTCGATCACATAGTGGTCGCCGTCACGGCGGGCGAACGTGGTGATGCTGGTGGTGTCGGTGCCGGCGTCGGGTTCGGTGACACCGAAGCAGACGTGCAGGTCGCCCGAGGCGGCGTGCGGCAGGACCTCGCGGCGGAGTTCCTCGCTGCCGTGCCTGGCCAGGACGTTGAGGCCGAAGATGGTGAGGTGCATGGTGCTGCAACCGTTCATGCCGGCGCCTGAGGCCGCCACCTCTTCGAGCAGCAGCGAGGCCTCCAGGACGCCGAGTCCTCCCCCGCCGTACTCCTCGGGGACGGCGATGCCCAGCCAGCCGGCCTTGGCGAAGGCGTCGTAGAAGCTCCAGGGGAACTCCGCGCGCTCGTCCCGTTCGGCCCAGTACTCGGGACCGAAGGAAGCGGCGAGTTCGCGGACGCCCGCCTGGATGTCCTCCTGTTGCTCGGTGAGCTCGAAATCCACGGACGCTCCCTGGAGAATGAGGTTTCCCTGTAAGTAGAATATCGTTCGCGCTCGTCGAGAAAGGAAGACCTCGTCTTGAACATCGCGATGTTGCTCGACATGGCCGCGGTCGGCGATCCGGACCGGGTCGCGGTCGGACCGCGCGACTCCGGTATGACCTGTGCGCGGCTCCGACGGGCCGCCTCGGGGGTCGCGACCGTCGTCCACCGCACCGGCGCCCGGGAGTTGGTGTTCGCGGGGGTCAACGGACCTGCCCTCACCGTGCTGTTGTTCGGTGCCGCGCTGGCGGGTGTGCCGCTGGTTCCGGTCAACTACCGGCTTTCGGCGGAGGCGTTGGCCGGTCTGCTCAAGCACACCGAGCGACCTCTGGTGATCGCCGACGAAGCGCTGGGCGAGGCGTTCCCGGGGCTCGAGGTCCGTACCCCCGAAGCCCTTGTGACCCAGGGGCTGGCGGCGGAGCCGGCCGAGGGCCTGGAGGCGGACGCGGACGACCCTGCCGTGCTGCTGTTCACGAGCGGGACGACTGCCGCACCGAAGGCGGCGGTGCTGCGTCATCGGCATCTGAGCAGTTACGTCCTGCAGACCGTGGAGTTCGGCTCCGCGTCCCCGGACGACGCCGTGCTGGCCAGTGTCCCGCCGTACCACGTGGCGGGCGTCGGATCCGTGCTCAGCAACCTCTACGCGGGGCGGCGCATGGTGCATCTCGGCACCTTCGAACCCGGGGCCTGGCTGCGGCTGGTGCGCTGCGAAGGGGTCACGTCCGCCATGGTCGTACCGACCATGCTGGCCCGTGTCGTCGAGCATCTGGACGGGCGGCCGGCCGAGGTTCCGACGCTGCGGTCGCTGGCGTACGGCGGGGCCCGGATGCCGCACACCGTGCTGGAGGCCGCCCTGCGGACCTTCCCGGACACCGGGTTCACCAACGCCTACGGCCTGACCGAGACCAGTTCGACCATCGCGCTGCTGGGCCCCGAGGACCACCGGGCCGCCCTGTCCTCCGCCGATCCGGCGGTGCGGGCACGACTGCGGTCGGCCGGGCGCATGGTGCCGGGGGTGGAGGCGGAGATCCGGGACGCTTCGGGTGCCGCCCGACCTGCCGGTGTGGCGGGCGAGTTGTGGGTGCGCGGGCCGCAGGTGTCCGGGGAGTACAGGGGGGACGCCGCGCTCCCGGCGGCGGACGGCTGGTTCCACACCCGCGATCTCGCCCACTTCGACGACGCCGGCTATCTGTTCATCGAGGGCCGCGCCGACGACACCATCATCCGGGGCGGGGAGAACATCGCCCCGGCGGAGGTCGAGGACGTGCTGCTGCGGCACACCGCCGTGCGCGAGGCCGCGGTGGTCGGGGTGCCGGACGAGGAATGGGGCGAGCGGATCGCCGCGTTCGTGGTCACCCACGCGGGGGCGACCGTCGACGCGGAAGCGCTGCGCGCCTGGGTGCGCGCCCGTCTACGGGGCTCCAAGACACCGGACGTGGTCGTCTTCCGCGACGAACTCCCGTACAGCCCCACCGGAAAGCTCCTGAGGCGCCGGCTGCCGACGACGCTACCGAAAGGCTGATCGCCCATGACCTCCTTCACGGAACTCCATGACCTGACCGGCAAGGTGGCCGTGGTCACCGGCGGGTCGCGCGGCATCGGCCGGGCCATCGTGCAGACCCTCGCGGAGGCCGGCGCCGATGTCGTCGTCGCCTCCCGCAAGGCCGAGGCGTGCCGGGCGGTGGCCGAGGAGGTGCGGGCGTCCACCGGACGGCGGGCGGTGGGCGTCGCCTGCCATGTGGGCCGGTGGGACGACTGCGAGCGGCTGGTCGCCGAGACGATCGAGGAGTTCGGCGGGCTCGACGTGCTGGTCAACAACGCGGGCATGTCGCCGCTGTACGAGAGCCTCGACACGGTCAGCGAGGAGCTCTACGACAAGACCCTCGCGGTGAATCTGAAGGGACCGTTCCGGCTCGCGGTACTGGCCGCCAAGCACATGGCGGAGCACGGGGGCGGGTCCGTGATCAACATCGGCACCGCGGGGTCGCTGCTGGCGAGCGTCCACGAACTGCCGTACGTCTGCGCCAAGGCGGGCCTCAACGCCCTCACCATCGGTCTCGCGGAGGCCTACGCACCCAAGGTCCGGGTCAACGCGATCCTTCCGGGGCCGGTCCGCACCGGTGCGCACCAGGAGTGGGAGGCGGCGGACTTCGACGCGTCGTTCGTGCCGCTGGGGCGGCTGGGGCGCCCGGACGACGTGGCGCCGCTGGCGTTGCACTTCGCCAGCGGCGCCTCGAGCTTTACGACCGGAGCAATGGTGCGGGTGGATGGGGGGATCACTCGCAAAGTGTGAGTGGGGGCTCTGCGCGACGGCGGCCGCGGGTTCGTTGTGGCCGGTCGCGCGGTTCCCCGCGCCCCTAAGGCCGGTACACGTGACCGCCCTTCATCACGAACCGGACGTCTTCGGTCACTCCGATGTCCGTCAGAGGGTTGCCCGGGACTGCTATCACATCAGCCAGTAGGCCCGGCTCCAAGCGGCCGCGGTCATCCGCGTCTATGAGGTCTGCTGCTGTCGTCGTGGCCGCGCGGATGGCTGCCAGGGGGGTCATCCCGCGATCCACCAACGCGATCAGCTCCTTCGCTCCCCTGCCGTGCGGGACCGCCGGGGCGTCCGTGCCGCAGGCTATGCGGACGCCGCGTTCGATGGCGCGGCTGATCGTCGCCTTGGCGCGGGGGAACACGTCGGCGGCCTTGGCCTGGAGTTCGGGTGCTGCTTCGGAGACGTCCATGCCGTCGGCCATGTACGTGGTGGCCACCAGGAACGTGCCCCGCTCCACCATCAGGTCCAGGACCTCGTCGCTCGCCAGGAAGCCGTGCTCGATGCAGTCGACGCCCGCGTCCAGCGCGGCCCGGACCGCCTGGTCGCCCATGCAGTGGGCCGCCACCTTCAGACCGGCCCGGTGCGCCTCGTCGGCTATCGCCCGCAGTTCCTCGGCGGAGTACTGCTGGGCGCCGGCCGGGCCCGTGTGGGACATGACGCCGTTGGACGCGCACACCTTGATGACCCGGGCGCCGTGCTTGATCTGGTAGCGGACCGCCTTGCGCACCTCGTCGACGCCGTTGGCGATCCCCTCCTCGACGGTGAGGGGCATGATGTGCGGGGCGAACGCCTGGAACATCGTCGGGTCCAGGTGACCGCCGGTCGGGGTGATGGCGTGGCCCGCGGGGACGACCCGCGGCCCCTCGATCCAGCCGAGGTCGATCGCCTTCTTGAGGGCCACGTCCAGCAACAGCCCACCCGTCTGCACGAACAGACCGAGGTTCCGTACGGTCGTGAAGCCCGATCGGAGCGTCCGGCGGGCGTTGGCCACGGCACGGAGGGTGCGTACGGCCGGGTCGTCCTGGACCGCGTTCAGGGGGCTGCGGTGGTCGGGGCCGCCGAGCAGGAGGTTGACCTCCATGTCCATCAGGCCCGGCAGGAGCGTCAGGTCGCCGAGGTCGATCTCCACGGCGTCCTCGGGGACCGTCGTCGGGGCGATCGCGGTGATGCGGTCGCCCTCGATCAACAGGTCACCCGGCTCGACGAGTTCACCCTTGTCGACGTCGAGCATCCGGGCGCTGCGGAGACGGACGGGTGGCTGAGGGGTGCGGGGGCGTGGCATCAGACGGCCGGCTCGACCACGGCGTCGATGCTCGCGGGTCCGGTGTCGGGGACCTTGGGCTGACGCCATGCCTCCACCGAGAAGGCGACGGTCACCAGCGCGCAGAACAGCCACAGCAGACGCTTGTCCGGCTCGGAGATGTCCCGCATCGACACGTTCCGGAGATACTCCGTGCCGTCCTTCAGCAGCGGGAACGCCGTGTCGTAGAAGGCGTCGAGCTCATCCATGGTGGAGGCGATCCGCTTGGCGTAGCGGGCCTTCTCGGTCGGTACCGCCCAGTCGGCGAACGGCTCCAGGGCTGCGAACTCGGGCGGGAAGACGGCAGTGGGCATGGTCGGTCTCCTCAAGACGCGGTGCGCTGCTCGTGGTCGCTGACGTACTGGCGGGCGGTCTGGTGCAGATGCCGGAGCAGGACTTCCTGGTCGTTGAGCGGGAACTCCCGCACCGCGCGCGACTCGAGCATCGTCTGCGTCGCCTCCAGGGTGTTGCCGTCCTGCAGGCCGTACTCCTTGAACGAGACGACGGCCAGCTCCTGCTGGAGGCGCTGGAAGGCGTTCTCCGGGGGGACGAAGTAGCAGGTCGCCTCGAAGATGTGGGTGTTGTGGGCGGTCGGCCAGTAGTGGTACGTGAGCACCCAGTTGGGCCGCCAGACCAGCAGCATGAAGTTGGGGAAGAAGACGAAGGAGTCCATGCCCCAGCGCTTGTCGCGGGTCGGGTTGATGGCCGGCGGCAGGTCCGCCGTCTCGATACCGATGTCCGGTGCCTCCCACGGGCCGAACAGACCGCTGCGCAGGGCGCCTTCGATGGGCTTGACCATCGCGCGGTCGTGCGGCGGGGCGATGCCGCCCCAGGAGGAGACCATGCTGTGCGGGCCGTCGATGTCGTAGTGCAGCGCCTCGTAGCCGTACTTCTGGATCTTGCGGGCCTCGTCGGAGGTGTACTGGCCCGCGTGCAGGATCGGCGCGTGGTAGAACTCGGCGAACGCGTCGATGAAGAGCTTCCAGTTGGCGCCGATCTCGGCCCGGTACTTGTGGGCCTGCGTCATCTTGTGGAACGGATAGCCCTCGATGCCGTGGGCGAACTCGCCGAGGTACTCCCGGAGCGGGGTGGTGTTCTCGGGGTCGAGGTTCACGAAGACGAACCCCTCCCACACCTCCGCCTGCACCTGCTTCAGCCCGTACCGCGACTTGTCGAGGTCGAAGAACTCCTGCTCCTGCTGGACGAAGGCGAGCTTGCCCTCCAGGTCGTAGCGCCAGGCGTGGTACTTGCAGGTGAACTGGCGGCAGACCCCGCTGGTCTCCTCGCGCGGGAAGTCGTTCCACACGAGCTTGTTGCCGCGGTGCCGGCACACGTTGTGGAAGGCGCGCACCTCGTCGTCCGTGCCGCGGGCGACGATGACCGAGGTGCGGGCCGCGTCCAGCTCCTTGGTGAAGAAGCTGCCCCGCTTGGGGAGTTGCTCGACACGGCCGACGTTCAGCCAGGTCCGCCGGAAGATCGCGTCCCGCTCGCGTTCGTAGTGCTCGGGCGAGATCGAGTCCTCGTAACTGACCGGCTCCGTGCCGATCTTGAGGTGCTCGGTCCAGCTGCCCGCTTCGGGCTTCTTGAAGTGCGCCATGGGGTCTGGTCCTCCAGTCGGCTGTACGGAGAGAGTGATAATCTCAGTCTCTCCGTATGAGAATGCTATTCTCGCCTGCGTCGGAGCGTCAAGAACCCTCCACGTACGGATAGATCCGGGTGAAGTCGGCACCCGGCTCGACCTGCGCGAACCGCTCCCACACCGCCCCGACCGCGTCCCCGATCGCCCCCGGGCCGGCGCCCGCCTCCCGCAGATAGAGCTGTACGTCCTTGCACATCAGGGAGTTGGCGAAGCCGGCGGCGTAGCGGCCGGTCAGGACATGGCGGGGGAACTTGTCCTCGGTGGCGGCACTGCGGCCGCTCGATCCGTTCAGCACCTCGAGCATGGTGGCCATGTCGAGGCCGGCCGCCAGTCCGAAGGCCACGGCCTCACTGGTGGCGGCGAGGGTCGTCGCGGACAGGAAGTTGTTGGCGAGCTTGAGCGCCTGGGCCATGCCGGGGCGCGCGCCGACCCGGTGACGGCGGTCGCTCAGACCGGCCAGTACCTCGTCGACCTGGGCGCAGTCGTCGTCGGAGCCCGCGTACATCACGGTGAGGGTGCGGGCCCGCGCTCCGGCGACGCCACCCGACACCGGGGCGTCGACATAGCCCACCTCCTGCTCGGCGAGCAGTCCGGCCAGGGCCCGGGCCGCGCTCACGCCGACGGTCGAGGTGTCCACGACGTGGCGGACACGTCGGCCCTCGGCGGCGAGGAGCTCGCGGGCGACCTGCTCGCAGGCGGTGCCGTCGGGCAGGCTGAGCACCAGCGCATCGGCACCGCGGGCGACTTCGGCCACGCCAGGGGCGTAGGCGGCCCCTTCGGGTGCGCGCCGCGGGCCGAGGGCGTCGTGGGCCACCACGTCATGGCCCGCGGCGACGAGGTTCGCGGCCAGGACGCCGCCCATGTTGCCGAGGCCCACGAACCCGACGGTCACCTCTGCCTCCGTACGGCCGCGACGACCCGGCGGGCGGAACTCCCCGCCGGTACACCGGCGTAGGCGGCGATCTGGAACAGCAGCTCGTCGACCTCGGCGTCCGTCACGCCGGCACGGGGGGCGCTCTCCGCGTGGATGCGGAACTCCTCCATACGGCCGAGTGCGGCGGTCATCGCCAGGACGAGGAGGCTGCGATCACGCGAGCTCAGGCCACCGCGGGTCCAGACTCCCCACGCCGTCGCGGTGAGGTAGTCCTGGAACTCGCCGGCCACGGGGTCGGGGTCGGCGTTGGCGCCGTCGACATAGGCGTCGCCGAGCACCGCACGACGCATACCGCGGGCGGCGCTCAGCGCCTCGGACTCTTCCATGGGTCTCCCTGGATCGCCGTATGAGAATGCCGCTCTCAAAAACGTACATCCAAGATTCCAGCAAATGGAGAATTGTGCTACCGTCCCTCGACGTCAGGGCCCTGACCGACAGAGAGCCGAGCAGACGTGGACGACTTCGAGGCGATCGACTTCTTCCGGGACGAGGCTCTCGTCGCGGACCCCTATCCCTACTTCGAGGCGCTGCGCGGGCGGTGTCCCGTGCAGCGCGAGAGCCATCACGACGTGGTGATGGTGACCGGGTACGAAGAGGCGTTGCAGGTCTACAACGACACCGACGCCTTCTCCGCCTGCGTCTCCGTCAGCGGCCCCTTCCCGGGCTTCCCGGTGCCGCTGGAGGGCGACGACATCAGCGGGCTCATCGAGCGGCACCGCCACGAGCTCCCGATGAGCGACCAGCTGCCCACCCTCGATCCGCCCACGCACACGGACCACCGTGCGCTGCTGATGCGGCTGATCACGCCGAAGCGCCTCAAGGAGAACGAGGCGTCCATGTGGCACCTCGCCGACGGCCTCCTGGACACGTATCTCGCCCCGGGCGAAGGGGAGTTCATCGGCGGATTCGCCGGACCCTTCACCCTGCTGGTCATCGCCGACC
This sequence comes from Streptomyces sp. NPDC002817, assembly GCF_053592055.1. Taxonomy (NCBI): domain Bacteria; kingdom Bacillati; phylum Actinomycetota; class Actinomycetes; order Kitasatosporales; family Streptomycetaceae; genus Streptomyces; species Streptomyces sp. NPDC002817. Next base: position 8,642 of record NZ_JBSFUY010000009.1, read on the forward strand.
TGCTCGGCGTGCCCGAGGAGGACCGCCGTGAGTTCATGGCGAAGCTCCAGCGGCGGCCGCAGGACGAGGCCGGGATCGGCAGCACGGGCGACGACACCATGGGCCACTCCCCGCTGGAGTATCTGTACGGCCGCTTCACGACGTACGTCGAGGAACGCCGCCGCGAACCCCGCGCGGACGTGCTGACGGGTCTGGCCACCGCGACCTTCCCGGACGGCTCGACACCCGAGGTCGCCGACGTGGTCCGGGTCGCCGCCAACCTTTTCGCGGCCGGCCAGGAGACCACCGTCCGCCTGCTCAGCGCGGCACTGCGACTGATCGCCGAACAGCCCGACCTGCAACGGCTGTTGCGTGCCGAACGCGACCGCATCCCGAACTTCATCGAGGAGACCCTGCGCATCGAGAGCCCGGTCAAGGGCGACTTCCGGCTGTCGAAGGCGGCGACGACGGTCGGCGGCGTCCAACTCCCGGCGGGCACCACGGTGATGGTGCTCAACGGCGCCGCGAACCGCGATCCGCGCCAGTTCGAGGACCCGGCCGCGTTCGACATCACCCGGACGAACGTACGGCGGCACATGGCCTTCGGCCGCGGCGTCCACGCCTGCCCGGGCGCCCCGCTGGCCCGCGCCGAGGCCCGGGTGACCATCGAACGGCTCCTGGACCGCACCTCCGACATCCGGGTCTCGGAGCGTGCGCACGGCCCGGCCGACGCCCGCCGCTACCAGTACGTCCCGACCTTCATCCTGCGCGGACTCACCCACCTCGGCCTGGAGTGGAGCGAGGCCCGATGAAGGTCACCGTGGACGACGACCGCTGCCGGGGACACGGAGTGTGCTGCTCGCTCTGCCCCGAGGTGTTCGACATCGGCGACGACGGCTACGCCGTGGTCGAGACCCCGGACGTCCCCGCCGAGTGCGAGGACGTCGTGCGCTCCGCCGCCGGGATGTGTCCCGAGCGTGCCATCACCGTCAGCTGACTTCGAGCGTCGAGGAGAGCCATGCCGAAGGCGTACGTCATCGTGACCGAGGCCATCAAGGACCCGGCCGGCATGGCCGCGTACGGCCGCGCCGCAGGGCCCACGCTGGCCGCGAGCGGGGCCGCCGTGCTGGCCGCCGACCCCTCGCCGCAGGTCCTCGAGGGCGAGTGGCACGGTGACCGGACCGTCGTCCTCGAATTCGCGTCGGTGGAAGCGGCCCGCGCCTGGTACGAGTCGCCCGCGTACGAGAAGGCGAAGCCGCTGCGGCAGGCGGCCGCCGAGTCCCACGCCGTGATCGTGACCGGCTTCGTCATGCCCGGCGCGTAGCCAGGGCCGCGCACACCCCGCCGTCCACGAGCACGTCCACGCCGGTCAGGAACGACGCCTCGTCGGACAGCAGGAAGGCGACGACGGAGGCGAGTTCCTCGGGGCGGCCCTCGCGGCCGAGCGCCGAGCCGTCCACGAGGGCCTTCATCGAGGGGTGATGCTCCGCCTCCTGCCGTCCCTGCGGGGTGGCGACGATGCCTGGAGAAACCGAGCAGACGCGGGCGCCGACGGGGCCGACGCGCATCGCTTCCCGCTGGACGAAGCGGTGCACTCCGCGCTTGGCCCAGGAGTAGGCGACGCCGGAGTCCTCGACGGCCGGGCCGAGGGCGGCCTGGAGGCGGTCCAGGAAGTCTGAGGCGAGCGGGTCCGCCACTGCCGCGTCCGCCGCCGGATTCGGCTCCGGGATGCCGATGTGTGCCGCCATCGAGGCGAAGCACACCGACGCCGTCCCGGCGGTGGCGAGCGGGCGCAGTGCCTCGGCCAGCCGGGCCGTGCCGACGAGGTCCACGGTGAGGATGCGGCGCCAGTCGGCCATGGTCGGCGAGATACCGGCGGCGTGGGCGACGGCCCGGAGCGTGCCGAGCTCGGAGGCCCGAGTCGCGAGACGCGCGAGCCCCTCGCGGTCGGTGATGTCGAGGGCGTACGGCTCGACTGCCGCGCCCTGTCCCGAGAGCGCGTCGGCCGCCTCGGTCACCGTCTTCTCGTCCAGGTCGACGAGGAGCAGCCGGTCCACCGTTCCGGTGAGCCGTCGTGCGCACTCCAGCCCCATGCCGCGTCCCGCCCCGGTGACGATCCCCACCGTCGTCATGACGCCGCCCCTCCGTTCCCCCAGAACTGCTCCAGCACCGGCTGGAGTTCACGGCTCACCAGCTCGACGAGCGGTCCGGCACCACTGCGATGGAAGGCCCAGTACGGAGTCCCGTCGGGCCGCTTCCCGACGGCCTCGGCCTCGTAGCCGTGCCGGGCGAGCTCGGCGGAGTCGGCGGCCACATCGTCGGACCAGTAGCCGAGGTGATGGACGCCCGCACCAGGGGCCCACAGGGTGCCCGGGATGCTCCGCACGAGCTCCAGGCGGGGTGTGGTCGTGGAGTACAGGTTCTTCAGGTCGAGCACGGTGTCGCCGGCCGGCAGGGTCACCTTGACTTCCGCGCCCGTCTCGGCGCACCACTCGTAGCCGAACACGGCCGACAGCTCGGCCGCCGCGGCGGCGAGGTCCTCGACGACGATCCCGATGTGGAACTGGTCGGCGGCCTTCACGGGCCCACCTCCTGATCGACGGTACGGAACAGAAACCGTGTGATGTGGTCGACGTCGGCCGCCGTGGGCCGCTCCCGTCGCCACAGGTGGTCCGCGAGCCGGCCCACGGTCGCGTGGGCGGCCAGGGACGCGTCCAGGTCCGGGTCGGTGCTGCCGAGTTCGGCGTACGGCTCCCGAAGCGGCGTCGCCAGCAGGCCGGCGGCGGTCGGGGGTCCCGCGAGGAAGCCCTCGGCCACCGTGCCGGCGTTCCACATCACGGCGAGCGTCGTCGCCGCCGTGTCCTCGTCCATGGCCTGGGAGAGGACACCCTCGACCCAGCGGCGCACCTTCTCCCGGGGCGTGGACTCCTTGGCCATCTGGTGGGCGATGTAGCCGCACAGCCGCTCGGCGCCGTCCTCCATGAGCGCGGCGACCAGGGCGTCCTTCGAGCGGAAGTGCCGGTAGAACGCCTCGTTCGACAGTCCGGCCGCCGCCACGATGTCCGCGACCCGCGGCCGCGAGGCCGTGCCGCAGGCGCGCATCACCTCCAGTGCCGCGTCGAGGAGCGAGCGCACCTCGGTCGCGTAGTGGGCTCCCCGACTCACCAGCGCACGCTGCGCGATGCGGTCGGCAACGCTGTTCCGTGAAAAGGGAATTGTGTTCTCGTTCATGAGAACGCTATTCTGACAGCCGCCGGAAGGAGACACAATGTCGTGGGACTTCGAAACCGAACCCGAATTTCAGGCACAGCTCGACTGGGCGGACCGCTTCGTGCGGGAGGAGGTCGAACCCCTTGATCTCCTGTGGGACGGCCTGCAGTTCACCCCGCCCGACGAGAACCTCCGCCGGGTCCTGGACCCGCTGAAGAAGGAAGTGCGCGCCCATGGACTGTGGGCGACCCACCTCGGCCCCGAGCTGGGCGGCGAGGGACACGGACAGGTCAAGCTCTGCCTGCTCAACGAGATCCTGGGCCGCGCCTCCTGGGCCCCGATCGTCTTCGGCTGCCAGGCCCCGGACACGGGGAACGCCGAGATTCTCGCCCACTACGGCACCGAGGCGCAGAAGGAGCGGTATCTGCGGCCGTTGCTGGAGGGCGAGATCTTCTCCTGCTACTCGATGACCGAGCCGCAGGCGGGCGCCGACCCGAAGGAGTTCACGACCCGGGCGGTGCGGGACGGTGCGGACTGGGTCGTCGACGGCTGGAAGTACTTCTCGTCCAACGCCAGGACGGCCGCGTTCTTCATCGTCATGGCGGTGACGGACCCCGAGGGCGACCCGTACAAGAGCATGTCGATGTTCCTGGTCCCGGCCGGCACCCCCGGCATCGTCATCGAGCGGAACGTCGCTCTCGCCGGTGAGCCGCAGGAGCGCGGCTCGCACGCGCTCGTGCGCTACGAGGGCGTACGGGTCCCGGCGGACGCGCTGCTCGGTGGCGAGGGACAGGCCTTCGTGATCGCCCAGACGCGGCTCGGCGGCGGGCGCATCCACCACGCGATGCGGACGATCGGGCTGGCGGGCAAGGCCTTCGACATGATGTGCGAGCGGGCCCTGAGCCGGCACACCCAGGGCAGTGTGCTGGCGGACAAGCAGTTCGTGCAGGGGCACATAGCCGACTCGTGGGCACAGCTCCAGCAGTTCCGACTGGCCGTGCTGCACACCGCGTGGAAGATCGACAAGTACAACGACTACCGCAAGGTCCGCAAGGACATCGCGATGGTCAAGGTGCTGCTGCCGGGCGTCCTGCACGACATCGCGCACCGCGCCATCCAGGTCCACGGCGCCCTCGGTGTGAGCGGCGACATGCCCCTGTTCCGGATGCTGCTGGGCGCGAGCGTCCTCGGTATCGCCGACGGACCGACCGAGGTGCACAAGGTGACGGTGGCCCGGCAGGTGCTGCGCGACCACGAGCCGAGCGACGATCTGTGGCCCAGCGCCTACCTGCCCAGGCGCGTCGAGGCGGCACGCGCGAAATACGCCGACTTCCTGGAGGCCTGATGATCGACGTCGAGCGCCTGGCGGGCTGGCTGGACGAGTCCGGGCTGCCCGGGAAGGGCGAGCCGATCGAGCACCGTTACGTCTCCGGCGGCGCCCAGAACGAGATCTACGAGATCCGCCGCGGCGAGCTCCACTGCGCCCTGCGCATCCCGCCGACCACCGCGCCGGCCGCCCGCGACGAGGGCATCTTCCGGGAATGGCGGATCATCGAGGCGCTGAACGGCACGGACGTCCCGCACACCGAGGCGATCGCCGTCTGCGCGGACCCGTCCGTCCTGGGCCGCACCTTCTATCTCATGGAGTTCGTCGACGGCTGGTCGCCGATGAACGTGGGACGGGGCTGGCCGGCCCCCTTCGACTCGGACCTGGCGGCCCGGGCGGGGCTGGCGTACGCCATGGCGGAGGGGGTGGCCCTGCTGTCCCGGGTGGACTGGAAGGCGAGGGGCCTGGCCGACCTCGGCCGCCCCGACGGCTTCCACGAACGCCAAGTCGACCGCTGGACGCGCTACTTGGAACGGGTCAAGGGACGCGAGCTGCCCGGATTCGAGGTCGCGGCGGGCTGGCTGCGCGCCCACGAACCGCTCGACTACGTCCCCGGCCTCATGCACGGCGACTACCAGTTCGCCAACGTCATGTACCGCCACGGCGCCCCCGCCCGCCTCGCCGCCATCGTCGACTGGGAGATGGGCACGGTGGGCGACCCCAAACTGGACCTCGCCTGGATGCTCCGCGGCTGGCCCGAGAACACGAACGCCCCCGAGGCGGCGACGGCGTCGTACGTCGACCTGACCGGCATGCCCTCCCGTGACGCCCTGATCCAGCACTACTCCGCGGTCTCGGGCCGCCAGGTCGACGACATGGACTACTACGACGTCCTGGCCCAGTGGAAGCTCGGCGTGGTCCTGGAGCAGGGGTTCCAACGGGCCGGGGACAACGAGAAGTTGCAGGCGTTCGGGCCGATGGTGCTGGACCTGATGAGGAGCGCGGCCGATCTGGCGGAGACGACGCGCTACGGGGCCTGACGTATCGGCCTATAGGGTGCCGCCATGATCGTTGACGAAGACGGGGTGAGGATGCCGCGTCTGCGGCTGAGGGATGTGGTGCGGCGCGGCGCCCTGTTCGGACTGGGTGCCGCCGCCGTGCTCACCGTCGGGATGCTGTTCATCGCGGACAACCACGACCGCACGGAGTTCCTGTCGGTCGTAGGAGGAATCTCCCTGGTCCTCGCCCTGGTCCAGCTTGTCTTCGGGGCGCTTCTCTGGGCGGTCGCCGGCGGTGATGTCCGGCGCTGGCGGGACGCCAAGACGGTCACACGCCAGACCGGCGCCGTGTCCATCATGGCGCCGACCTGTGTGCGCCTGGGCATGGCCGGGCTGATCCTCGCCCCGATCGCGATCGGCCTCTACAACCTGGTGGACCAGGCCGCATACGACAGCTGGCTCCACGGCCGGTGATCCTCACAGCCCCAGCGACTTCGCGATGATCACCTTCATCACCTCGCTGGTGCCCGCGTAGATGCGGGTGATGCGGGCGTCGGCGTACAGGCGGGAGATCGGGTACTCCGCCATATAGCCGTAGCCGCCGAAGAGTTGGAGGCAGCGGTCGACGGCGCGGGCCTGCATCTCCGTGCAGAAGAGCTTCACCCTCGCGGCGTCCGCGCCGGACAGTTCGCCCGCGACGAGTCCGAGGACCGCGCGGTCCAGCATGGCTTGGGCGGCCTCGATCTCGGCGGAGACGGCGGCGAGTTCGAACTTCGTGTTCTGGAAGGAGGCCACCGGCTTCCCGAAGACCTCGCGCTCCCTGACGTACTCGATCGTCGTGTCCAGCGCCGCACGAGCCTGGGCGACCGAGCCCACCGCCACCGTCATCCGTTCCTGCGGGAGGTTGTGACCGAGGTGGCCGAAGGCCGCGCCCTCCTCCCCCAGCCGGTTGGCCACCGGGACGCGTACGTCGTCGAAGGCCAGCTCGACGGTGTCCTGGACCTTGATGCCCATCTTGTCCAGGACCCGGCCGCGGGTGAAGCCGGGCATACCGTCCTCCACGACCAGCAGGGTCAGGCCCGCCCGGCGGTCACCGGGGTCGGTCGAGGTGCGGGCGACGACGATGACCAGGTCGGCGAGCAGGCCGCCGGTGATGAAGGTCTTCGACCCGTTGAGGACGTACGTCTCGCCGGCGCGTACCGCCGTCGTGCGGATGCCGGCCAGGTCCGAACCCGTTCCCGGTTCGGTCATGGCGATGGCCGTCAGCAGTTTCCCCGCCGCCAGACCGGGCAGCCAGCGGGCGCGCTGTGCGTCATCGGCGTAGGCCAGGAAGTACGGCAGGATCACGTCGAGTTGGGTGCGGACGGTGCCGAGGGTCACCAGGGCACGGGCGGCCTCCTCCTGGAGCACCACGTTGTAGCGGTAGTCGTCGCGACCCGCTCCTCCGTACTCCTCCGGGATCGCCATGCCCAGCACGCCCAGGGAGCCCAGCTGTTCGAAGAACGAGCGCGGCAGGCGACCGTCCTGCTCCCATGCCGCGTACCGCGGTACCACCTCCCTGGCCACGAACTCCCGTACCAGCTTGCGGAAGTCCTCATGGTCGCCGTCGAAGACATCGCGCCGCATCACACCCCCAGGAGTTCGAGAACCGTGGCGTTGGCCGTGCCGCCGCCCTCGCACATGGTCTGCAGGCCGTAGCCGATGCCGTGGGCGCGCATGTGGTGAATCATGCGGGTCGCCAGCACGGCGCCGGACGCGCCGAGGGGGTGGCCCAGCGCGATGGCGCCCCCGAGCGGGTTCATGAGGGCCGGATCCGCGCCCGTCTCGGCCAGCCAGGCGAGCGGGATCGGCGCGAAGGCCTCGTTCACCTCGAAGACACCGACGTCGGCCAGGCCTACGCCTGCCTTGCGGAGCACCTTCTCCGTCGCGGGAATCGGCCCGGTGAGCATCAGCACCGGGTCGGCACCCACGACCGCTCCCGCGCGGTAGCGCACCAGAGGGGGCAGCCCCAGTTCCCGCGCCTTCTGCGGTGTCGTCACCAGGAGTGCCGCCGCGCCGTCGGAGATCCGGGAGGAGTTGCCGGCGTGGATCACCCCGTCGTCGCGGAAGGCGGGCTTCAGCGCGGCCAGCTTCGCGACGGTACTGTCCCGTCGTACGCCTTCGTCCGCCCCGGTCGACTCCACGGGCGTGATCTGCGCGTCGAAGGCACCCAGGTCCTGTGCGGCCGCGGCCCGTTCGTGCGACAGCACGGCGTACTCGTCGAGCCGCGTCCGCGGGAATCCCCACTTCTCCGCGATCCTCTCCGCGGAGATCCCCTGGTTGAACGAGAAGTCGCGATAACGGGCGAGGACCTTCGGCCCGTACGGCGTCCCCGTCGCCCGCGCCGCGCCCAGCGGCACCCGGCTCATCACCTCGACCCCGCCCGCGACCACCACGTCCTGCTGGCCGGACATGACCGCCTGCGCGGCGAAGTCGAGAGCCTGCTGGCTCGAACCGCACGCCCGGTTGACCGTCGTGCCCGGGATCGACTCGGGCCAGCCGGCCGCCAGGACCGCATAGCGGCCGATGTTGCTCGACTGGTCTCCCACCTGGGAGACACAGCCCCACACGACGTCGTCCACGACGGCCGGATCGATGCCGGTCCGCTCGACGAGCGCTTGCAGGACCACGGCGGAGAGGTCGGCCGCGTGCATGCCGGACAGGCCGCCGTCGCGCCTGCCGACCGGTGTGCGGACGGCCTCGACGATCACTGCTTCGCGCATGAAGGGTCCTCCGAGGGTCGGTGCCGGCGGCCGGTGAAGCGCGGTTCGCGTTTCTCCGCGAACGCCGCGTACGCCTCCGGTACGTCGGTGGTGGCGAAGTTGACCGCCTGTGCGCGGGCCTCCCCGGCGAGCGCCTCGCGCAGGGTGCGGCCGGTCCCCTCGTCGAGGAGGGCCTTGGTCTGGGCGAGGGCCACGGGCGGGCCGGCGGCCAGCCGGTCGGCGAGGTCGGTGACGTACTCGTCGATCCGCTCGCCCGGCACGACCCAGGTGACGAGGTTCAGCGACCGTGCCTCCTCCGCGTCGATCATGTCGGCCAGCAGCGCGAGCCGTTTCGCCTGTTGCAGTCCCGCGAGCTTCGGCAGCAGCCAGGTGCCGCCGCAGTCCGGGGAGAGCCCGCGGCGCGTGAAGATCTGTGAGAAGCGGGCCTGCGGGGTGGCCACGACCAGGTCGCAGCCGAGGGCCAGGTTCCAGCCCGCGCCGACGGCCACGCCGTCGACCTTGGCGATCGTCGGGATCGGCAACTCGTGCAGGAGAAGGGCGACTTCGTTGAGGGCGCGGAGTTTGTCGAGCGGGTGCCTGGTGTCCACGGTCCTCAGGTCGGCGCCCGAGCAGAAGGCTCCCCCGGCACCGGTGAGGACGAGAGCCCGCACACCGTCGTCGGCCGCTCGGGTGAGCGCGTCCCGCAGGGCGCCCCACAGCTCGGGGTTGATCGCGTTCTTGCGGTGCGGCCGGTTCAGGGTGAGGGTCCGTACGCCTCCGGTGTCACTCGACAGCAGTACGGTCACCCGGTGATCTCCCCTTCTGTCAGGCCGAGTTCGGCGAGCACCTTCACCGTGTGCTCGCCGAGGCCCGGGACGGCCCCCATGGGCGGGTCGTACCCGGCGATGACCGGCGGCGGCAGGAGGGCGGGGATCGGACCGCCCGGGGTGTCGACGGTGCGCCAGCGGTCGCGGGCGGCCAGGTGCGGGTGGGCGAGGACGTCGCGCGGCGTGTTGTAGCGGGAGTTGCCGATGCCGGCCTCGTCCGCGCGCCGCTGGACGCGGGCCAGGTCGTGCCGGGCGCACCAGGCGCCGATCGCACTGTCGAGCAGTCCGCGGTGGGCCACCCGACCGGGGTTGGTGCGCAGCCGCTCGTCGTCCGCCAGGTCGGGACGGTGCAGCAGGTCCCGGGCCAGGCGCTGCCATTCGCGGTCGTTCGTGGTGCCGAGGACGACCGTCTGTCCGTCCGCCGTGCGGTAGGCGCCGTACGGGGCGACGGCGGGCGAGCCGAGACCGATCGGCTGCTGCTCCATGCCCGAGTGGCGGGTGTAGGTGAGCGGATACCCCATGAGCTCGGTCATGGTGTCGAAGAGGCTCACGGCGACGGCACCGCCGCGACCGCCCCGACGCTCCCCCGCGTACAGCAGGGCCACGATGGACAGTGCCGTGTACAGCCCGGTGCTCGCGTCCGCGATGGGCGGGCCCGGCTTGGCCGGGGCGCCGGGGTGTCCGGTGATCGCGCAGACTCCCGACTCGGCCTGGACGAGAAGGTCGTAGGCGCGTTTGTGGGAGAGCGGGCCGCCCTGGCCGTAGCCGTCGATCTCGACCGCGATCAGGTCGGGGTGGCGGGTTTCCAGGTCGTCGGGGGCGAGGCCGAGCTTGGCCGTGGTTCCGGGGGTGAGGTTGGAGACGAGGACGTCGGCGCGGTCGAGCAGCCGGTGCAGGACCGCCATCCCCGCCTCGGACTTGAGGTCCAGCGTCACGGACTCCTTGCCGCGGTTGACCCAGACGAAGTGTGCGGCCTGGCCGTTCACGACGTTGTCGATGTGCCGGGCGGAGTCGCCGCCGTCCGGGTTCTCCACCTTGATCACCCGGGCGCCGAGGTCGCACAGCACCCGGGTGCACAGCGGGGCGGAGACGGCCTGTTCCAGCGCCACCACCGTGACCCCGGACAGCGGCCCCTTCCGTTGCGGGGAACGCATCAGATCACCAGGCCGCCGTCGACCGGCAGCACCTGCCCCGTGACGAAGGAGGCCGCGTCCGAGGCCAGGAACACGAAGGCACCGGCGACCTCCTCGGGCTCGGCCCAGCGGCCCAGCGGGATACGGGCCAGCATGGTCGCGGCGAACTTCTCGTGGGTGCGGATCGTCTCGGTCATCACGGTGGCGGCCAGCGGCGCCAGGGCGTTGACCTTGATCTGCTTACGGGCCAGCTCCCTCGCCAGGGACTTGGTCATGCCGATGACCGCGGCCTTGGCGGCGGAGTAGTCGACCTGGCCGAGCGTGCCGGTCAGGCCCGCCGACGAGGTGACGTTGATGATGCGTCCGGTGCCGTCGACGGGCAGGTACGGGAGCGCGGCCTGGGAGCAGGTGAAGGTGCCGAGGACATGGATGTCGAGGAGTCGGCGGAAGCTCTTCTCGTCCAGATCCGCGAACATGGCCGGCGCGGTGATGCCGGCGTTGTTCACCAGGATGTGCAACCGGCCGTCCGAGAGTGAAGCCGCCTTGGCCACGGCGGCGTCGGCCGCGCCCCGGTCCCGTACGTCCAGCGTCGCGCTGTCCGCCGTACCGCCCGCGGCCGTGATCTTCCCGGCGACGGCCGCGGCGGCGGAACCGTCCACGTCGGTGACGAGGACGGCGGCGCCCGCCTCGGCGAGGGCGTGGGCGACCGCCGCGCCGATGCCGCCCGCCGCTCCCGTCACCAGCGCCGAGCGGCCCGTGAGGTCGAAGAGTCCCGTCACTGGGCGGCCGCCGCGGCCGCCGCGCGGGCCTTGGACCGGAACGACGCCAACTTCTCGGCGGGCTCGACGAGTTGGTGGCTGCGCGGGCGCACGCTGACGTCGTGGCCCTCGGCCGCCTGGCGCAGTGCGCCCACCGTGGCCCGCTCGCGCGGGATGTGCGCGAAGGGGTCGAAGGAGTACCAGCGCATCGCGTTCTCGTATGTGATCTTCGAGGCGTCGGAGTCGGGGACGTCGCAGGACTCCAGGACGTCGTGGAGCTGTTCCGGCGCGTCCGGCCACAGGGAGTCGCTGTGCGGGTAGTCGCCCTCCCAGCAGATGTTGTCGATGCCGATCTCGTGACGCAGCCGTACGCCGAGCTTGTCGGTGATGAAGCAGGTCAGGAAGTGCTCGCGGAAGACGTCGGAGGGGAGCTTGCCGCCGAAGTCCTGGAGGGTCCACGTCGAGTGCATCTCGTACGTGCGGTCCAGGCGCTCCAGGAAGTACGGGATCCATCCCGTGCCGCCCTCCGACAGGGCGATCTTCAGGTCGGGGAAGTCCTTGACCGGGCGGGACCACACCAGGTCGGCGGCGGCCGAGACGATGTTCATCGGCTGGAGCGTGATCATCACGTCGGGAGGCGAGTCGGCGGCGGGGATCGCGAGACGGCCCGACGACCCGATGTGCACGGACATCACGGTGTTCGTGTCGGACAGGGCCCGCCACAGCGGATTCCAGTAGTCGTCGTGGAAGCTCGGGTAGCCGAGCACGGCCGGGTTCTCCGTGAAGGTCAGCGAGTGGCAGCCCTTCTCGGCGACCCGGCGGACCTCGGCCGCGCACAGTTCGGCGTCCCAGATGGCGGGCAGCGCCATGGGGATGAAGCGACCGGGGTAGGCGCCGCACCACTCGTCGATGTGCCAGTCGTTGTACGCCCGGACCAGGGCGAGCGAGAAGTCCGTGTCCTCGGTGGCGAAGAGGCGGGCCGAGAAGCCGGGGAAGGAGGGGAAGTTCATCTGGGCGAGGACACCGCCCGCGTTCATGTCCTTGATCCGCTCGTGGACGTCGTAGCAGCCGGGCCGGATCTCGTCGAGGCCCTGCGGTTCGACGCCGTACTCCTCCTTGGGGCGGCCGGCGACCGCGTTCAGCGCGGAGTTGGTGATCGTGACACCCCTGAACTGCCAGACATCGGTGCCGTCGTCGCGGTGCACGAGTTGGGGGGCGTCCTTGCGGTACCGCTCCGGGAGGTGGTTCACGAACATGTCGGGCGGCTCGATGATGTGGTCGTCGACGCTGATCAGGATCATGTCGTCCTTGAGCATCTGCCGTGCCTTTCGGTCTTCAGTCGGAGGCCGGGAGGGGTTTGGCGGCCTTGAGGGTCATGGGGACGCCGTCGCTGGCGAGTTCACCGACGCCGGCGCTGGTGCAGAGGAGTTCGAGAGTGCCGCCGGCGTCGACGTAGCGCTTGCCGAGGAGGATGTCCGGCTCGGCGTTCGTGGCGGGCGCGGGCGGTGCCGTGGCCGCGGGGATCATCGGGGTGCCGCCGCAGGTGATCTCCGGGCGCCGGTCCGCGGGAGCACGGACGACAACCACCTTCGTGGTGCTCTGCGCGCCCGCCAGCTGGTCACCGGGGCGCAGCGTCGGTGCTGGTGAGGTCATGGTTCGGATCCCTTTCACACAGGCGGTCGGCGAGCACGGCGAGGTCGTGGGACTGGCGGGCCATCCAGAACCGCAGGAAGCCGGTGAGCGAGTGGCGCAGGAACAGCGCGGCGCCGACGACGGTCGCGGCGATGCCGCCGAGGCCCAGGGCGAGGCCGTCGCGCTGGTCGAGGGGGTTCTGGGTGTTGTGGGTGACGAAGTAGGCCGACAGTGCGAGCACCAGCCCTACGACCATCAGGGCGCCGCCGACGCGGAGCCACAGGGCGGAACGGGCGGCGGCCGGGTCGGGGACCCTGAGCTCGGCGAGTTCGCGGACGAAGCGATCCGCACGGGAGTCGTTACGTGGCTCGGTGGGTGTCATGCGGAACTCCCCAGGTAGAGGGCGGACAGTTCGTCGCGCAGGCCGTCGTCCGGGCTGCCCTGGCGTCGGACCCGGCCGCGTACGAGGACGGCGGCGTGGTCGGCGATGCCGAGGACGGCCGCCGCGAACTGCTCGACGACCAGGACCGCCACGCCCTGGCGGGCGATCTCGGCGACCTGTTCGTAGAGGCGGGAGACGACCAACGGAGCCAGTCCCATGGACAGTTCGTCGAGGAGCAGGACGGCGGGGTCGGTGGCCAGTCCGCGGGCGAGGGCGAGCATCTGCTGCTCGCCGCCGGAGAGGGTGCCGGCCGCCTGCCCGGCGCGCTGGGCGAGGACCGGGAAGCGGCCGAACGCGGTCTCCTCGATCTCCTCGCGGCCACGGCCGGTGAAGGTCATCATCAGGAGGTTGTCGCGGACCGACAGGTTGGGGAACACCCCACGCCCCTCGGGGATGAGACAGATGCCCGCCCGGGCGAGGTCGCGCGGATCGGCTCCGGTCATGTCCCGTCCGCCGAGCAGGAGTTCGCCGGAGAGTGCGGGATGGATTCCGGCGGCGACCCGCAACGTGGTCGTCTTCCCGGCGCCGTTGGGGCCGAGCAGCGCCACGACCTGGCCCGCCGCGACGGCCAGGTCCACTCCGTGCAGGACGGTGATGCCCTCGTGGGCGGCGCGTACGGCGCGCAGTTCCAGCAGGGTGTTCACGCGTCCCCCAGATAGGCCGCCAGCACGGTCTCGTCGGCGCGGATCACCTCGGGCGGCCCCACGGCGATGACCTTGCCGAGGTCGAGCACGTACACCTCGTCGCACACGCCCATCACCAGTCCCATGTCGTGCTCGACGAGGACGACGGCCGTCCCGTCGTCGGCGAGCGAGCGCAGCAGGGCCGCGAACCGCTCGGTCTCCTCGCCGTCCTGTCCGGCGGCGGGTTCGTCGAGGAGCAGCAGGCCGGGGCGTACGGCGAGGGCGCGGCCGACCTCGACCAGGCGGGCCACTCCGGTGGGCAGGGTGTCGGCGCTCGCGTCGGCGATGCCGGTGAGGCCGAGGCGTCCGAGGATGCCGTCGGCGCAGGCGTGGGCCCGTCTGCGGTCGGGGCCGAGTTCCGCGGCGACGAGGAGGTTGTCTCGGACGCTCAACCGGCCGAAGAGTTCCAGGCGTTGGAAGGTGCGGGCCAGTCCGTGCCGGGAGCGACGGGCCGGGCCGAGACGGGTGACGTCCCGGCCGTCGAGGACGACCTTGCCCGTGGCGGGCCTGCGCAGCCCGGACACCACGTCGAACAGGGTGCTCTTCCCGGCCCCGTTGGGTCCGATGAGGCCGGTGACTTGGCCGCGTTCGGCTTGGAGGCCTACGCCGTCCAGGGCGCGGTTGCCGCCGAAGGCGACGGTCACTCCGCTAACGTCCAGCAGTGGCACGGGCCAGCACCTCCCCGTCCTGAGGGCGCCAGGGACGCCGTACGCCCCACCACTCGACCGGCACGTCCGGCTCGGTCCGCGGGGTGTGGCGGGCGGCCGCGTACCCGCGCAGGGCGTATGCCAGGGCCAGTGAACCGAGCAGGAACGTCCAGCCGTTGATGACGTCGGTGAGCCGCAGCGCCCAGCCCGGTGTCAGCCCGCCGAGCAGCGCGGGCAGGGCGATCCGGTCCCGGCCGAGCGGCTCCCATTCCTGGCGGAACCTGGTGATGATGCCCTGGGGGCTGTGGCCGAGGCCCATGCCGGCCAGGGCGGGCAGGACGCTGACGATGTTCTGGGTCCAGGAGGCCAGGCCGATCAGGAGGTTCGGGCCGACGAAGGCCGTGCCGGCGAACAGGCCGTTGCCCACCGCGCCGAGGCCGCCGATCACGGCGACCAGGAAGATGGGCAGTCCGGCGACGAGGCTGAACTGCTCGGCGGTGATGGACCGTTGCTGCATGCCGTAGAGCGCGCCGCCGAGTCCTGCGATGCCCGCCGACAGGGAGAACACCAGCACCTTGGTGATCAGGAGGTTGCCGCCGAGCGTCGCGTACGCCGCCTCGCTGTCCCGCAGCGCGATCAGCCGGCGCCCGAATCCGCTGCGGCGCAGACGGCCGACGCCGAGGGAGGCGAGGCCCAGACAGACCGCGGCCAGGATCATCAACTCGGCCTCGGAGTCGAGTCGTAGGCCGAAGAGGCCGGGGCCCGCCATCTCCACCGATCCCTGGTCGAAGAGCGCGATCCGCACGCCGAGCACCTCGAAGGAGGGCAGGGTGAAGATCCAGCGGTCGAGGACCACCGCGAACGCCGCGGTCCCCAGGGCGAGATACACGCCGGAGAAGCGGAGTGCGGGTATCGCGATCAGCGCGCCGGCCGCCGCCGACACGGCGATCGCGGCCGCCAGCGCCCACAACTCGCCGTGTGCGCCGAGGTGTCCCCAGACGACGGCGCCGATGCCGGCCATGCTCAGCTGGCACAGGGAGATCTGTCCGGCGTACCCGGCCAGGGGGATGTAGGAGAGGGCGACGATGCCCAGGGAGAAGATCGGGCCGTAGGTGACGAGGTCCGCCTCGCCCAGGGTGGTGGCGAGGACGACCGCGAACGCGACGGTCGCCAGCGCGAAGACCGCCGTGCCGCGCAGGGTCGGGGCGGGTACCTGGACGAGTCGGTGGCCCCGGCCGCGCAGACGGGGATGGCGAAAGACGAGCAACGCCAGGAAGAGGAGGAGGGCGGGGGCCGCGAGGCGCAGGCCCGGCAGGTAGTCGTTCTGCGGGAGGTAGCCGGTGAGGTAGCTTTCCAGGCAGCCGACGACGATGGCGCCGACGAAGGTCAGGGGGAGGCTGCGGAGCCTGCCGAAGACGGCGGCGGTGTAGGCGCTGACGATGAGGAGGGAGAGCTGGGAGGCGTCGAGGGCGACGGTCGGGGCGATCAATATGCCGCCGACAGCGGCGAGTTGGGTGCCGAGGATCCAGGCGGCGCGGCTGGCCCGGACCGGGTCGGCTCCGGTCAGCTGCACCAGTGCGCGGTCGTCGACCGTGGCGCGCATCTCGGCGCCGGTGCGGGTGCGGTTGAGGAGGAACCACAGGCCCGCCGCGACGGCCACGGCGACGGTCATGGTGAGTGCCTGGTGCCAGGTGACGGTGGCGGGGCCGAGGTGGAAGGGCTTCCGGTCGGCGAAGAAGACCCCCAGCGGGCGCGGGACGTTGGGGTCCCAGATCCAGCGGGCGGCGGCGATGGCGCCACTGAGCAGCGCCACTGTCATCACCAGCCGTTCGGCCTCGCCGAGGCGCTGCACGGGCCGCATCAGGACCCGTTCCACGGCGAGGCCGAAGCCCGGGGCCAGCACCAGGAGCACCAGCGCCAGGGCGACCGGGACCGGCCAGCCCCAGCCGACGGTGAACTGCCAGTAGCAGAACGCCGCCAGCATGCCCGCCGCCCCGTGCGCGAAGTTGAACACGCCGGTGGTGACGTAGGTGAGGACCAGGCCGCTGCTGATCACCGCGTAGATGGCCGCGGTGCTCAGGCCGACGATCCCGAAGGTGAGGAACTGTTCCATCAGTTCACGTCACTTCACATCGCTCATGCTCTTGCCGACGTCGGCCAGGGTCAGGGGCTTGCCGTAGTCGCCCTTGAACTTGTAGGCGGGGGCGTCACAGCGGTAGGCGCCGTCGGTCGGACCGAAGTCGGCGGGCTGCCAGCCCTTGGAGGTGGCCTTCTCGATGTTGAAGCAGGTCAGTGCGGCATCCGAGGTGGTCAGGTCGACCGGGGCGAGCAGTCCGCCGCCCGTCCAGGTGGACTCCTTGCGGGCCGCCTCGTAGACGCAGGTACGGGTGAGGTCGTCGCCGCAGCTCTTGGCGGACTTGGCGAACAGCAGCCAGGACGCGAAGCCGCGTACCGCCGGCAGGGTGACCTGGGCCTTCGGGGCGTACTGCTTGAAGAGGGCGACGACCTGCTCGGTGGCGGGGTTGTCGGCGGCCTTCTCCAGCGGGTGCACGCCGCTGAGGTCGGCCAGGTTGTTCTGGAGGTCGAGGGACTTGCCCGCGAGTTGGAGGAAGGCGGGGCCGTAGGAGTTGTTGTTGGCGTCGATCCAGTCGAGCTTGTAGTTCATGCCGGTCAGGACCTGTTCCAGCTTGGCCAGGCTGACGAAGTCGCCGTTGAAGACGAGGCCCTTGACGCCCTTGCTCTTGATGGCCTGGGCATAGGGCGTCCAGTCGGACACCCCCTGGGCTGGGTAGAGGTCCTTGTAGATGATCTTCGCGCCGGCGGCCCGGAGACCTTCCTGCGACTCGGCGTTGATGACCTTGGTGACCGGAACGTCGCCGCCGATGGTGCCGATGGCGTCCGCGGAGCCCGGATAGCCCTCCTTCAGGAGCCATTCGTAGTAGCCCGCGTAGCGGTTGTAGGACGCGCCGCCGGTCGCGTTGAGCTGCAGGTCGGATCCGTTGTTCTGGATCTGGCTCACCTGGCCGGGGAAGTCGGGCAGGGTGCACTCCAGCCGGTCCTTGACGCCGAGGGCGTCCAGGGCCGCGCCGCCGCCGACGAGCGCGAAGTCCTCCTTGCAGGCCTCCAGCATGCGCTGGCGGACCTCCATCAGCTTGGAGTCGCGGGTGGTGGCGACGAGCTTGCGGCCGTTGATGCCGCCGGCCTCGTTGCACCAGGAGGTGAACACCTTCGCGGCGTCCACGAACTCGGACTTCTTGGTGAAACCGATGTCGGAGAAGACTCCGAGCTTGATCTCGTCGGCGGTGACACCCTGTGCGGGCGCGCTCTTCGCCGTGCCGGATCCGCAGACGCCCTTCAGATCGCCGAAGTCGCCGGAGGCCGCCTGCTGTGCGGCCTTGGTGGGGGCGCCGTCGCCGCTGTCGGACTCACCGGCGTCGTCGTGACCGCCGCATCCGGCCACGGCGAGCAGAGCGGCCGCCAGCAGGGCGGCGGGGATTGCCTGGACTTTCACGAGGTTTCCTCCTCGGTGCCGTCCCCGGCTACTTGGCCGGGACGCCGAATGTCTTGAGCTCGAGGAACTCCTCCAGCCCCGCCACACCCATCTCCCGTCCGATGCCGGACTGCTTGAAGCCGCCGAACGGGGCGTCGGGGCCGAAGAACATGCCCCCGTTGATGCTGAAACTGCCGCTGCGGATCCGACGCGCGACCGCGATCGCCCGGTCGTCGTCGGCGCCGAGCACCGCTCCGGACAGGCCGTACACCGAGTCGTTGGCGATCCGTACGGCGTGGTCCTCGTCGTCGTAGGGGATGACCACCAGGACGGGTCCGAAGATCTCCTCCTGGGCGATCTCGGAGCCGGGATCGACGTCGGTGAGCAGCGTCGGTTCGTAGAAGAAGCCCTCGCGCTCAGCGGGCCGGCCGCCGGTGACCAGGCGGGCCCCGGCGGTGACGGCGCGCTCGACCAGGCCGTGCACCGTGGTCCGCTGCCGTTCGCTGATCAGGGGTCCCATGTGGGTGGCGGGGTCCGTCGGGTCGCCGTAGGTCACCCGGGCGAGCATGGCGGCGACCAGCCGGACCGCCTCGTCGTGGCGGGCGCGCGGGACCAGGAGCCGTGAGGTGATCCCGCAGCCCTGGCCCGCGTGGGTGCAGACGGTGAAGGCGGCGAACATCGCGGCCTGGGCGAGGTCGGCGTCGTCGAGCACGAGCATCGCCGACTTGCCGCCGAGTTCCAGGAACACCTTCTTCAGCGTGGCCGAGGCGGCCGCCATGATGGCCCTGCCGACCGGGGTCGACCCGGTGAAGCTGATCATGTCGACGTCGGGGTGAGTGGTGAGCAGCTCACCGGTCTCGGGCCGTGACGAGGTGAGGACGTTGACGACCCCGGCGGGGATGTCGGTCTCCTCGGCGATGATCCGGCCGAGGGCGAGTGTGGTCCACGGGGTGTCGGGGGCGCCCTTGAGGACGATCGTGCAGCCGGCTGCGAGGGCCGGGGCGAGCTTGGCGAGGGCGAGCTGGTTGGGGAAGTTGTACGGCAGGATCGCGGCGACCACTCCGGCCGCCTCCTTCTCCACCCAGCGGCGGTGCGGCCGGCCCCGGCTCTCCACCAAGGCGAGTTCTTCGCGGAACTCGTAGCGTTCCAGGAGGTCTGCGTACCACTTGACCAGCTCGATCGGCTCGTCGAGCTGGGTGCCGTGGGTCAGCGAGCGGGGTGCGCCCACCTCCGCGATGGTCAGCTCGCGCAGCTCCTCGCGGTGCTCGATCAGCGCCTGGTACAGCTGGCGCAGACAGCGCAGTCGCAGCTCGCGGTCGCGCATCCAGTCGGTGGTGTCGAACGCCCGGCGGGCCGCGGCGACGGCCGCCTCGACATGTGCGGCCTGTGCGTCGGACGCCGTGCCCAGCACCTTTCCGGTGGACGGATCGACGGTCTCGAAGCTGTGTCCCGCGTGGACGAGTTCACCGTCGATCAACAGCCGGTCCTCATGGAAAAGACTCACGGCTCCCCATCTCTTCCGGGTGACGCGGGGTCCTGCTTGCCACGGCCCCGCCTGCGGTGGAAAGTAGCTTCTCACTAGAAGAGAAGCAACCATCCGTGCACGAGAATTAGGCATTCATCGAAGAGCGGGAGGAATCATGCCCGGTCAACGCAGGGGCACGAAGATCGCCATGACGGACGAGGAGCGGAACGCCTTCCTGCGCGCCCAGCCGGTGTGCCGGGTCGCGACGGCGGGGCCGGGCGGCCGCCCGCACACGAGCGCGCTCTGGTTCGTCTGGGACGGGACGGCATTGTGGCTCAACTCCCTGACAAAGAGCCGACGATGGGCTGACATCGGCAAGAATCCCGACATCAGCGTGCTCGTCGACGACGGAGGCTTCGACTTCCTGCGGCTGCGCGGAGTGGAACTGACGGGAAGTGCCCAGGTCGTGGGCGAGACACCCCGCAGAGGCGAGCCACTGGACGAACTCTCCGCCCCCGAGCGGTTGTTCGCGGACAAGTACGCGGGCGGGCGTGCCTTCCAGTACGACGGGCGGCACGCATGGCTCAGGATCCGGCCCGAGAACGTCGTCAGTTGGGACTTCGCCAAGCTGCGCACCTGACGGTTGACGCCCTCACCACCGACATGGAAACCTTCAGGTCGCATGGAGAGAATGTCATTCTCTCCTCGGCCCAAGGGAGTTACGGATGCGCCTTCCCCCGCTGCCGGACGAGGAGTGGGACAACCGCACGCGCGAGGCGCTGTCCGCGCTCCTCCCCAGGAGGATGCGCAACGAGCACGACGCCGGCCCGGCGATGTCCAGGCTGGCCCGCCATCCCGATCTGACGGAGGCGTTCCTCTCCTTCAGCACCTACATCCTGTTCCGCTCGACGCTGCCGCCCCGGGTGCGCGAACTGGCGACACTACGCGTGGCCGGGCGCAGGAACTGCGCGTACGAGTGGGCCCACCACGTGAAGCTGGCGCGGGAGGCGGGGCTGACGGAGGCCGGGATCGAGGCGGCGGGCCGGGGCAAGGCGGACGAGCCCCTGGACAGCCTGGTCCTGACCGCGGTCGACGAACTGGAGGACCACTCCCGTCTGTCCGACCGCACCTGGGAGGCGCTCTCCGAGCACCTCGACGAACGCCAGCGGATGGACCTGGTGTTCACGGTCGGGACGTACGCCGTGCTGGCGATGGCGTTCAACACGTTCGGCGTAGAGCCCGTCGCGGAGGAGAACGGCCATGACCACTGACGACCTCGTGGAGATCCAGCAGCTCCTGGCCCGCTACGCGGTGACCATCACCCGGGGCGACATCGACGCACTGCTCACGGTCTTCACCCCCGACGGCACCTACAGCGCCTTCGGCGACACCTATCCCCTCACGGAGTTCCCGGCGCTGGTGGCGGCCGCCCCCAAGGGACTGTTCCTCACCGGGACACCGGTCGTCGAGGAGACGGACGGCGACACGGCGAAGGGCACCCAGCCCCTCTGCTTCGTCGACCACGCCACCCACGACCTGCGGATCGGCTACTACGACGACACGTACGCGCGCACACCGGAGGGCTGGCGGCTGCGGACGCGTGCCATGACGTTCATCCGCCGCAGCGGCGCCCACGACTCGGGCCGCCCGCACGCCTTCGACCGCCCGGCCGTATGAGCGCCCACGCGACCGTGGCGGAGTTCCGCTCCGCCCTCCAGGACTGGCTCGCGGAACACGACCTCTCCCCCGGCCCCGACCACTCCCTGGACGCGCAGGTCGCCCAGCTCGGCCGGGTCCGCGGGGCCCTGTTCGACGCGGGGTGGATGCGCTACGGCTGGCCCGCCGAGGTGAGGGGGCTCGGCGGGCCGGCCGTGTTCCGGGCGGTGCTCGGCGAGGAGGTCGCCACCCGCGGCCTCGCCGAGCCCGGTATCTACTCGATGGTCGAGGTCCTCGTCCCGACGCTGATGTCGTACGCGTCTCCCGAACTGGCCGCCGAAATGGTCCCGTTGCTGCTGAGCGGCCGTGAACAGTGGTGCCAGGGCTTCTCCGAACCGGGTTCGGGCAGCGACCTGGCGTCCCTGACCACCCGGGCGGCCCGCCGGGACGACGGCACCTGGGTGGTGAACGGCCAGAAGGTCTGGACGAGCCTCGCCCAGTACGCGGCCCGCTGCGTCCTCCTCACCCGCACCGCACCCGGCCACGGCGGCATCACCGCCTTCTTCGTCGACATGGACACCCCGGGCGTCACGGTCCGGCCACTGCGCACGATGCACGGCGCCGACGAGTTCGCCGAGGTGTTCTTCGACGACGTCACCGTCCCGGCGGACCGGATGCTCGGCCGCCCCGGGGACGGCTGGCGGCTGGCCATGGACCTGCTCCCGCACGAGCGCTCGACGTGCTTCTGGCACCGGGTGGCCCATCTCTACACCCGCCTCGACCGGCTGTTGGAGGAGACGGCGGAGCGGGACGACACGGCGCTGGGCTCCGCGTACCTCGCCCTCCACACGATCCGCTGCCGCTCCCACGCGACTCAGCGGCGGCTCGCCGAGGGGGCCCGGCTCGGTCCGGAGACCTCGGTGGACAAGGTGCTCCTGGCCACGGCGGAACAGCGACTGTTCGACACCGCGCGGGACCTGCTGCCGGGGGTACTGGAGCTCGGCGACTCGGCCTGGCGCACCGAGTACCTGTACGCACGGGCGGCCACGATCTACGGCGGTACGGCCGAGATCCAACGGAACATCATCGCCCGCCGGCTGCTCGACCTCGGGAAGGAGTGAGGCATGGACGCGGCCGAGGTGGAACTGCTCACCGGGACACTGCGCAGGACGATGACGACGACACCCTCGGGGCCCGCGCTGGACGCCGCACTGGCGGAACTGGGTTGGCATGAACTGCTGGCGGAGTACCCGGAGTCGGCGATCCGGACGGTGTTCGGCCTGCTCGGCGAGACGGGGGCGCACGCCTCGTCGCTCAACGACGTGATGGGTGGCGGTACTCCGGCGTTGCCGTACGCCGGTGGGGCGTGGGTGGTGTGGTCGCCCACCGGACCGGGGACGGCTCTCGACCCCGAACTGCCCTTGCTGACAGTCCCGCCGGGGCGGCCCCTCCCTCTCGCCGCCGGGCACCGCGCCCTCGGCTGGTGGCTGGTGGGCACGGGGCGGGCCATGTTGACCCTCGCCAGGGTCCACGCCCTGGACCGCGTCCAGTTCGACCGTCCCCTCGCCTCCTTCCAGGCGGTCCGCCATCGCCTCGCCGAGACCCTGGTCGGCTTGGAGGGAGCGGAGGCCACACTGCTCGCCGCCACCGACCCGTTCGGCTCCCTCCTGGCGAAGGCCGCGGCCGGCGAGGCGGCGCTGACAGCGGCCCGGCACTGCCAGCAGGTGCTCGGGGGAATCGGCTTCACGGCTGAGCATCCCTTGCATCGGCACGTGCGCCGATCCCTCGTCCTGGACGGACTGCTGTGCAGCGCACGGGAGTTGACGCGGGAGGCGGGGGCCAGGCTGCGAGCGGAGGGGTCGGCGCCGAGACTGGTGCACCTCTAAAGATGTGATGATCAAGGACATGAGCGAACGACCACTCTCCCGGCTGTGGGAGGAGCACATGCGCGCACCGTTCCCTGCCGGCTTCCGCGGTGTGGACATCGAAGGGGTGGAGCTGATCCTGCTCGACGCGGATGTCGCCGGGCTCGTCCAACAGGAGCTCGACAGCGGGCTCGATCACAGAGGTGTCGAGATCCTCTGGTGGTGCATCGCGGGCCTCGACAAGGTCCTGCCCCTGATCGCCGACGACTACTGCACGTCCTACTACACGCACCTGCGGACGATGGCCGGAGTCGTGGCAGAGCGATACACCCCCAGCGCGACCTAGCGCAGCTTCTCCTTCATCTCGTCCAGCTTCGCCAGAATCGGATAACCGCTGACGCTCAGCGCATTGCCGTGTCCGGTCTGATGCACATCGAAGACGGACTGGACGGCGGCGTAGAACCCCTGAACGTCCAACGTCTGGTTCACGGCCCGCTTGGCCTGCCGAAGCCCGAACGCCGGCATCTTCGCGATCTGCTCGGCGAGTTCACGAGTCTCCGCGTCCAGCTGATCCCGGGGAACAACCCGGTTGACCATGCCGACCCGCTCCGCCTCCTCGGCGGTCAGCGGACGGCCCGTGAACAGGATCTCCTTCGCCTTCCTGGCACCCAGCTCCCAGGTGTGACCGTGGTACTCGACACCCCCGATTCCCATGGTCACCACCGGATCCGAGAACAACGCGTCTTCCGCCGCGACGATCAGATCGCAAGGCCAGCACAGCATCAGCCCACCCGCGATACAGCGCCCCTGCACGGCGGCGATCGACGGCTTCGGCACGTTCCGCCAGCGCAGCGTGTAGTCGAGGTACCGACGATTCTCGGCCCGGTAGATCCACTCCAGGGTGATCTCGTTCGGGGCGGGCCAGCGGTCCTTGAGGTCGTGCCCGGCGGAGAAGTGCCTGCCCTCGGCGCGCAGGACCACGACCTTCACGTCCTCGTCCTCCGCGGCCCGCGTCCACGCCGCGTCGAGCTCGTCGAGGAGGGCCATGTTCTGGGCGTTGGCGACCTCGGGGCGGTTCAGGGTGAGGGTCGCGATGCGGTCCTTCACCTCGTACAGGATGTGCACGGCGACTCCTCAGCGTCGGGGCAGGCCGAGCACGCGCTCGGCGATGATGGTGCGCTGGATCTCGGACGTACCGCCGGCGATGGTCGCGCCGAAGCTGCGGGCGTAGCGGTGGAACCAGCTGGCGAAGTTGTCGTCGTAGGTCATGTGGTACGCCGGTGCCGTGGTCGCCGGGTGGATCAGACCGTCGGGACCGGCCGCCTCCAGGACCTTCTCCAGGGCGCGTTGGGAGGCCTCTGAGCCGAAGACCTTCAGTACGGACAGGGCCGGTACGTCCTGTTCGCCGCGGGCGGCGCGGGACAGGGCGGCCGAGCCCAGCAGGCGCAGCGCCTGGAGGTCCATGACGAGGGTGGCGTACCAGTCCTTCTCCAGCGGCCCCGAGGGCCGGAAGTCCCGCACGATGTCGCCGAGCCGTTCGGCCTCGCTCACCCACATCAGGGTGCGCTCGTGGCCGAGCGAGCCGTTGGCCACCCGCCAGCCCTCGTTGAGCGGGCCGACGAGGTTCTCCGCCGGAACGCGGACGTCCTCGAAGAAGACCTCGTTGAAGTCCTTGTCCTCCGGGTTGGTGTACGAGGCGAAGGGGCGGCGGGTCAGGCCGGGGCTGTCGGTGGGGATCAGCAGGACGCTGATCCCCTTGTGCTTGGGGGCGTCCGGTTCGGTGCGGACGAAGGTCAGCAGGATGTCGGCGTCGTGGGCGCCGGAGGTCCACACCTTCTGGCCGTTGACCAGGAAGTGGTCGCCCTTCGGTTCGGCTCGGGTGCGCAGGGAGGCGAGGTCGGAGCCGGCGCCGGGTTCGCTCATGCCGAGGGCGGCGGTGAGTTCGGCGCGCAGGATCGGCACGGCCCAGCGCCGTTTCTGCTCCTCGGTGCCGAAGGTGAGCAGGGAGGCGGCGATGATGCCGACGCCCTGCGGGTTGAAGCTGTGGAAGACGCGGCGCCGGGACAGCTCCGCCATGTGGACGTACTGCTGGAGCACGGTGGCGTTGCGGCCGCCGTACTCCGGTGGGTTGCCCGGCAGCAGCCAGCCCTCGTCGAACTGGAGCCGCTGCCAGCGCCGGGCCCAGTCGGGGAGGTGCCCCGTGGAGCGGGACCGCTCGCCGGCCTCCGCCTCGGTGGGGAGATGGGCCTCCAGGAACGCCGCGAACTCGGCGCGGAAGGCCTCGACGTCGGTGTCAAAGGTCAGTCGCATGGCACTCCTCGGCTATCAGCGCCCGGTGTTCGGCGGCGCCGCCGAGCAGCAGCTCGCCCGCCTTGGCCCGTTTGATCGCGAACTGCAGGTCGTTCTCCCAGGTGTGTCCCATCGCCCCGAACAACTGCACGGCGTTGCGGAACACCAGGGCCTGGCATTCGCCCGCCGCCGCCTTGGCCATCGCGGAGGCCAGCCGGCGCCGGGGGTCGTCCTCGGCGATCGTCAGTGCCGCGAAGTAGCCGAGGGCGCGGGCCCGCTCGACAGCCACGTGCATGTCGGCCGCCTTGTGCTGCACCGCCTGGAACGAGCCGATGGGGGCGCCGAACTGGTGCCGGGTGCGGGCATGGTCGAGGACCAGGTCGAGGGCGCGCCGGCAGGCGCCGACCATGGTCAGGGCCAGACCGGTCAGGGCGTGGTGGCGGGCGCGTTCGGGGTCGGCGGCGCTGCGGCTGCGGGCGGGCACGCGTACGTGGTCGAACAGGACGTCGGCGATGTGCAGAACGGGGTCGAAGACGGCGGACCGTACGGCGGTCACGGCGGTGGCGGGTACGACGAAGACTCCTCCCGCGGTCACCACGGCCAGCTGCTCGGCCCGGTCGCCGTCCAGTACATGACGTCCGACGCCTTCCAGAACCCAGTCGCCGTTCTCGGCGCGGGCGGTGACGCCGCCGTACACGGCGGTGCCCGACCGTGCCGGTTCGGCGAGGTCCGGTGCGAGGGGGGCGAACTGGGTCGTCGTCGCGAGGTAGGGCGTGGGGTCGGTGGCGCGGCCCAGCTCCTCCAGGACGATCGCCAGCTCGACGGCGTCGGCGGGGTCGGTCAGTTCGGTCCAGCCGAGATCGGTGTAGACCCGCCACAGGGGTTCCGGGTCGGCGCCTTCGTCGGCGATTCGGCGGATCAGGGCCGGTGGGCACTCCTTCAGTACGGCCTTGTGCACGGTGTCCTGCCACAGCCGCTGCTCGGCGTCGAACTCCAACAGCATGGGGCCTCCCCTGCCCGTGTACCGGCACATCGCGATGTCGCGGCGAGAATAACATTCTCGCTCAGAGAAATTAAGAGTCTCGTCAGAGGGAGAGGAGGCGTCCGACCTGGCCGGTAGGCCTGTTGTCGCTACACTGCAGTAAAGTTCTCCCCATGGCACAGAAGGCGGACCAGCCCTTGAGCACCCCCACCGAAGAGCCGGCCTGGAAGCAGCGCGCGGTCGAGCGTTCCACCCAGGCGGCCAAGCGCCGGGCCGAGCAGCGGGTGGAGCGGTTCCTCGAAGCGGCCCAGGCGATCATGGCGGAGAAGGGGACGACCGACTTCACCGTGCAGGAGGTCGTCGACCGCTCCAAGCAGTCACTGCGCAGCTTCTACCAGCACTTCGACGGCAAGCACGAGCTGCTGCTCGCCCTGTTCGAAGACGCCATGAGCAAGTCGGCGGAGCAGTTGCGCACCGCCGCGGCCGAGCACTCGAACCCGCTGGACCGGCTCAAGGTCGCCGTGCAGACCCTGTTCGAGAACTCCTGCCCCGACCCGGCCGCGAAGCGCCCGCTCTTCACCGACTTCGCACTGCGTCTGCTGGTCTCGCACCCCAACGAGATGCGGGTCGCGAACGCACCGCTGCTCGCCCTGCTCACCGAGCTGATGACGGACCTCGAGGAGGCCGGCCTGCTGCGCGAGGGCTTCAAGCCCCGCCGGGTGGCGGCCCTCACCATGCAGACCGTCATGTTCAACGCGCAGTCCAGCGGCCAGACGGGCTCCCACCCGATCACCGCCGACGAGATCTGGGACTTCTGCGCGAAGGGGTTCACGCTCAGCTGAGTCGCCCCCCAGGGCCGCAGAGCCGCGGCGAGAACAGCATTCTCATCACAGGAAATCTCCCTTACTCTCGCTGGCATGCCCCTTGCCACGAGTGAACTCTGGGACGACCTGCTCTCCTGCCTCGACCTGCGCACTTCCCCGGGCGGCACGGTGTACGAGGCCCGGAACCAGCGACTGGGCCACCACCGGCTGTTCGGCGGCCAGTTGCTCGCCCAGTCCGTCCGGGCGGCCCGGCTGAGTTGCCCGGACAAGGCCGTCAAGTCACTGCACGCCCTCTTCCCACGGGCGGGACGGCCCGAGGAATCCGTCCGCTACGAGGTGGAGCGCCACCATGAGGGCGCCACCTTCGCCACACTGACGGTCGTGGCCCGGCAGACGCACGGCGTCGTCGCCACCGCCTCCGTCTCCCTCCACGCCACCGAGGACGGGCCCGCCCACCAGGCCGGCCAGCCGGTCCCGGCCGTCCTGGGCCCCGAGCACCGGATCGAGCTCCATCCGCTCCCCTGGGAGACCCGCACCACCGCCGACCTGGACTCTCCCGACACGGGCCCGCCCGAGCTCGACCTCTGGATGCGCACCCCGTCGGCCGACACCGAACTGGCCCCGGCGCTCACGGCGTACGCCACCGATCTGACCCTCGTCGGAACGGCACTGCGCCCGCTGGAGGGCCTCGGCCAACGCGACGCGCAGAAGGCGTTCACGTCCGCCGTCACCTCGCACACGGTGTGGTTCCACCGCCCCTTCCGCGCCGACGACTGGCTGCTGCTGCGCCAGCACAGCCCGGTCCTCGCCCACGGCCGCTGCTTCGGCCGGGGCGACGTCTTCACGAAGGACGGCTCGCTGGTCGCCTCCTACGCCCAGGAAGCCCTGCTGCGTCTGGCCCGGGGGGCGGCATGAGTCCGTACCGCGTCGTCCAGTGGGCCACCGGAACCATCGGTAGCCGCTCGCTGCGGGCCGTCGTCGAGCACCCCGACCTGTCGCTGGCCGGGGTGTACGTCCACTCGGCCGGCAAAGCGGGGCTGGACGCGGGCGAGTTGTGCGGTCTCACGACGACCGGGGTGAGCGCCACGCGGGACGTCGGGCACATCGTGGATCTCGGGGCGGACTGCGTGCTGTACATGCCGCTCGTGTGCGAGCTGGACGCTGTGTGCCGGCTGCTGGAGTCGGGGGCGAACATCGTCACCACGCGCGGGGAGTTCCACCATCCGGGGAGCATGGACCCCGTCGTACGCAAGCGTGTGGAGGCCGCCTGCGAGCGGGGCGGAACCTCGATCCACAGCACCGGCAGCAGCCCCGGGTTCATCACCGAGGCGGTGCCGCTCGTGCTGACCTCGATCGCGCGGCGGGTCGAGAGGGTGATGATCGACGAGTACGCCGATCTGTCCCGACGTCCGTCGCCGGACCTGCTGTTCGGGGTGATGGGGTTCGGTGTCGCGCCCGCCGAGTTCGACGAGGCGCGGCTGTCGCGGGCCCGGACGAGCTTCGGGCCGTCGCTGCGGCTGGTCGCGGACGCGCTGTCGTTGCCGCTGGACTCCCTTGAAGCCGGCGGGGAGTTGGCGACGGCCCGGCGCCGGGTGCGGATCGCCGCGGGCGAGTTGGCGGCGGGGACGGTGGCCGCGCAGCGTCTGACGGTGTCCGGCATCCACGCGGGCCGTCCGCTCCTGCGGTTCCGCGCGACCTGGTACTGCACCACCGACCTCGAACCGGCCTGGGATCCGCACGACACCGGCTGGCACGTCACGGTCGACGGTGACGCGCCGCTCGACGTCGGCATCCGGCTGCCGGTGCCGCTGGACCGGATGGCGGAGGTGTCGCCGTCGTACACGGCCAACCGGGCGGTGAACGCGGTGCCGTTCGTGTGCGCGGCGCAGCCCGGGATCCGTACGACGGCGGACCTGCCGCAGATCACGGCGACCCTCAGCTGACCTCCACGACCATCGCGGAGCCCATCCCACCGCCCGCGCACATGGATGCCACGCCGATCCCGCCGCCGCGCCGCCGCAGTTCATGGACGAGGGTGACCAGCATGCGGGCGCCGGTGGCGGCGACGGGGTGGCCGAGGGAGCAGCCGCTGCCGTTGACGTTGACCGTTTCCGGGTCGAGGTCGAGGAGGCGGACGGCGGCGACGGTCACCGAGGCGAAGGCTTCGTTGATCTCGAACAGGTCGACGTCGGAGGTGGTGAGGCCCGCGCGGGACAGCGCCTTGGGGATCGCCTTCACCGGGGAGAGGCCGGTCTCGGCGGGATCGACGCCGACGGACGCCCAGGAGCGCACGGTCGCCAGGGCGGGCAGTCCCTCGCCTGCCGCGACCACCTCGCTCGCGACCACCAGGGCGGCGGCGCCGTCGTTCCCACCGCAGGCGTTGCCCGCGGTGATGCTGAAACCCTCGATCTCCGGATGCAGCGGCTTGAGCGCGGCGAGCTTCTGCGACGAGGTGTCCCTGCGCGGGTGTTCGTCGACCGAGAAGAGCCCGTGCGGGGTCTGGATGGGGACGATCTCGGCGTCGAAACGCCCCTCGTCGATGGCGCGCACGGCGTTGCGGTGCGAGCGCAGCGCCCACGCGTCCATCTCCGCACGGGAGACGCCGGCCCGCTGGGCCACGTTCCAGCCGATGCAGACCGACATGTCGGCGTTGGGCGCGTCCGGCCGGTCGGGGTGGGTGGGCGGCATCCACGGATCGGCCCACTCCCCGTCGACCCGGAAGCGCGACCTCGGCGCCGTGGACGCCGAGTTGACCCCTCCAGCGACGACCAGCCCGTCCATCCCCGCCCGCACACTCCCGGCCGCGCCCGCCACGGCCTCCAGGCCCGCCGCGCAGTGCCGGTTGCAGGCCGCGCCGGGAACGGAGGTGAGCCCCGCGGTCAGCGCGGCGTGACGGGCGATGACGCCGCCGCCGTAGAGGCCCTCGCCGAGGATCACGTCGTCGACGCGGTCCGGGTCGAGCCCTTGCGCCGCGGCGCCGACGATGTGGTGGGCCAGGTCGAAGGCGGTGGTGTCGCGCAGGGTGCCCTTGACCGCGGTGCCGACGGGGGTGCGCAGGGCGGACACGATGACTGCCTCGGGCATGGACGCCTCCAACTCGGTCACACCAACAGGTGAGAATGATACTCTCGCAAAACTAGAACATGACTCGCAAGGGAGCTGTCGTGCAGATAGCGGGGTCGTCCGCGGTCGTGGTCGGCGGAGCGGGAGGGCTGGGCGAGGCGACGGTCCGCCGGCTCCACGGGGCGGGTGCGGCGGTCGTCGTCGCGGACCTCGCCGACGACAGGGGCAAGGCCCTGGAGAAGGAGCTGGGAGTGCGCTACGTGCGGACCGACGCCACCAGCGAGGACGACGTGCGCGCGGCCGTCGGGGCGGCGGAGGCGCTCGGCCCGCTGCGGATCTCGGTGGACACCCACGGCGGTCCCGCGAGCGGCGGCCGGCTGATCGGCCGGGACGGCGAGCCGCTGGACCTGGCCGGGTTCCGGCAGACCGTCGACATCTATCTGACCGGCGTCTTCAACGTGCTGCGTCTGACCGCCGCCGCCATGGCCCGGCACGAGCCCGTCGACGAGGACGGCGCCCGCGGTGTCGTCGTCAACACGGCGTCGATCGCCGCGTACGAGGGCCAGACCGGCCAGCTCCCCTACGCCGCCGCCAAGGGCGGGGTGGCCGCCATGACCCTGGTCGCCGCCCGCGACCTGTCCCCCCTCGGCATCCGCGTCGTCACGATCGCACCCGGCACCTTCCTGACTCCTGCCTACGGCAAGGCCGGTGACCAGCTGGAGGCGTACTGGGGGCCGCAGGTCCCCCATCCCCGGCGCATGGGACGCTCCCCCGAGTTCGCGTCCCTCGTCCAGCACATCTGCGAGAACGACTACCTCAACGGCGAAGTCGTCCGCCTCGACGGGGCGTTGAGGTTCCCTCCGAAGTGAGCCGCCACCGCTCTGACTAGAGTGGTGATCATGCGTATGAAGATCGTTGCGGCAGCAAGTCTCGTCGGCCTGATGGCCACGGGATGTGCCGACGGGGGAACGGACTCCACCGACGCCGAGCCGTCGCCGGCGGGCACCCTGCTGCCCCAGAAACTGACGAAACCGAAATCCGACCCGGACCTGGAGCCGACGCCTTCGCCCGCCGCGGACGCGTCCTTCGCCGAGCAGTTGGAGTACGAACTCCGCCTCAGAACACTGAAGATGGCGCAGGCCGAGGGGAAGACCACGGTCGAGTGCCCCGACCTGGCGTCCACGAAGGGCCAGCAGGCGACCTGCAAGGCCACGTACGACGGCCTGAAGCTCGACTGGTACGTGTCGATCGGCGACAACGCCGCCTGGTCCGACGACTACGTGCAGTACGAGGCGACCCCCAGCTCGGGCATCCTCACCCGGGACGGGGTCGCGAGGCTTCTCTTCGGCAACTACCAGAGCCTCGACTACGCGCTCTGCAACGACATCCCCGAGGCGGTGCTGTCGCCCCTCGACACGCAGTCCGAGTACAAGTGCGAGACCGTCTCCCAGGGCAAGAAGCCCTTCGGGTACGCCGGTACCTCGCTGCGGGCCACGGACGCGGGACCGCGCGCCTACTGACCGGTCAGCCGCGCGAGGGTCGAGCGGAAGTCCTCCGTCCGGAAGGACTGTTCCTCGGCCGTCGTCGCGAAGTCGATGGTCGCGAGGACCGCCCGTTCCAGGTGCAGGTTGAGAAGCCTTTTGGTGCTCTCGACGGCCTGCCTGGGCAGTCCCGCGATCCGCTTCGCGCAGGCCGTCGCCTCGGCCAGGGGGTCGGCCACCACATGGTTCGCGAGGCCCATGGCCACGGCCTTCCCGGCCGGGATACGGGCGCCGGTCAGGGCGTACTCCTTGGCGAGGAGCAGGCTGGTGTGCAGGGGCCAGGTGAGCGGGCCGCCGTCGGCGGCGACGAGGCCGACCTGGACGTGCGGGTCGCACAGATAGGCGGACTCGGCGATGTAGACGGTGTCGCTCAGGGCGACGAGGCTGCACCCCAGGCCCACGGCGGGCCCGTTGACGGCGGCGACGACCGGAACCCGGCAGCGGACCATGCCGAGGACGATGTCCCGGCCGTGCGCGATGGTGCGGGCGCGCAGGTCCGCGTCCTGCCGGATCTCGTCGAGATAGGCGAAGTCGCCGCCCGCCGAGAACGCCTTGCCCGCGCCGGTGAGCACGGCAGCGCGGGCGTCGCGGTCCTCGCCCAGGCGGGGCCACAGCCGGGCGAGGCCGGTGTGGAGCGAGTCGTCGACGGCGTTGAGGGCGTCGGGCCGGTTCAGGGTGATGATCCGCAGCGGGCCGTCCGCCCGGACCTGGATCTCCTCCGGCATGCCGTACAGGTTCTCCGTCACGTCAGGCTCCCAGTCCGAGGATGCGCGAGGCGATGATGTTCTTCTGGATCTGCGAGGTGCCGCCCATGACGCTCTGCGCCCGGCTGTAGAGGTACGCGTTCAGCAGCTCCGGGTCCCCGGTGCCGCCGACCGCGAGGGCCGCGTGCCCGACCGTCTGTTCCGTCCAGGTCATCAGCAGCTTGTCCAACGACCCCTGCGGGCCGTGCGAGACCCCGTCCAGCCGCTCGGACAGCCGCCGCCGTACATGCAGGCGCAGCATCTCCGTCTCCACGACGGCCCAGGCCAGCTCCGGTGGCGCGGCGCCCGGCGTGCGGGCGGCGAGTTCGCGCACGAGCTTGCCGTACCGGGCCGAGAAGCCCAGCGTCGCGGGCTCCCGCTCATGCCCCACGACCGTCATGGCGAGCGCCCAGCCCTCGCCGGGCGCTCCGACCATCTGGTCCGCGGGCACGGTCGCGCCGTCGAAGAGAACCTGCCCGAACTCCTTGGTCACCCCGCTCATCATCGTCAACGGGCGCTGCTCGATGCCGGGTTGGTCCATGGCGATCACGAACGCCGAGAGGCCCCTGTGCCGGGGTACGTCCGGGTCGGTACGGGCGAGAAGCAGGCACCAGTCGGCGACGTCGGAGTAGCTGGTCCAGATCTTGTGGCCGCGCACGACGTAGGTGTCGCCGTCGCGGGTGGCGGTCGTGGTCAGGGACGCGAGGTCGGACCCGGCACCGGGTTCGCTGAAGCCCTGGCACCAGCGCTCGGTGCCGTCGATCATGCCGGGCAGGAACCGGCGGCACAGCTCCTCGCCGCCGTGCCGGCCCAGGCCCTGTACGAGGTAGCCGAGGCTGGGGCGGGCCGGGGTCCCGGCGCGGGCCAGTTCCTCGTCCAGGATGACGTCGTAGACGGGCGGCAGTTCCTGACCGCCGTACGCCTTGGGCCAGGACAGTCCGAAGAAGCCGGCCGCATGGAGCGCCCGGTGCCAGTCCCCCTGCCGCGCCCAGTACGCGTCGCCCGAGGTCGGGAACTCCCCGGCCCGCTCGGTCAGCCAGGTCCGCAGCCGTTCCCGGAAGGCGGCCTCCTGCGGGGAGTCACGAAAGTCCACGGTCGATCTCCTCCAGGCGTACGGGGAACAGCTCGGTGGACGCCAGGGCGCGGCGCAGATGGACGTGGGCGAGGCACTCCCAGGTGTTGCCGATGCCGCCGTGCACCTGGATCGCCGTCTCGCAGACGGTGCGGGCGGCGCGGGCGCAGTAGAGCTTCGCGATCCGGGCCGCCCTGATCGCCTCTTCGGGCGTGAGCTCGTCGACCGCCCAGGCCGCGTGCCGCAGCACGCTCACCGATCCCTCGATCGAGGCCAGTCCCTCGGCGAGCAGATGGGCCACGGCCTGGTAGGTGCCGATCGGCCTGCCGTACTGCTCACGCAGCTTGGCGTGGGCGACGGCGAGCGTGTGGGCCCCGCGGGCCGTGCCGACCAGGTCGGCGGTGGTGGCCACGAGGGCCAACGCCCGTCGGCGGGCGGCGGTTCCGGCGGTCAGGGTGCCGATCGGTTCCGGCGGGCCGGTGACGGAGGCGTGATGGCGCGTGAGGTCGGCGCCCGGGACCAGGGGGCCGATGCCGACGGCCAGCACACGGCCCTCTTCGACGAAGACACCCTTCCGCAGGCCCCGCGCGTCCCGCGCCCGGCCGTCCACGACGACGGTGGCCGCCGAGAGCCCCGGGGCCAGGTCGTCGGCGAGTACGGGACCCAGCAGCGGTACGTCGACCAGGCCTCGCCCGAACTCCTCTACCACCAGGGCGACTTCGACCCCCGACGCCCCGTCCGAGCGCAGGGTCCGCCAGCCGGTGGCCTCGACGGCCTTCTCCAGCCGCGCGATCCGGTCGCCGTCGTCCAGGTCGAGGACGGAGCCGGGACCGAGGTCGTCGGCCAACCGGGCTGCCGCTGCGCGCAGTTGACGTTGTTCAGCTGTCAGACGTACATCCATGGCGCTCCTTGAGGACCCGGCGCAGGACCTTGCCGGACGGCAGGCGGGGGATCTCGGGCACGAACTCCACATGGGTCGGCCGTTTGTAGGAGGCGAGCCGCGCGCCGACCAGTTCGATGAGCTCGGCCGCCTCCACCGGGCGGGTCGTCCGTACGGCCGCGACGACGGCCTCTCCGTCGGCCGGGTCGGGGACGCCGAACACCGCGCAGTCGGCGACCGCGGGATGGCCGTGCAGCACGGCCTCCACCTCCGCGGGCGCGACCTGGAACGCCCGCACTTTGATCATCTCCTTGGAGCGGTCGGTGAGCCGCAGCCAGCCGTCGGCGTCGAGACTGCCGACGTCCCCGGTCCGGTACCAGCCGTCGTGCAGCGCTTCCGCCGTCGCCTCGGCGGGCAGATAGCCGGCCATCAGGGAGTCGGAGCGCACCTCGATCTCGCCGCTCACCCCCGGCCCGACCGGTCTCCCGGTCTCCAGGGAGACCACCCGCGCGCTCACCCCCGGCACGGGCCGTCCCGGGGTGTCCAGGCGTGCCCCGTCGAGCGGGTTGCAGGCGATGACGGGCAGTTCGCTGGCCCCGTAGGCGGGCACCCAGCCGACCCCGGTGCGCCGGGTGACGGTCTCGGCGACGCTCGGGGTGACCGGTGTGGCGCCCCACATGATGTAGCGGAGCGACGACAGGTCGTACGACTCCAGCCGCGGGTGCGAGGCGATGGCGAGTGCGATGGGGGCGACGGCCATCTCGACGGTGATGCGGTCGAGTTCGATGTGCCGGAGCAGCCGGTCGAGGTCGAAGCGGCGATGCAGCCGCAGCCAGGCGCCCGCCTCCAGGGCGGTGACGATGTTGAGCAGGCCGAGGATGTGCGAGGGGGGTGTGGCGATCTGGATGCGGTCCCGTGACGTCAGTCGCAGGGCGTCCCGCCAGTGCCGCACGGCGGCGGCGAGGGATGCGTGGGTGTGCCGTACGGCCTTGGGCATCCCGGTCGTGCCGGAGCTGAACACCAGGACGGCGTCGGCCTGTTCGGGGGGTCGCGCGAAGGAGCCCGGCCCGGGCGGGATCGGTTCGTCCAGGTGCCGCATCGGCATCAGTTCCGCCAGCACCGGATGGTCACCCACGGCGTGCGTCGCCCCGGTGATCTCCAGGGCGTGTTCCACCTCGCCCCGCTTCCAGGCCGGACTGAGCAGCACGACCGCCGCGCCGAGCCGCCACACGGCCCGCACCGCGACCACGAACTCGGGCCGGTTGGACGACATGAGCGCGACCCGCTCCCCGGCCCGCACGCCTCGCCGCTCCAACTCGCCGGCCAGACCGTCGGCGAGGCCCTCCAGTGCGGCCAGGGTGTACTCCCGGTCCTCGAAGACCAGCGCGGCCCGTTCGCTCATCTTTCGTCCCCGCCTGTTGAGAGGGTCCCATCTACTTGATGAGAATAGTATTCTCGCAGCGATAGAACCTTGATACCAGAGCCCGAGGAGGGTCGTCCATGGCGAGCCCCGCCCTGTTCCGGCGCGCGACCGTCGTCAAGATCGTCCACGAGACCCCCGACGCCCGGACCTTCGTCCTCGACCCGCACGACGGCCCGTTCGCCTACCGGGCAGGGCAGTTCTGTGTCTTCCGGGTCCGGGTCGACGGCAAGGACCTGCTGCGCTCCTACTCGATGTCGAGCGCTCCGGAGACGGACGCCGAGCTGATGACGACGGTCAAGCGCGTCCCCGGCGGCAAGGTCTCCAACTGGCTGCACGACCATGTCGGCGAGGGCGACGAGGTCGAACTCACCCAGCCGCGAGGCCTGTTCTGTCTGCGCCCGGCCGAGACACCGCTGCTCGGCTTCAGCGGCGGCAGCGGCATCACCCCGATCCTCTCCCTGGCCAAGAGCGCGCTGGCCGCGACCCGCCGGCCGGTGCGGCTGCTGTGCGCCGACCGGGACCGGGCGTCGGCGATCTTCGACGCGGCGCTGGCGGAGCTGGCCGCGGAGTTCCCGGGCCGGCTGACCGTCGTACGGCATCTCGATGCCGAGCGGGGGCTCCTCGACGCGGACGCGATACGGGAGTTCGTCGGTGCGGACGGCGGTGCGGACGCGTATGTGTGCGGGCCCGAGCCCTTCATGGAGCTGGTGGAGACGGTGCTGCCGGGGCCGGGCCGGGTGTTCAGCGAGCGGTTCGGCAGCGTCCCCGAGCCGCCGCCCGTGGCACACCCCGTGGATGACGGCACCGTCACCATCGTCCTCGGCGCCAAGCGCGCCACCGTCCCCAAGCGACCGAACGAGACGCTTCTGCAGAGCGCCCGGCGGGCGGGCCTCACTCCGCCCTTCTCCTGCGAGGCGGGCAACTGCGCCACCTGCATGGCCAGGATCACCGAGGGCAGCGCCACCATGCGTGTGAACGACGCCCTGGCGGAGGACGAGGTGGCCGAGGGCTATGTCCTCACCTGCCAGGGCGTGCCCGACGAGGGATCAGTCACCGTCCACTACGAGTGAGCCCAGCTCGGGCGGCGGACCGTAGGCGGGCTCGTATCCGGCGATCCTGATGGGACTGCCGACCAGCCTGAAGTCGCCGGCCCGCACGATCACCTCGGGTGTCGCCTCCAGGGCCTCGGGCAGCGTGCGGACGGCCGCCGCCGCGATGCCGAGCGGCCGCAGCCGGGCCTCCCAGCCCTCGGCGGTGTCGGAGCTCAGCGCCCGCGTGACGACGTCGAGGACCTCGTCCCGCCGCTCCGCCCGCTCCGCCATCGTCGGGAAGCCCTCGACACCGGTCTCCGCGGCGAAGGACTTCCAGAAACCGTCGTGCGTGATGAACAGCGCCAAGTGGCCCGCCGCCGTGGGGAAAAGCTGGGCCGGCACGTAGTACGAGTGCGCGCCGAAGGGCAGTCGGCGCGGCTCGACCCCGTCGTTGAGATAGGCGGAAGCCCGGTAGTTGAGCTGGGACAGCATCACGTCCCGCAGCGCCACGTCGACCTGCCCGCCGCGACCGGACACGATCTGGGCGAGCAGGCCCAACGCGGCCGTCAGGGCGGCGGAGTTGTCGACCGAGGAGTACCCGGGCAGGGTCGGCGGACCGTCGGGGTCGCCGGTGAGGGCGGCGACGCCGGTGGCGGCCTGGATGACGTAGTCGAAGGCCGGGTCGTCCCCGGCGTCCAGGCCGTAGCCGGTGACGGCCACGCAGACGATCCGCTCGTTGTAGCGGCGCAGACGGTCGTACGTCAGCCCCAGCCGTCGTATGGCCGACGGCTTGAGGTTGACCAGCAGGGCGTGCGCGTCGGCCGCCAACTCGCCCAGGCGTTCCTGCCCTTGGTCCGTGGTGAGGTCGAGGCAGATGCTGCGCTTGCCGCGGTTGATGCTGGCGAAGTAGGCGTCGCCGACCTGCCGCGACAGGTCCCCGCCGGGCGGCTCGACCTTGGTGACGTCGGCGCCGAGGTCGGCGAGGACCATGGTGGCGAACGGGCCCGCGAGGATGTGACCGACTTCGAGGACGCGCAGGCCTGCGAGGGGGCCGGGGGTCACCTGAACTCCGCCGCGAGGTTCGCGATCATCTCCCGGGTCCGGCGCTTGGAGGCGACGAGTTCGTCGCGGCCCTCGCCGATCGGCAGCAGGCGTACGGAGAGGTCGGTGACGCCGGCGTCCGCGAAACGCCGGAAGCGCCGGAGGACAGCCGTCTCGTCGCCCGCCGCGCACAGGTCGCCGACGTCCCTGGCGTCGCCGTGGTCCAGCAGCCGCTGGTAGTTGGGCGAGATCTCGGCCTCGCCCAGGATCCGGTTGGCGCGCTCGCGGGCGGCGTCGACCTCGGACGGGGCGCACAGACACACCGGGATGCCGGCGACGACGCGGGGGGCCGGGCGTCCGGCGCTCTCGGCGGCCTTCGTGATGCGCGGGACGACATGGTCGGCGACGGCACGTTCGTCGGCCATCCACAGCACGGTTCCGTCGGCACGCTCCCCGGCGAGGGCCAGCATGACCGGGCCGAGGGCGGCGAGGAGGATCGGCAGCGGGGCCACGGGGGCGAGGTCGAGGGGGTTGTGGACGGTGAAGGTGCGGTTCTCGACGTCGACGGGGCCGGGTCCGCGCCATGCCGCATCGAGGACGTCCAGGTAGTCGCGGGTGAGGCCGGCCGGGCGGGCGTAGGGCAGGCCGAGCATGTCCTGGATGATCCAGTGGTGCGAGGGGCCGACGCCGAGCGCGAGCCGTCCGCCGGTGGCCGCCTGGGCGGAGAGGGCCTGACGGGCCAGGGCGACGGGGTGCTGGGCCTGGAGGGGGACGACGGCGGTGCCCAGCTCGATCCGGGTGGTCCGGGCCCCCATCAGCGTCACCGCGGTCAACGCGTCGAAGTCCGTGGGGACCTGGGGGATCCAGGCCGTGTCCAACCCGGCCGACTCGGCCCACTCCACATCCGCGAGCATCCGCGCGGCCTTGCGCGCCGAATCCCCCCGCTCGGGCCCGATCATGACTCCGATCCGCACGTTGCCTCCAGGTGTCAGGGCGAGGTGAGGGCGCGTACGTCCGCCACCACGACGTCAAGGGGTGTGCCGGTGGGGAACACGGCAGCGGCGCCGGCGGCTTTCAGGCGCGGCACGTCCACTGGCGGGATGGTCCCGCCGACGACGACCGTGATGTCCCCGGCGTCCGCGGCCCGCAGGCCCTCCACGGTCCTGGCGGTCAGCGCCAGATGCGCGCCGGAGAGCATGCTGAGGCCGACCATCGCGACGTCCTCCTGGACGGCGGTCGCCACGATGTCCTCGACCTTCTGCCGGATGCCGGTGAAGACGACCTCGAACCCGGCGTCGCGCAGCGCCCGCGCGACGATCTTGGCGCCTCGGTCGTGGCCGTCGAGGCCGGGCTTGGCGATGAGGATCCGGGTGCCCATCAGAACACCACCGGCTGCTGGAACTCGCCCCACACGTCCTTGAGGGCGGTGACCATCTCCCCCACCGTGCAATAGGCGTTGGCACAGTCGACGAGCGGTCCCATGAGGTTGTCGGTGCCCTCGGCGGCGCGCTCGAGGGCGGCCAGGCGAGCGCGGACGGCGGCCGGATCACGCTCGGCCTTGACCCGGGCGAGCCGTTCCAGCTGTGTCGCGCGGCCCTTGGCGTCGAGTTCGTAGGTGGCGACGTCGGGGGCGGGCTCGTCCTCGTCGACGTACCGGTTGACGCCGATGACGGGCCGTTCGCCCGCCTCGACCGCCCGATGGACACGGTAGGCCTCGTCCGCGATGAGCCCTTGCAGATAGCCGTCCTCGATCGCCCGGACCATGCCGCCGTGCCGCTCCAGATCCGCCATGATCTCGACGATCCGCTCCTCGGTCGCGTCGGTGAGCGCCTCGACGAAGTACGAGCCGCCGAGCGGGTCCGCGACCCGGGCGACGCCGGTCTCGTGGGCGAGGATCTGCTGGGTGCGCAGGGCGAGCGTGGCCGACTCCTCGCTGGGCAGCGCGAAGGGCTCGTCCCAGGCGGCCGTGAACATCGACTGGACACCACCGAGTACCGAGGCCAGCGCCTCGTAGGCGACCCGCACGGTGTTGTTGCGGGCCTGCGGCGCGTACAGCGAGGCACCGCCCGCGACACAGCCGAACCGGAACATCGCCGCCTTGTCGGAGCTCGCCCCGTAGCGCTCGCGGACGATGGTCGCCCAACGCCTGCGTCCCGCCCGGTACTTGGCGACCTCCTCGAAGAACTCGCCGTGCGTGTAGAAGAAGAAGGAGACCTGCGGGGCGAACTGGTCGATCGTCATGCGTCCGCGTTCCAGCACGGTGTCGCAGTACGTCACGCCGTCGGCGAGCGTGAACGCCATCTCCTGCACGGCGTTGGCCCCGGCGTCGCGGAAGTGCGCGCCGGCGACGGAGATCGCGTTGAACCGCGGCACCTCGGCCGCGCAGAACTCGATGGTGTCGGCGATCAGCCTGAGCGACGGCTCCGGCGGCCAGATCCAGGTCCCGCGGGAGGCGTACTCCTTGAGGATGTCGTTCTGGATGGTCCCGGTCAGCTTCGCCCGCGGCACGCCCCGGCGCTCGGCGGCGGCCACATAGAAGGCGAGCAGGATCGCCGCCGTCCCGTTGATGGTGAAGCTGGTGCTGATCCGGTCCAACGGAATGCCCTCGAAGAGCACCTCGGCGTCGGCGAGGGTGTCCACGGCGACACCGACCCGCCCGACCTCCTCGCTCACCTCGGGGTCGTCGGAGTCGTAACCGCACTGCGTGGGCAGGTCCAGGGCCACCGACAGTCCGGTACCACCCTGCTCCAGCAGATACCGGTAGCGGCGGTTGGACTCCTCCGCGGTGCCGAACCCCGAGTACTGCCTGAGTGTCCACAGCCGACCCCGGTAGCCGGAGGCGTAGTTGCCGCGCGTGAACGGGAAGTCCCCGGGTTCCGGCGGCTCGACGACCCGGTCCGCCGGTCCGTAGACCGGCTTGAGCGGGATGCCGGACGAGGTCTGGGCGAAGTCATTCATCGTACGGATACGCTACTTGCACAAAATGAGAATGCCAATACCACTACGGAGAATAGGATCCCGTCTACGCTCACCGCATGGAACAGCTGGACCTCGACGACTGGCACACCGCAGATCCGACGCGCGTCGCGGAGGCCGCCGCCCGGGTGGCCGACTCCCTCCCGCTCACCATCGGGATCGCGACGCGGCGGCCGCCGGAGCGGTTGAGGCCGCTGGTCCAGGCTCTGACGCTGACACTCACCGGCCCACAAGCGGACGCCCCCGACCTTGAGTCGGTCCCCGTGGCGGACCCGTGGAAGGCCTACGCCGAACTGGCCGAGGTCGGCGACCGCCGCCCGCAGGCCACCGTGACGCTGGGCCGGCTCCTGCGGCAGACCCCCTCGCTCGGCACCCTCGACGGGCTGGCCGCGGAGGCGGCGGCCTACTCGATGCTGTTGGGCGGGACGGAGTTCGCCGCCTGGCTCGCCGAACGGGGCCCGCGGGCGGCGGCCGCCGACGGCGAGTGCGTCCGGCTGTCCCGGGACGGCGCCAGGCTGTCGATCCTGCTGGACCGCCCCGAGCGGCGGAACGCGTTCGCCTTCCGGATGCGTGAGGAGCTCTACGACGCCCTTGAGGTCGCCGCCCTCGACGACACGGTCGAGGAGGTGGAACTCACCGGCGCGGGACCGGTGTTCTGCAGCGGAGGCGACCTGGCCGAGTTCGGCACCGCCCGCGATCTCGTGGCCGCGTATCTGGTACGGCTCGACCGGGCACCGTGGCGGCTCGTCGACCGCCTCAGGGACCGGGTCACGGTACGCGTGCGGGGCGCCGCCGTGGGCGCCGGCATCGAGATGGCCGCGTTCGCCGGGCGCGTGGTGGCCTCCCCTGGCGCCTTCTTCCAGCTGCCGGAGGTGGAGATGGGGCTGGTGCCCGGCGCGGGCGGCACGGTGAGTGTGCCGCGGCGGATCGGGCGGTGGCGGGCGGCGTGGCTGATGCTGAGCGGCGCCCGGTTGGATGCCGGGACCGCCTTGCGGTGGGGGCTGGTGGACGAGGTCGACGACCATGAGCGGTGACGTGCTGCTGCGGGGCGTGTCGGTGCGGTCGTGGCAGGGGCGCCCGGTCGACTGCCGGGTCCGTGGGGGTGTCGTGACGGAGATCGGCCCTCGACTGCCTCCGGGGGACGACGAGTTGGTCGTACGAGGTGATGGTGGCGCTCTGCTTCCGGGGCTGGCCGACCACCATCTGCACCTGACGGCCATGGCGGCGCGGGAGTCGTCGCTCGACGTGTCCGGTGTCTCCCGCGACGGTCTGGCCGAGGCGATCGCGCGGGCCGTACCGGGCGAGGACGGGTGGGTGCGGGCCGTCGGGTACGACGAGGTCGTCCACGGCGAGCTCGACCGGGATGTCCTCGACGCCTGGAACCGGGTGCTGCCGGTGCGGGTGCAGCATCGTTCCGGTGCGCTGTGGGTGGTCAACTCGGCGGGGCTGGAACGGCTCGGGGACACGGGTGTCGAGCGCGGGCTGCTGTGGCGCGCCGATGCCTGGCTGCGCGAGCGGCTCGGCGCCCGTCCGCCGTCCCTGCGGGCGGTGGGCGCACGGCTGGCCGCCCTCGGGGTCACCCATCTCGCGGACGCCACCCCGGACGAGGGGGCCGCCGAGGTCGTGGCAGACGCGGTACGGCGGGGCGAACTCCTCCAGCACGTCATGGTGATGGCCGCCGGCAGCGGCCCGGTGGATCATCCCCGGCTGAGCGTCGGCCCGGTGAAGCTGGTGGTCGCGGACCACGCGCTCCCCGACATCGGCGACCTCACCGAGCGCATACGGCGGGCCCACGCCGCCGGTCGCCCGGTCGCCGTGCACTGCGTGACCCGCGTGGCCCTCGCCCTGACCCTGGCCGCGCTGGACGGGGCCGGCGTCCTGCGGGGCGACCGCGTCGAGCACTGTGCCGTCGCCGACGCCTCCCTGGCCGAGGAGTTGGCGGTGCGCGGGATCACGGTGGTCACCCAACCGACGCTGGTGGCCCGGCGCGGTGACGACTACTGGGACCGCGTCGAGCCCGAGGACCGGCCGGACCTGTGGCCGTACGCCGGTCTGCTGCGGGCGGGCGTACGGGTGGCGGCGAGCAGCGACGCGCCGTACGGGGATCCCGACCCCTGGGCCTGTCTGCGTGCGGCGGCG
This sequence comes from Streptomyces sp. NPDC002817, assembly GCF_053592055.1. Lineage (NCBI taxonomy): Bacteria > Bacillati > Actinomycetota > Actinomycetes > Kitasatosporales > Streptomycetaceae > Streptomyces > Streptomyces sp. NPDC002817. The sequence continues at coordinate 51,499 of NZ_JBSFUY010000009.1, forward strand.
GAGCGGCTCACTCCCTCCGGGCGGGTGCTCGGCCCCGGTGAGCGCGTCCCGGCCGCCACGGTCCTGAGCGGCCTGCTGTCCCCGCTGCTCGATCCGGGCGGCCCGCCGCGGCGCGTCGCACCGGGGCAGCCCGCCGACCTCGTGCTTCTGGACCGGCCGCTGAGCGAGGCCCTGCGCGCGCCCGACGCCGGGCAGGTGCGCGCCACGTTCATCGCGGGGCGGATCGCGCACGGATGAGGGCGTTGTCGGCGCCCGTCTCGGCTGCGGGGCCCGCCGCGTCAGGTGGCCGCGGCGGGCAGACCTGCTGCGTCCGGCCGAGCAGCGGGCAGCTGACGGTCCACCCGTCGCCGCCGTCCGGTCGTACCGGATGCGGGCCGTGCTCCGTCTCCCGCGCCCCGGCGAAGGCGGCGGCCACATCGCGCATCGAGACGTCGATCAGCTCCCCGCCGCCCCGGGCCAGGGCCGTGAAGGCGCCCAGTGCGGCGGCCACTCCCGTGAGCGGGTCGGCGATCGCGTCGCCGCAGAACACCGGGCCGTGGTCCGACCGCGCCACCAGTGCGCCGGCCACCGCGGCGTCGTCACCGAAGGCGACCCGGTCGGGATGCCCGCGGCCGTACCCGGTGATGGCGACCCACACCTTGCCCGCACGATGGTCGAGGCGCTCGGCGGCCAGCCCCAGCTGCGCGAGCGCACGGGGCCGGGACGCCTCGATCACGACGTCCGCCTCACCGACCAACTCCCTCAGCGCCGCGCGTCCTTCGGTCGTGGTGAAGTCGACGGCGACGCTCTCGTGCCCGGCGTGCAGCCAGTCGTAGAACCGCCGGTTCCCGGCCCGGGCGCCGTCGGGGCGCCGGGTGCTCTCGACCTTGACCACGCGGGCGCCGGCCCGCCCGAGCAGTTGGGCGCACAGGGGGCCGGCCCAGAGGGAGGAGAGGTCGACGACGAGGGTGCCGTCGGGCTTCGGGGCCTTGGCGGGTGCGGCGATGCGGGAGGCGCGGTACGGAGTGTCGACCGGTGCGCCCCGCTCGGCCGGGAGTGCGGCGGCGGGGACCCCGAACATGCGGATGCGCGTGACGAGTTCGCGGGCCTTGGTGGTGCGGGCGGCGGTGGCGAGGTCGTCCCACGGGGCGTGGACGTCGGGGCGGCCGAGGATCGCGGGGAGGAGGTCGAGGTCGTCGGGGCGGGCCAGGGTCACGGCACACCATCCGTCGGCGGTCGGCAGCAGGCGGGTTCCGCCACCCGCGGAGGTACGGCCGTGCCGGGTCAGGCCCATGGCGCCGGCTCGGGCGCCGAGGAGGAGCGCCGGGTCGATGTCGACGGGGAGCGCGCCGCGGATCCGGTTCAGCAGGTGCATCAGCCCGCCGGGCGCGAGGAGGGGCGGGCCGTCCGCCTCGCCGGTGAGCGCCATGGCGCCGGACGCGGCCCAGTCGAGGTGCGGACATTCGGGGCCGGCGAAGCTGCCGGGGCTCCGCCTCACGGCCCCGGCGGCACGGGCCCGCCACTGCCCTCTCTCATCGCACCCTCCACCGACTTCCGGTCGTCCGACTGCGGTTCGGCAGGACGATAATGGCACCCCATGCCGAAAGGAAGAGTGGCGACCGGTGGACGCGAGGCCCGAGCCGAGGCTGATCCTGGAGTTCGGCTTCCGGGCGCGCTCCGCGCGGCACGAGAAGCGGCTCGGTACGAACTCGCCCTCTTCGACGAACCGCCGCCCGGGACGTGAGCGCACCGCTCTCAGGGGCGCGAGCCGCGCTGATCGAGCCTCTTCAGGGCGGTCTCGCCCCACTTGAGGTTCGACCGTTCGAAGGCCATGCCGCCGAGCAGGGTGAGGTAGGGCCCGATGCGGTCGGCCTCGGCGAAGTACTCGTCCTCGGTGCGGCCGGCCAGCATGCGCTCCCGCATCCGTTCGTACCGGGCCAGCTTGGCGGTGGACCGCTCCACGCGCTCGACGATCGCGGTCCGTACAGCGTCGGCGTCACCGATGTCGACGCACTGGACCTTGACCATCAGCTCGTCGCGGATGGCGGTCGGCTTCGCGGGCACGTCGGCGATGTACGCGCGCAGGATCTCCAGACCGGCGTCGGTGAGGGAGAACAGGCGCTTGTTGGGGCGGCGTTCCTGCTGGACCACGCGGGCGCGGACGAGGCCCTCGGCCTCCATGCGCTCCAGCTCGCGGTAGAGCTGCTGCGGGGTGGCCATCCAGAAGTTGGCGACGGAGGCCTCGAAGCCCTTGGCGAGGTCGTATCCGGAGGCCTCGCCCTCCAGGAGGGCGGCCATCACCGCGTTGCGCAGAGCCATGGGCTCAACCTAATTGATTAGTCAATGGGGTGCATAGTCGCAGGCCGGGGCATCGAAAGCAGCTCGGGCCGCTTGGCCCGCCGGCCGTCGCCGGACGACCGGCCACGGACCCGCCGTACGAGCCAGGGGCCGAGGAAGGAGCCGACCCAGCGCAACTCGCCGCCGATGGCCCGCAGGCCGGAGGCCGCCCGTGGGTCGGCGGGCAGCGGGCGGGTCCAACCGTCGTCGCTGCCCGGCAGGTCGAGGGCGTCGGCCACGGCGGCGGCGATCCGGGCATGGCCGAGCGGGCCGGCGTGCAGCCGGTCGGGGCTCCACAGGCGCGGGTCGGTCACGACCGGATGGTGGGCGGTCTCGGCGACCACGACTCCGTGCCGGGCGGCGGCCTGTCGGATGCGGTCGTTGAGGGCGATGATCCGGGGGCCGATCGGGCGGGCCAGCGGGGTGATCCGGGCGACGTCGGGGAAGGTCACCGTCGCCACGCGGGCGCCCTGCGCGGTGAGGGCGGCGAACATCGCCTCCAGGTGCGCGGCCACCTCGTCGGCGTCGAACCGGGGCCGCAGCAGGTCGTTGACCCCGGCGACGACCGTGGCGAGGCCGGGCTCCAACGCGAGGGCGGGCGCGAGCTGTTCGTGCCGCACCTGCCCGGCGAGACGGCCGCGCACGGCGAGGTTGGCGTAGAGGAGCTCCGGTGTGTCCCGGGCGAGGTGCTCGGCGAGCCGGTCGGCCCATCCGCGCAGTCCCCGTACGTCGTCGCCGTCGCCGCACCCTTCGGTCTGGCTGTCGCCGAGGGCGACGTACCGCAGGGGTCCGTTCTCCGTCATGGCCGATCGCCTCACTTAGCCAAATAGACACCTACTAACATTGTTGACTATAGCCGCGCGGCCGTCACATCCCAAGGGCCGAGAACGACCCCAGAACCGCTTGCCCGTCCGCGGGGATGGTGGATGCAATGTCCGGCATGATCACCTCGGTGCACCCACCCCGGCGAGACGGACCGTCCGTCCGGATCGGCGTCCTCGTTCCGCTCACTCGCCCTGGCTGGGTCGAGGCGGGCCGGCACGTGCTCGCGGGCCTCGAACTGGCCGCTCGGGAAGTCGACGAGACCGGCGGGATCGCCGGCAGACCCCTGGAACTGGTGGTCCGGGACACCGCGGCCGATCCGGAGAAAGCCGCGGCGGCCGTGGACGAGTTGGCTCGCCTGGGTGTGGCCGCCCTGGCCGGGGAGTACCACAGCGTCGTCGCGCGGGCCGCCGCCGGCCGTGCCGACGCCCTCGGGGTGCCGTTCCTGTGCTCGTCGGCGGTGCTCGACGCGCTCACGGAACGGCCGACGGACTGGGTCGCACGCCTCTCGCCGCCGCAGTCCCGTGGCTGGCGGATCTACGCGGACTTCCTCCTCGGCGCGGGCCACAGCCGTGTCGCCGTGGCGACGCAGCCGAGTGTCTACTGGGCATCCGGGACCCGCATCCTGCGGGACCACCTCGCCGAGCGCGGCGGCACCGTCACCGAGATCGACATGAGCGCGCTCGCCCCGGCGGCGGTGTGCGACGCGCTCGTCGAGCAGCGCGCGACAGCCCTCCTTCTCCTGGTCGGACACCCGGAGCCGGCCGTCCCGATCGTCGAGTCCGTCCGCCGCGACCGACGTCTCGCCGAGGTCCTGATCGGTGCGCCGGCCGGGCAGCCGGAGTCGGCCGAATGGGCGGAGCTGCTGGGCGAGGACGGCGCCGGGGTCCCGTTCCTGCGCTATCTGCCCGATCGCCTCACCCCGCTCGGTGCGCAAGTCGAGACGGCCCTTCGCGAACGGCTGGGCGAGGCGCCCTCCTTCGTGGCCTTCGAGGGCTACGACACGGTCGCCGTCCTCGCCGATCTGCTGCGTACTCACGGCACGGACCGGGCGCGCATCGCCGGATCCTGGCCGCGCGTCGCGGTCGAGGGCACCCGCGGGCGGATCGGGTTCTCCCGCATGCCGGGCATCGGAGTGTGGCAGTGGGCCTCGCCACCGGTCCAGGTCGTCGATCGCGATCCGGCGGAACCCGGCCGCTTTCGCATCCTGCACACGGGCTGAGGGTGCGAGGCCGTACGAGCGGAGAGAGCCGGGCCGTACAGGTGGAGAGGGCAGGGCCACACGGGCTGAAAGCGCAGGGCGGCGCCCCGTCGAGGAGCGCCGCCCGCGTCCTGCCTAGGCGGCGTGCTCGTGCTCCACGACCGCCGACCGTCCCGCGAGCAGCAGTCCGCCGGCGACCAGCCCCGAGGCGAGCCCCAGGACGCCGACGGCGGTGGCCAGGCTCCCGACCACGGACTCCAGCCCGATCAGGATCAGCGGGCACACGAACTCACCGAAGAAGAAGGCCGCCGTCCACAGTCCGGTACCGCGCCCGCGGTCGGCGTACTCCAGCCTCGACATCGCGACGGTGAGCAGGGACGGCAACAGGACGCCCGTACCGAGGCAGTTGAGCACCGCGCCCGCGATCAACAGCACGGGACCGCTCGCCAGCGCCATGACCACGAACCCGGTGCCGCACAGCGCGAACACCACGGGCAGCCGGCTCACGGGGGTGCCCGGCAGCCTGGTGAACGCGATCGACCCGGCCACCGTGGCGGCACTGGCGAGGGCGGTGGCCAGGCCGATGACGCCGGTGGAGGTGATGCCCAGATCGTCGAGCAGATAGGCCGTTTCGACGGGCACGGTGTAGAAGACCATGGCACCGAACACCGTCAGCGCGCAGATGCCGGCCAGCCGTCGCACGGGGAACGGGCGTGAGTCGGTGGTGCGTTCTTCGGAGGCGTCGTCCTGGCGGAGCCTGGGCAGGGCGGTCGCCATGAGGGGGGCCAGCAGCAGGCCGACCGCGTAGATCCAGAAGGGTGCGCGCCAGCCCGCCGAGCCGGCCGCGCCGCCGATCACGAAGAACGCGGTGGCGGAGGCGGAGGCGCACATGGTCTGCAGGGCGAGATAGCGGTCCCGGACACGGCCCGTGTAGTAGTCGCCGATCAGTGTGGTGCAGCAGGTCATGATCGCGGCCTCGGTGATGCCGACCAGGACCCGCGAGGCGACGATCGCGCCGAGCGAGTCGAGCCAGAGCGGGGCGGTGCCGAAGAGCGCGTACAGCACGGTCGCCACGACCAGCAGGCGTCTGCGGCCCAGCCGGTCGACGATGACGCCCGCGAAGGGTGCCAGCAGGGCGAGCGCCAGCGCCGGGACGGTCAGGACCACGGGGACGAGCGTCTTGGCACCGGGCACCGAGTCGAAGTGGTCCTGCATCTTCGGCAGCACGGGGGCGATCAGGACCGCGCCGAGGACGGGCAGACAGCTGCCGGCCATCAGGAGAGGGGCGCGCAGGGGGACGGATCCGGGCATGGCGGGGCTCCACGTAAGGGGGCAGGAGGTGCGGCGACTGCGCACCGGAGACGCTGCGCCCGAGCGGCGGGCGTCAGGAACTGCCCCGACTATGAACCGGCGCGCCCACCACGCCTACCCCTCAGCCGATCGATCTCCCGGATCGGGATCATCCACCGGCTGGATGCCCTGCTCCTGGGCCGCCTCGACGTCGTGTCCCGTCACCGAGGCCCCGACGCGTGCCGCCGTCTCGCGCAGCCACATGTGTGCGGCGTCGTGGGTGTGCACCGGATGCCACCACAGGGCTTCCTGGAGAGGCACGGACTCGTAGGGCGCCTCCATGATCCGCACGGGGGCCACGCCGCGCAGCCGCTCGGCGAGGAGCGCCTGGACCAGGGCGATACGACGGGTCCCTGCGACCAGGAACGGCAGCACCGTGAAGCTGTCGACGGACACCTCGACCTTGGGTTCGATGCCGAGCATGCCGAGCTGGCGGACCGCCGGGGCGTCGTAGGTGCGCTGGTACGTCACCCAGGGCAGCCGCGCCACATCGTCCCGGGTGAGCCGCTCGCCCACGTCCGGATGGTCGTCGGCGACCAGGAAGACCCACTGGTCCCGGTAGAGCTCGGTGGTGGGGAAGCCGCTGATGATGCCGTGCGGCATGAGCAGTCCGTCGGTGGTGCTCAGCAGGGTCCCGGTCTGCTCGACGATGCCGGGCGGGGTCTGGACGAAGCGCAGCCGGATACCGGGGGCCTCCTGGTGGACCGTACGGGCGAGTTCGGCGCCGAAGACGGCGACCGCGTAGTCGGAGGACACGATCGTGAACTCCCGCTCCTCGACCGCCGGATCGAAGTCCGCCTGGCTGGTGAAGAGGCGTTCCAGCAGATCGCAGGCGGTGGAGGTGCGGTCGAGGAGGACCTGGCCGAGCGCGGTCAGCTCGTAGTGGCCGCCGACGCGGGAGAGCAGGTCGTCGTCGAAGTGGCGGCGCAGCCGGGCCAGGGACGCGCTCATCGCGGGCTGGCTCAGACCGACCCGGCGCCCGGCGCGGGTGACGTTGCGTTCCTCCAGAAGGGCACGCAGGGCGACCACGAGGTTGAGATCGAGGCTGGCCAGGTTCATCGCGCGCCCTTCGGTTGTCATAACTCGCATGGATGATCCGCATCCACGGAATCGATTTCCCAGATTACGAGAGCAGGGCCCAGATTAGTCACATCGCCATCAGGAGGACACGCCCGTGAAATCTGCAGCCTTCTCCGGACCGTTCGCACTCGGTACCTTCTCCGCCTCTGACCAGGCCTCTTTCCCCGGCCTCCTGGTCCCCGAGGGGCGGGTGCTGGACCTTCGGACGGCTCTCGACGAGCCCGTCCTGACGACCCGTTCGGTCTTCGAGCGCTGGACCGAGCTGCTCCCCCGCCTGCACGAGCTGGCGGCGGACCCGAAGGGCGACCGCCGGCCCTTGGAGGGCCTGCGCGTCCACGCTCCCGTCGAGCCCCGCCAGGTCTTCCAGTCCGGCGCCAACTACCGGCAGCACGTGATCGACCTGGAGGTCGCCCACCGCTCCCCCGACGATCCGCGCACGGTCGAGGAGGCGCGGGCCGAGATCGCCGAGATCATGGATCGCCGGGCCGCCGAGGACCTGCCGTACGTCTTCATCGGGCTGCCGAGCGCGATCACCGGCCCGTACGACGACGTCGTGCTCCCGTCCTGGGCGGAACAGCCGGACTGGGAACTGGAGTTGGCGGCCGTGATCTCCCGGCCCGCCTACCGGGTGTCCGTCGAGGAGGCCTTGGAGTACGTCGCCGGGTACACCATCGCCAACGACCTCACCGACCGCGCCACCGTCTTCCGCCGGGACATGAAGGCCATCGGCACGGACTGGCTGCGCTCCAAGAACGCGCCCGGCTTCACCCCGCTCGGCCCGTGGATCGTGCCGGCCGGTTCGCTCTCCGACCCCGGTGACCTGCGGGTCACGCTCCGGCTGAACGGCGAGACGATGCAGGACGAGTCGACCAAGGACATGCTCTTCGGCGTCGCGCGGATCGTGTCGTACACCTCCCGGACCGTTCAACTCCTCCCCGGTGACCTGGTGTTGACGGGCTCCCCGGCCGGAAACGGCATGCACTGGGGCCGGTTGCTGCGGGACGGCGACGTGATGGACGGGTCGATCACGGGTCTGGGCGCCCAGCGCACGCGCTGTACCGCGGAGGTGCCACGGTGACGCTCGACCGGACCGACCCCGAGGGCGCGATCGCCGAGGCCGCCAAGGCGTACTCCAACTGGGGGCGTTGGGGCGAGGACGACGTGCTCGGCACGCTCAACTTCCTCGACGAGGCCAAGCGGCGCGAGGGTGCCGCGCTCGTCCGGCGCGGCGTGAGTTTCTCCCTCTCGCAGTCCTTCGACATGAACGGCCCGCAGAAGGGCTGGCGGCGGCGCACCAACCCCGTGCACACCATGCTCGACACCGGCACCGACGCGGCCCTCGGCAACCAGGGCTTCCCTCATGGCATCGGCGGCGCCGACGACGTGATCGCGATGCCGTTGCAGTGCTCGACGCAGTGGGACGGGCTCGGGCACATCTTCGACCACGGCGATGCCTGGAACGGACGGCGGGCCGAGAAGGTCGTCACCTCCGACGGTGACCTCGTCACCGGCATCGAGCACATGGCACCGCATGTCGCCGGCCGGGGCGTGCTCCTCGATGTGGGCCAGGTGATCGGCACGGACGGCGAGTTGCCCGACGGTTTCGCCGTCACCGAGGAGCACCTGACCGCGACCGCCGAGGCCCACGGCGTGAGTGTCGGCCGCGGTGACATCGTCGCCGTCCGCACCGGACGCCTCGCCCGGGCCCGGCGCGAGGGCTGGGGCGACTACGCGGGCGGCGGCTCCGCCGGACTGTCGTTCACCACGGCCGGCTGGCTGCACCGCACCGAGATCGCCGCGATCGCCACCGACACCTGGGGCTTCGAGGTACGGCCCAACGAGTTCGAGCATGCCTTCCAGCCGCTGCACCAGGTCGCCATCCCGCACATCGGCCTGCTGATCGGCGAGATGTGGGACCTCGACACGCTCGCCGCCGACTGTGCGGCGGACGGTGTGTACGAGTTCTGGCTCACCGCCGCGCCCCTGCCCATCACCGGGGCCGTCGGCTCCCCGGTCAACCCGATCGCCGTCAAGTAACCGGCGGAACAAGGGAGTTCCCCATGAGCACACCTCGCAGAGTCCTCGTCATAGGCGGCGGTGCCTCCGGCAACGCGGTGACGATCCTGCTGCGCCGCGCCGGCCTCGCCGTGGAGCTGATCGAGGCGAGGCCGGACTGGAACGCCACCACCGGCTCCGGCATCACCCTCCAGGGCAACGCCCTGCGCGTGCTGCGCGAACTCGGCGTGTGGGACGAGGTGTCGGCCTCCGGGTACGCCTTCGGCTCGCTCGGCGTGACCATCCCCGACGGCACCGTGATCCACGAGAACGAGGACATCCGCACCGGCGGCGAGGACCTGCCCGCCACGCTCGGCATGCAGCGGCCCCGGCTCCAGCAGATCCTCATCGACGCGGTCCGCGCCTGCGGAGCCACGGTCCGGCTGGGCACCACGGCCGGGACCCTGGAGCAGGACGCCGACGGTGTCTCGGTGCGCTTCAGCGACGACACGACCGGCCGCTACGACCTGGTGATCGCCGCCGACGGTCTGAACTCCACCACGCGCGCCGCGATCGGCATCGCCGACAGACCGGAGCCGACCGGCATGGCCATCTGGCGCACGCCGGCCCCGCGCCCGGGGGGCGTCACCCGCACCGACCTCGCCTACGGCGGCCCGGCCTACATCGCCGGCTACTGCCCGACCAGCGAGAACACCATCTACGCGTACGTCGTCGAGGCCAACCGCGACCGTGCCTCGATCCCACCGGAGACCTACGCCGACGAGATGCGCCGGCTCGCGCGGGCGTACGGCGGTGTCTGGCCGGAGATCGTCGAGCACATCACGGACCCGGCGAAGGTCAACTACACGTGGTTCGACAAGCTGCTGGTGGAGGGCTCCTGGCATCGCGGCCGGGTCGTCCTCGTCGGCGACGCCGCCCACTGCTGCCCGCCCACCATCGCCCAGGGCGCGGCCCAGTCCCTGGAGGACGCCTCCGTCCTCGCGGAGCTGCTCACGAGCGGGCGTGACTGGGACGACGACCTCTTCCAGGCCTACTACGAGCGCCGCATTCCCCGGGTGCGGACCGTCGTCGAGGCGTCCCTGCAGATCGGGCAGTGGCAGCTGGACGGCGTCCGTGACGCCGACGTGCCCGGGCTGATCGGCCGCACGATGACCATCCTCAAGGAACTGCCGTGACCGCACCCACCGTCGACATGCACGCCCACCTCCTGGTCCCCGAGGTCGAGGAGACCGTCGCCGGTCTCCCCGGCCTGGCCGAGGCCAAGGCGCTGGACGCCCGCCGCAACGGCGCCGCGTCCCTCGCGGTCAGCGGCCCGATGGTCCGCTCCATCGTCCCGAAGGCGACCGACGTCTCCGTGCGGCTGGCCACGATGGACGCCCAGGGCGTGGACGTCCAGCTGGTCAGCCCCTCCCCCTCGCACTACCACTACTGGGCGGACGAGGAGACGGCCGAGAAGGTGTACCGCCTCGCCAACGAGGCGACGGCCGCGCACTGCGCGCAGGCACCCGACCGGCTCCGCGGGCTGGGCATCGTCCCGCTGCAACATCCCGGACAGGCGGTGCGTGCCCTCGCCCACGCCCTGGACCAGGGCCTGTCGGGAGTGGAGATCTCGTCCCACGCCCCCGGCAGGGAACTCTCCGACCCGGCCTACGCCCCCCTGTGGGCCCTGGCCGAGACGACCGGCGCGATCCTCTTCCTGCACCCCTTCGGCTGCACCCTCGACGAGCGCCTGGACCGGTGGTACCTGTCCAACGTCGTCGGCCAGCCCGCGGAGAACGCCGTCGCGCTCTCGCACCTCATCTTCTCCGGGGTGCTGGACCGCCACCCCGGCCTCAAAGTCGTCGCCGCGCACGGCGGCGGCTATCTGCCCACCCACATCGGCCGCTCCGACCACGCCTGGTCGGCCCGCTCCGACGCGGGCACCGGCTGCGCACACCTGCCCAGCAGCTACCTCAGGCGGATCTGGTTCGACTCCCTCGTCCACGACCCGCACGTGCTCCGGGAGTTGATCCGGGTCGCCGGCGCCGACCGAGTGGTGCTCGGCTCCGACTTCCCCTTCGACATGGGTACCGAGGACCCCGTCGGCGCCCTGCGCGCGGCCCGGCTCTCCGACCCCGACTTCCACGCAGTACGGGGCGGCAACGCCGCCGCCCTCCTCCGGAAGGACTGACCTCATGCGTCTGCTCACCCACCTGCGGCACGTCGACCTCGCCGTGCCCGACTACGACAAGCAGCTCGACTTCTACGCCGGCGTCTGGGGCCTGACCAAGGTCGCCGAGGACTCCGGGATCTCCTTCCTGGCCGCCGAGGGCTCGCCGGAGCAGTACGTCGTGCGGCTGCGCAAGGCCGAGGAGAAGCGCCTGGACCTGGTCTCGTACGGGTCCGCTTCCGTGGCCGACGTGGACACCCTCGCCGAGGAACTGCTCGCGGGCGGCGTGCCGTTGATCTCCCAGCCCGGCAAGGTCGACACACCCGGTGGCGGGTACGGCTTCCGCTTCTTCGACGTCGACGGCCGCACCATCGAGGTCTCGGCGGACGTCGAGGTCCGGCAGCACCGCAGGATCGAGGAGAAGGAGGCGATCCCGGTCAAGCTGTCGCACGTCGTCCTCAACTCCCCCGATCTCAACGTCACCCGTGAGTGGTACGAGCGCCACCTGGGCTTCCGGCTCTCCGACACCCTCATGCACCCGCGCATGGGCGAGGCCATGCACTTCATGCGGATCAGCAACCAGCACCACTCCATGGCCATCGCTCAGGGCCCGCACACCGCCCTGCACCACGTCTCCTTCGAGATGCGCGGCATCGACGAGTACCTGCGCGGCTCCGGCCGGGTGATCCGGGCCGGCCACACAAAGCTCTGGGGCCCGGGCCGGCACACCGCGGGCGACAACACCTTCACGTACTTCCTGGACCCGCACGGCAACACGGTCGAGTACACGACGGAGTTGGAGCTGCTGGACGAGGACACCTGGCACCCGCACGTCTACGACTTCTCCCAGCCCGAGATCGCCGACCAGTGGGGCACCGCCAACCCGATGAACGAACTGGTCGCCAAGGAGTCGTTCAACGACGTCGACCGCGGCGTGTTCGTCGCCCCGCCGGTGTGAGGTCCGCGTGCGTATAGCCACCTATCTCCACGAAGGCCGCCGTCGGGTCGGTGTCGTCGAGGACACCGTCGTACGTCATCTGCCCGACGGCACCTCACCGGTCGAGGCCGCGTTCGGCGTGCGCCCGGCCGGAACCGCCGTGCCGCTGGCCGACGTACGCCTGCTGGCACCTCTCCAGCCCCCCACCGTCCGGGACTTCGTCACCTTCGAGGAACACGTCGAGGGCGTACGGCGCTCGATCGACGGCGACGCCGGGGTACCGGAGGCCTGGTACGACGGCCCGACGTTCTACTTCACCAACCCCTACGCGGTCATCGGGCCCTACGACGACGTGCCCGTGCCCCCGGGTTCGCGGGTCCTGGACTTCGAGCTGGAGGTCGCCGCGGTCATCGGCCGCGAGGGCCGGGACCTCACGCCCGAGCAGGCCCGGGACCACATCGTCGGCTACACGATCCTCAACGACTGGTCCGCCCGCGATCTGCAGTCCCGTGAGATGCAGGTCAACCTCGGCCCCTGCAAGGGCAAGGACACGGCCGCCACGCTCGGGCCCTACCTGGTGACCGCCGACGAGTTGGAGCCGTACCGGGACACCGACGGGTTCCTGCGGCTGTCCCTGACGGCCTCCGTGAACGGTGAGGTCATCGGCGAGGACCTGCTCTCCAACATGAGTTGGACCTTCGAGGAGATGGCCGCCTACGCCTCACGCGGCACCGTCGTCCGCCCCGGTGACGTCCTCGGCTCGGGCACCTGCGGCAACGGCGGCTGTCTGGCGGAACTCTGGGGCGTGAAGGGCCGCCAGGACCCGCCGCCGCTCAAGCCCGGCGACACCGTGACGCTCACCGTCGAGGGCATCGGCACCGTCTCCAACACCGTGGTCGCCGGTGTCGACCGGGTGCCGCTGCCGACCGGCCGTCGCCGCGCCCGGGAGCGGCCGTGAAGCGGCTGAAGGCCAAGGTGGTGGTCGTCACCGGCGCCGCTCGCGGCCAGGGCGCCGCCGAGGCCGAGACCCTCACCCGGGAGGGCGCCCGGGTCGTCGCCACCGACGTCACGGACGCCCCGGGCTGTCGCCGCCTCGACGTCACCAGCGACGAGGACTCGGCCGAACTCGCCGCGGAACTGCGGGAGTCGTACGGTCAGATCCACGGCCTGGTCAACAACGCGGGCATCGCCGCCGAGCGGCCGTGGCCGCGCGCGCCGCCGTCACGGCTTGCGGCCCACACCCCCGAAGTCGTCGACCTCCGGCCCTTCGCTCCCGGCGGGCCCCGGGCGCCAGCGGGACACCGAGACCACCCCGGGGTCGACCAGCTCCAGGCCGTCGAAGAAGCGGGCCAGCTCCTCGGGGCTCCGGTTGACCCGCGGGTTGTCGCCCGCCTCGTTCCACTGCTCGATCATGGTGCGCATGGCCTCGGGGTCGAGCACCTCGGTGTCGTCGCAGAGCACGACGTGGCTTCCGGAGGGCAGCGCCTCGACCAGGCGCCCGACGATGTCGTACGCCTGGTCGTCGACGATGTGGGCGGTGATCCCCAGCAGCACGAGCGCGATGGGCTGGGTGAAGTCCAGCGTCTCGGCGGCGGTCCGCAGGATGCCCTCGGGGTCGCGGATGTCGGCGTCGATATAGGCGGTCACGCCCTCGGGCGAGCTGGTGAGCAGCGCCTCTGCGTGGGCGAGCACGACGGGGTCGTTGTCGACGTAGACGATTCGGGTCTCCGGGGCGATCCGCTGGGCGACCTCGTGGGTGTTGTCGGCGGTGGGCAGGCCCGTGCCGACATCCAGGAACTGGCGTATGCCCACCTCGCGGACGAGGTGTTCCACCGTACGGACGAGGAAGGCCCGCTGGGCCCGGGCTATGTCGAGGATCTGCGGGTTCGCCTCGACGATCTGGTCGCCGACGAGGCGGTCTATCTCGTAGCAGTCCTTGCCGCCCAGCCAGTAGTTCCAGATCCGGGCGGAGTGGGGCACGTCGCTGTTGATGAGCTTGGCGTCAAGTGGCATGCGAACTCCCGGAGTTGATCTGATCTGGCCTCACCTCACCGCCTGCCGGTACGGCACGTCAAGCGCTGCCCGGAAACGACCGGGTCGGGAGTGCGGGCCACGCATCAATGGCACACTCTCGAGCATCAACCCAAGTTGCACATCGATGGGCAATCAGCTGTCCGAGGTGTCGGCGCCGGTGGGCCCTGATGGCGCTCTGTCTGAGCCTGCTGATCGTCGTCATGGCGAACACGTCGCTGATCGTGGCCGCCCTCGACATGGCCCCGCACCTGGTCGGCGGACAGCTGCCGCACGACGCGCTGGAGACGGCCAAGGACTCGGTGGGCGGCGGCCTCGGGGGCGCGGAGCAGGTCGCCAGGGCCCCGGGTGCCACTCCGCAGCAGGCGCAGGCCGTGCTCGACGCCGTGCACGATTCCTTCGCCCACGGCGTCGCCCGGACCAGTCTCGTCGGCGGGATCGTCCTGGCCGCCGGCATGCTGATCGTCCTCGCGGTCCTGCCGGGCCGGCGCGGACGGCCGGACGGAGCCGCAGGAGACGCGGACCGCGCCGGAGGAGCGGGCGGGCACCCGAGGGGACACCCGGCACCGTCCTGTTCCGCCGTCGCCCGCTGATCGCCGCTCCCGGGCGATCGATACGCTGCGACCGTGGGGAACAGGACCGAGACAGCCTGCCGGATCTGCGGATACGACGACTCCGACGCACTGTTCGACCAGCACGGCGTTCCGCAGTACGTCATCTGCCCATGCTGCGGCAACGAGTCCGGCATCGGCGACGACTCCGTCTCACAGGTGCGCGAACTGCGCGGGCTCCGGGTCGCCACCGGTGCCCGGTGGGCCGAGCCCGGGATGAGGCCGGACGACTGGGATGTGCTGCGGCAGATGACCGCCGTCCCACCACCGTGGCGCTGACACCGCCGGGCACCCGGTGACTCCCGGGCTCACGAGCGTGACTCCCGGCTCACGAGCGGCTCAGGTGAGCGGTGAACCGGGCTCGCCGGGCCGGATGCGGCCGCGCCAGGCACCGGACTCGCCGCCGCGGTGCTCGATGTAGTCCTTGAAGCGCCGCATGTCTCCCTTGATACGGCGGTCGAGCACACCCAGCATGTCCGCGCTCTTCTCGGCGACACCGCTGGGCTCGACGTCC
This sequence comes from Streptomyces sp. NPDC002817, assembly GCF_053592055.1. NCBI lineage: Bacteria > Bacillati > Actinomycetota > Actinomycetes > Kitasatosporales > Streptomycetaceae > Streptomyces > Streptomyces sp. NPDC002817. The sequence goes on from NZ_JBSFUY010000009.1 coordinate 66,526, forward strand.
ATCGTGAGCTCCACGCGCGTGTGCGTCGGGTCCAGCTCCTGGAACCTGACCGTGCCGCGCTGGCGGACGTCGCCCTCGACGACACGCCAGGTGATCCGGTCGTCCGGGAGCTGGTCGACGATCTCGGTGTCGAACTCGCGCCGCACCCCGCCGATCTTCGTCGTCCAGTGGTTGTGCTTGTCGTCGAGCTGCCGCACCTCCTCGACGCCCTCCATGAACTGCGGGAACTCCTCGAACTGCGTCCACTGGTTGTAGGCGGTGTGGACGGGGACCTCGACGTCCACCGATTCCTTTACCGTGCTCATCAGCTCTCCTCCTCAACTCTCGTCGTCCGCCCCGGGTACCCAGCGGAAACGGAGCGAAGACCGCCGGTGCGTATGAGTGCTCAGAGGCTGTGACTTCCACGGTCGGTGCCCGGCTGCGGATGCTGCCGCCCGCCGTGGTACCGCTGAGCGCGTCTGGCGTCGGCGGCGACCGGGGAGCCCGTACGGACCGTGCTGCCCTGCAAGGCCACGGAATGGGGCTGGCGGGACGCGACGACGGTCTTCGAGCCGCTGGAGCAGCACGGTTTCGCGCCTCGGCACGAGAGCGAGGCCGTCGTGCTGGGCAACTGTCCGTTCCACACGCCGGCCCGCGACCACACCGGGACGGTGCGCGGCATGAACCTCCACCTGCTGTGCCGGGAACCCGCCGCCCGACCCGCCTCTGGAATCCGGCCTCACGGTCGACGTCGACGTCGACGTCGTCGGTGGCGGCATCGCGGGCCTCGGCACCGCCTGGGAACTGGCCCGCGCCGGCCTCACCGGCGTACGCGCGCCTGTCGTGTGGGCCCGCCTTCGACGGGGCACTCGGGACCGCGGGCGGCCGTCCGGGCCGCCGTGTTCAGGGAGGTGAAGGACATGGGCCATGGTGGGAACGTCATCGACGAGCTGATGACCGATCATCGGGAGGTCGAGGAGCTCTTCGGCCGGATCGACGGTCTCGCGCCCGGTGACAAGGACCGCAAGCTCTACGCCGACCAGGTCACGATGGAACTGGTGCGGCACTCCGTGGCCGAGGAGGCCTATCTCTATCCGGCCGTGCGCGAGCACGTGGCGGACGGGGACGCCCTGGCCGACCAGGAGATCGAGGACCATGCCCGGGCCGAGCGGCTCATGAAGGAGCTGGAGGGCTGCGACGCCGGGGATCCCGAATTCGACCGGCTCATGACGATGCTGATGACCGAGATCCGCTCGCATCTGGCCGACGAGGAGCAGAACCTCTTCCCCAGGCTCCGCGCGTCCTGTCCCCCCGAGGCCCTCGACGCCCTGGGTGACAAGGTCCGCCAGGCCAAGAAGGTCGCCCCCACCCGCCCGCACCCCTCCACACCGAGCACGCCCCCGGCCAACAAGCTGCTGGCACCGGGCGTCGGGATGATCGACCGGCTGCGCGACACCCTGACCGGACGCGGCAAGAAGGACTGACCCGCCCGGGACGGCCCCTTGGGGCGGCGGGCCTGCCCTTGCCGGGCGTGTCCTCACGAGCCCTGAGTCTGGACGCCTCGGCCGGCGGGATCAACCGGGCCTCGGTCGGGCCGACATGCGCCAGGGCGAGCCCGGGGACGATGGAGCCGGCCTCCGTGCCGAGCACGCCGCCGAGGACGGCCCGCAGACGGTTCTTCACGCACGCGAACACGTACGCGAGGCCCTCGCGCCGGGTGCCCGGAGCATGGGAACCGCCACGATCGCCGCGTGCTCAGGGGGCAGCTCGGAGGGGCCGCTCCGCGAGTCGCCGGCCCACCGACCCCGCCGTCGATGACGTGCCCCGTCGGCCGCTACCCGGACGCCGCCCGCCTGCCAACACACGCGCGCCGCCACCGAGGTCGCCCACGGTGCCTGGCGCCGCGGCATCCGGTTCGTCCCGGACGGCCTGTGCACGAAGGCGCCGGCGGTCATGAGCCGCCCCGGTCAGCCCTCCTCGGCCGACGGGAGCGCGGTGGGACGAGCCAGGCCCGCCGTCCACTTCTCCTCGATCCGGCCGACCTTCCACACCAGCCAGGCCACCGCCCACGTGGCGAAGAACAGTGCCACGACGACGTAGCCGATGATGTTGAGGTCGAGGCCGGAGACCCGGTCCCAGAACGGGCCGTGCAGGTCGGCCTGTTCGGCGATGAGGCCGAGCAGTTCGACCGTGCCGATGAGGAGCGCGACGGCGACGGACAGTCCGGTGATGGTGAGGTTGTAGTAGACCTTGCGGACCGGCTTGGAGAACGCCCAGCCGTAGGCGAAGTTCATGAACGAGCCGTCGATCGTGTCCAGCAGGGACATACCGGCCGCGAACAGGACCGGCAGACACAGGATCGCGTACCAGGGCAGCCCGGAGGCGGCGCCCGAGCCGGCCAGCACGAGCAGCGCGATCTCGGTCGCCGTGTCGAAGCCGAGGCCGAAGAGAAGACCCAGCGGGTACATCTGCCACGGCTCGGTGATCGACTTCATCAGACGGCCCAGCAGGCGGTTCATGAAGCCCCGGTTGTTGAGCTGCTCCTCCAGGGCGGCCTCGTCGAAGTGGCCGGTGCGCATCTGCCGGAAGACCTTCCAGATTCCGGCCATGATCACCATGTTGATGATCGCGATGAGGTACAGGAAGGTCCCGGAGACGGTGGTGCCGATCCAGCCGGTGACGCTGTGCAGTGCGGAGCCGTCGTCCGCGACCGGTCCGGCCAGCGCCTTCACCCCGAGCGAGAGCAGGAAGGCGAGCGCGAAGACGATACTGGAGTGGCCGAGCGAGAACCAGAAGCCCACCGACAGCGGCCGCTTCCCCTCGCTCATCAGCTTCCGGGTGGTGTTGTCGATCGCGGCGATGTGGTCGGCGTCGAAGGCGTGCCGCATACCGAGGGTGTAGGCGGTGACACCGATGCCGATCCCGAAGCTCTTCGCCCCCAGGCTGTAGTGCTCCGGCGCGACGATCACCACCAGCGTGAACCAGCCGATGACATGCAGCGCCAGGATGAACGCGGCCATCCCGCCGAGACTCGCCCACTCCTTCCGGGTCATCGAGGTGCGGATGCGGTGAGCGGTGGTCATGGGGGCGCGGGCCTTACTCGTCGACGAACGGCCGTCTTCAGCCGCGCCCCCCAGGCTTCTGCGAATGATGTGCAGGTACAACCAGACAGCGGCAAAGCCCGCGTCAGGTTTCAGCCGCCACCCACGTCAAGTATTGGCAATGATTTTCACATGGATCGGATTCGGCCATACTTCTGACATTCATTTTCATCTAGCGTGGCGTGTGTCCCCTTGCTCCACCCCCTCGCGGAGGATCCATGTCCACGTTCCCGTCCCGGCGCCTGGCCGCCCTGATCACCGGCGCCTCGCTGGTCGTCCTGGCAGGCTGCGGCAGCTCGTCGGACTCCGACAGCGGCGGGAGCGCCTCGCAGAGCCCGGCCGCCGCCTCCGCGATACCGGTCGTGACCTCGACGAACGTCTACGGCGACATCGTCGGGCAGATAGGCGGAACGAAGGTCGATGTCACCTCGATCATCAGCGACCCGGACCAGGACCCGCACTCCTACGAGGCCAACACCCAGAACCAGCTGGCCCTGTCGAAGGCCAAGGTCGTCGTCGAGAACGGCGGCGGCTACGACGACTTCGTGGACCGGATGCTGAAGAGCGGCAACTCCTCCGCCGAGGTCGTCAACGCCGTCAGGATCTCCGGCAAGACCGCGCCGCAGGGCGGCGAGCTCAACGAGCACGTCTGGTACGACTTCCCCACCGTCTCCAAGATCGCCGACAGCATCGCCGCCGCCCTCGGCAAGGCCGACCCGGACGACGCGGCCGGCTTCACCAAGAACGCCGAGGCCTTCAAAGCGAAGCTCCAGCCGCTGGAGGCGAAGGAGGCGCAGATCAAGAAGGAGCACGGCGGTGAGGCCGTGGCCATCACCGAGCCCGTGCCGCTGTACATGATCGAGGCGAGCGGGCTGAAGAACGCGACGCCCGCGGAGTTCAGCGAGTCCATCGAGGAAGGCAGCGACGTCTCCCCCAAGGTCCTCCAGGCCGCGCTGGCACTGTTCTCCGGCAAGAAGGTCGAGGCGCTGGTCTACAACGCGCAGACCTCCGGCCCGCAGACCGAGAAGGCCGAGGCCGCGGCCAAGGCGGCCGGCATCCCCGTCGTCCCGGTGACCGAGACCCTGCCCAGCGGCAAGGACTACCTCGGCTGGATGACCTCCAACGTCGACGCGCTCGCGGGCGCGCTGGACAAGTGAGGGGCCCAGGCCGGATCCCGGCGCAGGGCGGAACCGGTGCGGTCATCAGCCTGCGCGGGGCCGCCCTGTCGTACGGCGAGCGGGTCCTCTGGAGCGACCTCGAACTCGACATACGGCCCGGCGAGTTCGTGGCCGTGCTCGGGCCGAACGGGGCCGGCAAGACCAGCTTCGTCAAGGCCCTGCTGGGCCGGCAGCCCCTGTCCGCCGGGACGCTGACCGTCCTGGGCCGCTCTCCCCGCGAGGCGGCACGGCAGCTCGGATACGTACCCCAGCAGGCGGAGTTGTCGGCGCAGGCCATGCTGCGCGCCCGCGACCTCGTACGCTTCGGCATCGACGGGCACCGCTTCGGACCACGGCTGCGCACAACCGCCGTCCGCCGCAGGGTCGACGAGATCCTCGAGTCGGTCGGGGCGTCGGCGTACGCGGATGTCCCGCTCGGCATGCTGTCCGGCGGAGAACGCCAACGCGTGCGCATCGCGCAGGCGTTGGCGACCGATCCGCGGATCCTGCTGTGCGACGAACCGCTGCTCTCGCTCGACCTGCACCACCAGCGGGCCGTCACCGAACTGGTCGACGCCCGCCGCCGTTCGCACGGCACGGCCGTGGTCTTCGTGACCCACGAGATCAATCCGGTGCTCGGCCTGGTGGACCGGGTGGTGTACCTGGCCCGGGCAGGTCACCGAGTCGGTGCGCCGGAGGACGTCCTGACCTCCGCGGCCCTGTCGGAGCTGTACGGCACACGGGTCGACGTCGTCCGTGTCCAGGGGCGGGTCGTGGTCGTCGGTGCCCCCGACGAGACGGCCGCGCCGCCTCATCACAGCCCTGAGATCCAGGAGGTGCGCTCATGACGGCCGACGGGGTCTGGCAGCAGATCTTCAGCTTCGACAACTACGGCGAACTCCTCGCGCTGGTCCGCAACTCGCTCGTCGCCGGAGCCGCCCTCGGACTGGTCGGCGGTCTCGCCGGGGTCTTCGTCATGATGCGTGACCTGCCGTTCGCGGTGCACGGCATCAGCGAGTTGTCCTTCGCGGGGGCGTCGGCGGCACTGTTGCTCGACGCGAACATCGTGGTGGGCTCGATCGTCGGCTCGCTGCTCGCGGCCGGCACGATCGGGGTCCTGGGGGCTCGGGCGCGGGACCGCAACTCGGTGATCGGCATCATCATGCCGTTCGGGCTCGGGTTGGGCGTGCTCTTCCTCGCCCTCTACAAAGGGCGGGCGGCCAACAAGTTCGGTCTGCTGACCGGGCAGATCGTCGCGGTCGACACCCCGCAGATGGCCTGGCTGCTGGGCACTTCGGCGCTGGTCGTGGTCGCGCTGGCGGTCATGTGGCGGCCGCTGTCCTTCGCCAGCGCCGACCCGGACGTCGCCGAGGCACGGGGGGTGCCGGTGCGCGCGCTGTCGTTCGCGTTCATGCTCGTGCTGGGGCTCGCGGTGGCCCTGTCGGTGCAGGCCGTCGGTGCACTGCTGGTCCTGAGCCTCGTCGTCACGCCGGCCGCGGCCGCCGCTCGCGTCACGGCGTCGCCGGTGCTGCTCCCCGCGCTGAGCGTGCTGTTCGCGGTCCTCTCGATCGAGGGCGGCATCCTGCTCGCGCTCGGCAGCTCCATCCCGATCAGTCCCTATGTCACCACCGTGTCGTTCACGATCTACGTCGTCTGCCGCGTGACGGGCAGGCGGCGCGAACGCCGGTGGGGAGCGCGCGGGACGGCCCTGGCCTCCTAGGCGTCGGCCGCGCAAGGTACTTCCATGTCAGGGGCGGTCCCGCGGGACCGCCCCTTCGGGCATCGCCCAGGACCGGCCCGTCGTACCGGTCGCCGGCAGGCCGCTGACCACGAGCGTCGCCGGCGATTCCGCCGTGGCCGTGAGCTGTTCCGGTGAGGCGGCCTCGGGCCGCCCGACAGCTCCTACGCCGCCCCCATCATGCCGCCGCTGATCGTCGCCGGCCGCGGCGGGGCGTTCAGGACCGTGGTGTGACCAGGCCCGCGTCGTACGCCACGATCACCGCCTGGATGCGGTCGCGCGCCCCGACCTTGGCGAGCACCCGGCTGACGTGCTTCTTCACCGTGGACTCGGTGAGCCTCAGCCGCTCGGCGATCTCCGTGTTGGTCCAGCCCCGGCCGATGGCGACCAGCACCTCGTGCTCGCGTCCGCTGAGCGCGGCGACGCGCGGGTCCGGGGCGGCGGTGGGCGGCGGGGCGACCTGATGGACGTAGGTGTCCAGCAGACGTCTGGTCAGGCTGGGGGCGACGACCGCGTCGCCCGTCGCGACGGCGTGGATACCGGCGATGAGTTCCTCGGGCCGGGCGTCCTTGAGCAGGAAACCGCTGGCTCCCGCGCGCAGGCCCGCGTAGGCGTACTCGTCGAGGTCGAAGGTGGTGACGATGAGGACGCGGGTGCGGCCGCCGGCGGCGACGATGCGGCGGGTGGCCTCGATGCCGTCCATGCCGGGCATCCGGACGTCCATCAGGACGACGTCGGGGCGCAGTTCGGCGGCCATGCGCACCGCCTCGGCGCCGTGTTCGGCCTCGCCGAGGGGGGTCATGCCGGGGGTGCCGGTCAGCAGCATGCGGAAGCCGAGGCGCTGCAGGGGCTGGTCGTCGGCGATGAGGACGGTGGTCATGAGACGCGCTCCCCGGGTTCGGGCCTGGCCGGGGCGTCGAGCAGGACGTCCACGACCCAGCCACCGGTGCCGTCGCGCGGCCCGATGGTGACGACCCCGCCGTACAGCGCGGCCCGCTGCCGGATGCCGACGACACCGTGTCCGGGCTCGGTCGCCGGCCGCGGGCCTTCTCCGTGCCGTGGCCCGCTGTCGGTCACCCGGACATGGACTCCACCGTCCTCCACGGCGACGGTCACCTCCGCCGCGGCTCCCGCACCGGCGTGCTTGAGCGTGTTGGTGAGGGCTTCCTGGACGATGCGGTACACGGTCAGCTGAACGCCGTCGCCGAGCGCGGCCGGATCGCCGCCCGTGCGGTACGTGACCTTCAGTCCCGCCGCGCGGACGCGCGTGAGCAGCGCGTCCAGGTCTTTGATGCCGGGCAGCGGGCTGAGCGAGGCGTCCTCCGGCTGGTCCCGCAGAACGCCGAGGGTGCGCCGGAGCTCGCCCATCGCCTGCCGCCCGGTGTCGCCGATGAGGCGCAGGGCTTCCACGGGTTCCCGCCCACCGTGTGCGGCGAGGGTGGCGGCGCCGTCGGCGAGGCCGACCATGACGGAGAGGTTGTGGCCGACGATGTCGTGCATCTCGCGGGCCACGCGCGAGCGTTCGGTGGCGGCCATGAGGCGCTCGCGCTGCTCCCGCTCGATCTCCAGCCGCTCGGCCCGGTCCTCCAGCGCCGCCATGTAGAGCCGGCGCGTGCGGAAGGTCAGGCCCAGGGTCACCGCGGCCGTCGTGGTGCCCAGCAGGAAGAACAGGCCGACCAGCGGCCGGTCCACCGGCACCAGGACACAGACGGCCAGGGTCGTCTCCAGGACGATCAGTCCGGCCGCCCAGGCGAGCGTGCGCAGCGAGCCGCGCAACGCCAGGCTGTAGAGGGCGACGAGCAGGCTGACTCCGGCCTGTTGCCAGATCCCCAGCGACCACTGGACCAGTGAGATCAGCGAGATCACGAAGAAGGCGACGGCCGGCGCCCTGCGCCGCCACCACAGCGGCAGGACGAGGGCGATCGCGCCGACTGCCATCCCCCAGGTCGGCACGTCGGACCCCTGCCGGGCTCCGCCGAACGGGCCCTCGTCGCCGCCGGTGAACACATCGGGCAGGCTGACGGCGGCCACGGCCAGGACCACGACGGTGTCGAACAGCCAGGGATGACGTCGGTCCAGGCCCTGCTGGCGCCGCTGCCCGCGCAGCAGCCGGCCCAGCACCGGGTGCGCCCATGCGGCGTCGAGCCCGGAGGACGGTGACACCACCGCCTTCGGGCCCTGGTCCGTCTGCCGGGCTCTCATGCGTCCCATTGTCGGGTCTGCGTCGATCAGACGTCGGTCCGCGCCAGCCGGTACGCCGCACCGGCGAGCGTCAGCGCCACCCACCCGACGAAGACCGCGAGGCCCGCCCCCGGGCTGAGGGAGTCCGAGGCCTCGTGCAGGGCGTAGACGGCACTGCCGGCGTTGCCCGGCAGGTACGGCGTGACGGTGTCCTCCCAGGAGTCGGGCAGCAGAGTGGCCAGGCCGCCCAGGATGAGCAGTACGCCGACCAGGATGGCGATGCCTCCGGCGGTGGACCGCACCAGCGCGCCCAGGGCCACGCCCCACACGGCCACCAGGCCGAGGTAGAGGCCGGCACCCACGAGGCTGCGCAGCACACCGTCGTCACCGAGGGACAGTGCGATCTTCTCGCCGTCCAGGCCCAGACCGCCCAGCGTGAAGGCGGCCAGTGCGGCCACGGTCGTGATGACGAGGGCGACGGCCCCGAAGACGGCGCTCTTCGACCACAGCACCGGCAGTCGCCTGGGCACCGCTGCCAGGGTGGAGCGGATCATGCCGGTGCTGTACTCGCCCGCGGAGACCAGCACGCCGAGCACTCCGATCGCCAGCGAGGCGAAGGTCAGTCCGGTCAGGGCCAGGCTGACGGCGTCACTGGCACCGCCGCCGCCCGGTCCGGGCGGACCGTCGCCCGCGACCGCGTCGGGGCTGTAGGTGGCGGAGGCGATCGCGCCGATGGCGACGAGCAGGAGCAGGGCGACGCCCAGGGTGATCCAACTGGAGCGCAGCGACCAGAACTTGGCCCATTCGGCGCGCAGGACACGCGGGCCGGTGACCTTGTAGGGAGGGCGTACGACGGAGAGGGTCGGGGCGGTCATCAGCCGGCCTTCCGGGCGGTCTCGGCCGGGGCGCTCTGGTACTCGACCTCGTCACGGGTGAGCTCCATGAACGCCTCCTCCAAGGAGACGGACTGGGGGGTGAGTTCGTACAGCGGCACACCGTGCCGTGCGGCGATGAGGCCGATCTCGCGGGAGCCGCGTCCGGAGACCAGCAGTTCCTCCGTGGCGCCGGAGGAGATGAGGACGTCCGGTCCGGCCAGCAGCGCTCGCAGTCTCGCCGGCTCGGCGGTGGCGACCTTCACTCCGCCGCCCCCGGCCTCCCGGGTGAAGTCGTCGACGGTGGTGTCCGCGAGCAGCCGGCCCCGGCCGATGATCACCAGGTGGTCGGCGATCAGTGCGGTCTCGCTCATCAGGTGCGAGGAGAGCATCACGGCCCTGCCCTCGTCGGCCAGGTTGCGCAGCAGGTTGCGTACCCACAGCACGCCTTCCGGGTCGAGGCCGTTGACGGGTTCGTCGAGCATGACGACGGCCGGATCTCCGAGCAGGGCGGCGGCGATGCCGAGCCGCTGGCCCATGCCGAGCGAGAAGGCGCCGACGCGCTTTCCGGCCACGCTGGTCAGCCCGGCCAGCTCGATGACCTCGTCGACCCGGCGGCGCGGGATGCCGTGGGTGTGGGCCAGGGCCATGAGGTGGCCGACGGCCGAGCGGCCCGGGTGGACCGACTTGGCCTCCAGCAGGGCGCCGATCTCCTGGAGCGGTGCGGAGTGTTCCGCGTAGCGGCGGCCGTTGACGGTGGCCGTGCCGGTGGTCGGCGCGTCCAGACCGATGACCATGCGCATGGTCGTGGATTTTCCGGCGCCGTTGGGGCCGAGGAATCCGGTGACCTCGCCGGGCTTGACGGTGAAGCTCAGTCCGTCGACGGCTGTCTTGTCCCCGTACCGCTTGGTCAGGTCGCGTACTTCGATCATCGGGAGTCGTCTTTCGCGTCGCACCGCCACGGCGGACCCGTGACGTCTCTCCTCACTCACGCTAGGGGCGCCCTCGTTCCCGTCTCTGGGCCCGCGGATGTCACTTCGTGCCGCCACTGGTACCGCGGTACCAACGGCAGGTCAGCCTGGAGGATGACCTCGCCGGGACGCGCGGGATGCCCGGGGTGCCGGGGGTGCCCGGAACCGGCCGACCTGCGCGGAATCCTTTCTTCGTCGCGTGTGGCGTAAGTATGGTGATCTCGTGAAGGCACTCCTGTCGTCCGGTGGCTCAGGTACCCGTCCGCGCCCCATCACCCGTATGCCGGCCGAGCACCCCGTGCCGGTCGCGGTCCGGATCTCGTCGTGACGAACCCTTCCCTCTGCACCCACCCTGGTGGGGCGACGCTTCCAGCTCTGTTCGAGAAGAGAGGCCCATCCCGATGAGTTCCAGGATCCAGCCGACCGCCCAGGTCGACGAGACGGCCACGATCGGCGACGGGACGACGGTCTGGGACCTGGCCCAGGTTCGGGAGGACGCCCGGCTGGGCAGCGGGTGCATCGTGGGCCGGGGGGCGTATGTCGGCCCGGGCGTGCGGATCGGCGACAACGTCAAGCTCCAGAACTACGCGCTGGTCTACGAACCAGCGGTGCTCGCCGACGGGGTGTTCGTCGGCCCCGCGGCGGTCTTCACCAACGACTACTTCCCGCGCTCGGTGGACCCGGAGGGCCGGCTGAAGCGCGGCGGCGACTGGGAGGCCGTGGCGGTGGTGGTGGCCGAGGGGGCGTCGATCGGGGCCCGTTCGGTGTGTGTGGCGCCGGTGCACATCGGCCGCTGGGCGCTCGTCGCGGCGGGCGCCGTGGTGACCCGGGACGTGCCCGACTTCGCGCTCGTGGCCGGCGTTCCGGCGCGCCGGATCGGCTGGGTCGGCCGGGCCGGCGTACGACTGGCCGCGCGGGAGGGCGAGTCGGGCGTGTGGGAGTGTCCCGAGACGGGCGAACTGTTCGACGAGAAGGACGGCGAGCTCGTCGAACGCTCGTGACTCCCGTTCCCGTTGTTCCCTAAAAACGCAAATCATCGAACATCTACAGGCATAACGTGTGTGCGATCTGTGCAGACCGAGCACAATGGGCACACGAACCAGTAGTGCCCAGGGGGGGTTACGGGGTGGGGACACCTATGCCTGCTGCCAGGAGCGACGACCACTCCGGCGCCTGACGTCCACCTTCTTCCGCCGTATGGCCATCCGTGCCAGCGGCGATCCCAGTCTGCACAAAACAGGACCCACAGGGGGGTTGGTGTGCCCAAAAGATGACCAACACACGCCTGGCGGCACTCGGTCATGAGGAACCGCCACTGCTCTCGCTCGCCCAACGGCTTCTGTCGGTAGCCGAGTTGGGGCTCCCGGAGATGCTGCTCCCGGGTGGTGAAGCCTTCTCCTTCACCATGTCCGGGCGCAAAGCCTCCGACGGTTCCTGGACCCTGGACCGGCGCGGGACCAGCACCCGGTACGCGGCCATCACCGCGCTGGGAGTCGAGTTCCTCCCCGAGGACCGCCAGCGCGCGGTGCTCGCGGGACGCACCGCCCAGGAGTTCACGGGTCTGCTGATCGAGTCGCTGCCCGCGGTGACCAATCTCGGTGACGCGGCGCTCATCGCCTGGGCCGCCGCCGAGACCGGGCACCCCAAACTGTCCGACGCCCTCGCACGGGTCGAGGCCCTGGACGAGGAGGGCCGGCCCCAGTACACCGTCGAGGCCGCATGGGTGCTGTCCGCGCTCGCGGCCGCTCGCGGCACGGTCGACGTGGAGAGACGTTTCACCTCCGCCCGCGACCGTCTGCTGCGGGCCCGCATCGGCGACAGCCCGCTGTTCCCGCACGCCACCGGCCCCGGCCTGGTGCCCTGGTACCGGGCACATGTGGCCTGCTTCGCCGACCAGACGTACCCGCTGCAGGCCCTGGCCCGCGCCCACGCCAGCGACGACCAGGGCGGCGACCCGGAGGCCCTCGCCGCGTCCGAGGCGTGCGCGAAGCGCATCTGCGAGCTTCAGGGCGACGGCGGGCAGTGGTGGTGGCACTACGACGCGCGCACCGGCGCCGTCGTGGAGGGCTATCCGGTCTACAGCGTCCACCAGCACGCGATGGCACCGACCGCCCTGTTCGACCTCACCGACGCCGGCGGCAGCGACTTCGGCGCGGCGATCCGCAAGGGCCTGCGCTGGATGTCGGACGTACCCGAACTGGGCGCCGGCCATGAGCCGTTGATCCTCGACGAGCTCGGCGCCACCTGGCGCAAGGTCTACCGGGGCGACCCGAAGAAGGCCGTACGCGCCGCCCGGGGCCTCGGCACCCGGGTCGTACCGGGCCTGCGGCTGAAGCCCCTGGACCGGGTGTACCGCCCCCTGTCCGTGGACCGCGAGTGCCGCCCGTACGAGTTCGGCTGGATGCTCCACGCCTGGCAGGGGGGCCGGATATGAGCGAGCGCCGGACCCTGTTCGGGGTCGAGCTGGACCCGCTGACCATGGACGAGACCGTGCAGCGCTGCCTCGACGCGGTCCGGGACGGCCGCCAGCTGGAGATCGGGGTGGTCAACGCCGCGAAGCTGGTGAACATGCGGCGCGACCCCAGGCTCGCCGAGGCCGTGTCCGGGTGCGATCTCGTCGTCGCCGACGGACAGGCCGTGGTCTGGGCCGGCCGGGTGCTGCGCGCCCCGCTGCCGGAGCGGGTGGCCGGGATCGACCTCTTCCTGCGGCTGCTGGGCGAGGCGGAGTCGGCGGGCATCTCGGTGTACTTCCTCGGCGCCAGGCAGGAGGTGCTGGAGGAGATGCTGCGCCGGGTGGCCGTCCGCTTCCCCGGTCTCAAGGTCGCCGGCAGCCGCAACGGCTACTTCGACGACTGCCAGCAGGAAGCCATCGCGGACACCATCGCGCACAGCGGCGCCCAGATGCTCTTCCTTGGCATGACCTCGCCGAAGAAGGAGATCTTCACCGCCGCCCACGGCGCGCGCACCGGCGCCCGGGTCGTGCACGGCGTCGGTGGCTCCTTCGACATCCTGGCCGGGATCACCAAGCGGGCCCCCGCCGCCTGGCAGCGGATGGGGCTCGAGTGGCTCTACCGCACGCTGCAGGAGCCGCGGCGCCTGGGCCGGCGCTATCTCACCACCAATGCCGCCTTCGTCCTCATGACGGCGCGCGAGTTCATCCGGCTCTCCCCGCAGGCCGCTTCCGCGAACAGGAGTCACTGATGCGTGTCGTCGTGGTTGGACAGGGATACGTCGGCCTGCCGCTGGCCATCCGCGCCGCCGAGGTCGGACACGAGGTGATCGGCTACGACGTCGACGCCCGGCGGATCAAGAGCCTGGCCGCCGGCGAGTCCTTCGTCGAGGACGTCTCCTCCGAGCGGATCCGCGCGGCGCTGGACAACGGCACCTACAGACCGAGCGAATCGGCCCGCGACTGCGGCGGGTTCGACATCGCCGTCGTGACCGTCCCGACCCCGCTGCACGAGGGCACCCCCGACCTGCGGTACATCAAGGAGTCGGCGGTCACCCTCGCCCGCTATCTGCGCCCCGGGGCCACCGTCGTCCTGGAGTCGACCACCTATCCCGGTACCACCCAGGAGCTGTTCGGCCCGCTCCTGGAGGACGGTTCGGGCCTGGCCGCGGGCGCCGACTTCCACCTCGGCTACAGCCCGGAGCGCATCGACCCCGGCAACGCCGTCTGGGGCTTCCAGGAGACCCCGAAGGTCGTCTCCGGCGTCGACGCCGCCTCCCTCAAGGCAGTTCAGGACTTCTACGCCGAACTCGTCGACACCACCGTGCCGGTGAGCTCGCCCAAAGAGGCCGAACTCGCCAAGCTCCTGGAGAACACCTTCCGTCATGTGAACATCGCCCTGGTCAACGAGATCGCGATGTTCGCCCACCACCTGGACATCGACGTCTGGCAGGCCATCGAGGCCGCCTCCAGCAAGCCGTTCGGCTTCATGAAGTTCACGCCCGGACCGGGCGTCGGCGGTCACTGCCTGCCGATCGACCCCTCGTACCTGTCCTGGCGGGTGCAGCGCGAACTCGGCCAGAGCTTCCGGTTCGTGGAGCTGGCCAACGACATCAACAACCACATGCCCGAGTACGTGGCGCGCCGCATCAGCGACCTGTTCAACGCCAGACGCCGTTCGGTGAACGGCTCGCGCATCCTGCTGCTCGGCCTGGCGTACAAGAAGAACACCGGCGACGCCCGGGAGTCGCCCGCCCTGCGCATCTCCCAACTGCTGCTCGACATGGGGGCCCAGGTCAGGGCGGCGGACCCGCATGTGGTCGAGAGTCTGCCGGTGGACACCCGCCTGGTGCGGGTCGAGCCCACCCCGGAGGAGCTGTCGGCCGCCGATGTGGTGGTCCTGCTCACCGACCATGACGGCTTCGACTACGAACTCGTCGCCGAACACGCTCCCCTGGTCCTGGACTGCCGCCGCCGGCTGCCGTCGGCACCCACGATCGAGGTGCTCTGAACCATGCCGCGCATCGTCTGCGTCGCCGGGGCCCGCCCCAACTACATGAAGATCAAACCGGTGATGGACGCCCTGGAGAGCCGGGGCGCCGAGGTCGTCCTCGTCCACACCGGCCAGCACTACGACCCGGCGATGAACGACGTGTTCTTCGCCGACCTCGGCATCCGGCCGCCCGACCGCTTCCTCGGGGTCGGCTCGGGCAGCCACGCCGAACAGACCGGCCGGGTGATGACCGCCTTCGAACCGCTCCTGGACGAGGTGAAGCCGGACATCGTCGTGGTGGTCGGCGACATCAACTCCACGCTGGCCTGCGCCCTGGTCACCGCCAAGGCCGGGCCGCTGCTCGCCCATGTCGAGGCCGGTCTGCGCAGCCGCGACTGGGGCATGCCCGAGGAGGTCAACCGCGTCGCCACCGACCGCGTCAGCGACTACCTCCTGGCCCCCTCGCCGGACGCGGTCGAGAACCTGCGCGCGGAAGGGTACCGGGAGGACCAGATCCACCTCGTCGGCAACGTCATGATCGACACGCTGCTGACCAACCTGGAGCGGGCCAGGGCCTCGGACATCCTCGACCGATACGGCCTGACCAGAGGCGAGTTCGGCCTGGTCACCCTGCACCGACCCGCCAACGTCGACGACCCCGAGGTCCTCGCCGGGCTCCTGAAGGCCCTGGGCGAGATCGCCGGCCGCTGCCCGCTCCTGCTGCCCGTGCACCCGCGGGCGGCGGAGCGGCTTGCCGAGATCGGTGTCCCCGGGGGCATCAGGCTCGTACCGCCCGCCGGATACCTGGACTTCATCGCCCTGCAGGACTCCGCGCGGGTCGTGCTGACCGACTCGGGCGGGGTGCAGGAGGAGACCACCGCGCTGGGCGTGCCGTGTGTGACCCTGCGCGACAACACCGAGCGGCCCATCACCGTCGAGCAGGGCACCAACGCGCTGGCCGGCCGGGATCCGGCACGCATCGTGGCCACGGTGAACCGCGTACTGGACGCGCCTCCCGCGCCGCGCCGGCCCGAACTCTGGGACGGCCGCGCGAGCGACCGCATCGCCGAGGTGCTGCTGGCCGGAGGCACCGCGAACACCCGCCCCAGACCCACTGATCAGCCGAGACCCGGTGACCCATCACTCCCCATATGATCCGCCTGAAACATATGCTCGTCGAACATCTGGTCGCTAGGGGGGACCGTCATGGATCTCGCTGAGATCTTCCGGGTCATGCGCAGGCGTTGGTACATCCTGCTGCCCGGGCTGCTGCTGACCGTGGGCCTGACGGTCGCCGTGACGCTGGTGGTTCCCGTCACGTACCAGTCGCAGAGCACGGTGATCCTGCTCAACTCCGAGAAGGCCACCGAGGCTTACGACGGCAACCCGTTCCTGAGCACCCAGACCTCGCTCACCGGCATGGCGGACAGCCTGGCCCGCAACCTCAACTCCGACGACTCCGTGCGCGAGCTCAAGTCCCGCGGCGCGACCGGCACGTTCGAGGCCAAGCTCGCCGACAACGCCCAGGGGCCGCTGATGTGGCTCACCGTCACGGGCACGGACCAGCGAGCCGTGCTGGCCTCGGACAAGATCCTCACCTCGTACGCGAACGAGCGGCTGGGGCAGTTCCAGGAGGACCAGTCGGTCGCCACGAAGGCCAGGATCCGGCTGACGACGATCGTCGCCCCGCAGCCGCCGGTGGCGCAGACCAAGACCCGGCTCGAGTACATGATCATGGCCGGAGGCCTGGGCCTGGTACTGACCCTGGTCGCCGTCTTCTACGTGGAGGCACGCCGCCGGTCGCACCCACGGGAGGCCGCGGAGTCGGTCGAAGCCTCGGAGCCGACGACCGAATCCCGCGCCCCCGCTCCCGCTCCGGCCTCCGAGGAGTCGGTCGTGGAGCAGACGATGGCGCTGCGCACACCGCCCGCCTGGGCACGGTCCGCCGGGAACAGACCTGCCGCGGAGACGAAAGCGGGGCGGTCCGCCGTCGTCATGGCACCCGCCGCCGAGCCGCTCGACGAGGAGTCGACCAGTGGACAGCGTTCGCACACCGGACAGCGGGACCGCTGAGCCGAGCGACACCCCCGCTCCTCCGGCTGCCGCCTCCCTCGGCAAGAAGGTCCGTTCGGCGGCCCGTTGGAGCTTGATCAACACCGTTGTCATGCGCCTGGGCAACTTCGCGACCGGCATCGTGCTGGCGCGCTTCGCCCTGGGCCCCGCCGAGTGGGGCGTGTACGGCATCGCCCAGACCGTGCTGCTGGTCCTGCTCTCCGCGAACGAGCTAGGTGTGAGCCTGGCCATCGTGCGCTGGGAGGGGGACCCACGGCGGTTCGCGCCGACCGTGCTGACCCTCAGTACCCTCTCCAGCGGCCTGCTGTACGTGGCACTGTTCGCGGCGGCACCGACGGTGGCGGACCTGCTCGGCTCGCCGGACGCCGCCGGCGTCCTGCGAGTGATGTGCCTGTGCGTGTTGATCGGCGGGGTGGCGGCGGTGCCCGCCCAGTTCCTCACCCGTGACTTCGCCCAGGGCAAGCGGATGATCATCGACGGACTCAACTTCGTGATCAGCACCTCGCTCACACTGCTCCTGGCCTTCCAGGGCTGGGGCGCGATGAGCTTCGCCTGGGGAGCCGTGACGGGGAACTTCGTGACGCTGATCGGCTGCTGCCTGGCCGCACCGGGCACCCTGAAGTACGGCTGGGACCCCGGGCAGGCCCGGGAACTCCTGAGGTTCGGGCTTCCGCTGGCAGGGGCGAGCCTTCTGGCCCTCGCGGTGGTCAACGTCGACACCATGGTGGTGGGCGCGACGCTGGGCAACGTGGCGCTGGGCTTCTACGTGCTCGCCTTCAACATCTCCGGCTGGCCGGTGCGGATCATCTCCGAGGCCGTGCGCCGGGTCTCCTTCGCCGGTTTCTCACGCCTCGCCGAGTCGCCCAAGGCGCTCGCCCAGGGCTTCAGCCGTGCCCTGGGCGTGGTGGTCACCGCCACCGTCCCGCTGTGCGTCCTGCTGGCCGGCCTCGCGGGACCGGCCATCGAGCTGATCTACGGCCGCCACTGGGCGCCCGCCGCCGCGGCACTGCCCTGGCTGATGGCCCTCGGTCTGATCCGTATCGGCAGCGAGCTCGCCTACGACTGTCTGATCGCGATCGGACAACGCCGCTCGCTCTTCATGGTGCAGGGCCTGTGGCTGGTGACCCTGATCCCGGTACTCCTCGTCGGCGCCCGCCTGAACGGCATCGTCGGCGCCGCCCAGGCCCATGTCCTGGTCGGCGGCGGCATCGTGGTGCCCGTGTTCCTGTACGCCCTCAGCCGTGGTGGTGTCGGTGTCGGCCTGATCGCCAGGGCCTGCGCGTGGCCCTTCCTCGGCGGGGCCGTGATGACCGCGATCATCCTCGGCCTGGAGCGCCCGTTCGGCGACGGTCCGTTCGCGCTGCTCGCCCTCAGCACGATCGCCCTGGCCGGCTACACGCTGTGCGTCCTGCCCAGCCGCGACTTCCTGCGCGGCGTTCGCAGCGGCGACCGGCCCCAGCGCGGCCGCCACCGGTCCACCGCACCGGTCGGCCCACCCAACAGGACTTGAGGTGAACCCGATGTCACGGCGCATCAGCCGTAACTCGCTCACGGGACTGCTGTTCGCGGCCTTGGTGGCCGTCTTGTGCGCGGCCTGCTCGGGCTCGGGCTCGGACCGGGCCGCGTCGTCGAAGTGCCCGGGGGACGGGCCGACCTGTCGTACGAGCGGGTCCCCGGCATCGCCGGGCACCGCCGCGTCGACCGCCGTCGGCAAGGCGACGGACCGCCCTGCCGCCTCGCCCTCCCCCTCGTCCTCCCCGACGAAGAAGCCCACCGCGACCGCGAGCGCCGGCGGCGCGTCCGGCGCCCCCGCGTCCAGGGTCGACTGCGCCTCACCCGGCGCCTGTGGGTTCCCCGACGCCGACACCACCGGTCCGCGGATCGCCCTCAAGCCCAAGAAGACCGGGTACTGGGCGATCCGTACCGACGGCCTCGTCATCCGGGGCCAGGACATCACCGGCTCGCTCGACATCTACGCGAACAACGTCACCGTCATCGACTCCAAGATCACCTCGGACAGCTGGTGGGGCATCAACCTGCGCCCCGGCTTCAGCGGCCTGAAGGTCCTGCACTCGGAGATCACAGCCGTCCCCGGCAAGGGGCCGGACAACGGCGGCGTGGACTACGCGGTGTCGAACATGGGGGGCAGCTCCATCGAGGTCGGCTGGTGCGACGTCTCGGTGTTCGGCGACGCCCTCTCCATGGGACAGGGCAATCTGCACGACAACTACGTGCACGACATCGAGCCGTTCATCAACCTGGGCGGCGAGTGGCAGCACACCAACACGGTGATCAGCGGCGGCGGCAACACCGGCCATCTGATCATCCGCCACAACACCCTCCTCAACGCGACCAGCCTCAAGCAGGGCGCCTCGGGAAGCATCGGCCTGTTCGCGGACACCGGGGTGGTCCGCAACGTCACCGTCGACGACAACTGGATCGCCGGCGGCGCGTACGCCCTGTACGGCGGTTCCACGGGCGCCACCGGGATCAAGGTCACCGACAACATCTTCTCGACCGAGTACCACCCCGCGTCCGGTGGATACGGCGTGGTCGCGCACTGGAACCACAGCGGCGCCGGGAACGTGTGGCGCAACAACCGGCTGTCCGACGGCCGCCTGGTCAAGCCGGAGCCCGCCTCGTGAGCGCGGTCGTGCGCCGGGTCGCGCGGGCGCCCTGGACGCTGCTGAAGGCGGTGTTCGGCTGGCTGGTGCTCTTCGAAGCCAGGAACAAGGTCCTGCTGGCCCCCTCCGCGGTGCGGCTGCGCCGGATCGAGGACGCCGAGACCAGACGGCTGGCCGCCGCCCTGCCGGCACCGCCCTCGGCGCTGGTCGCCACCGTCATCGCCACCCACCGACGCCCCGAGGCACTGCGTGCCGCGGTGCGCTCGGCCCTGGACCAGACCGTCCGCGACCAGGTCGTCATCGTGGTCGACGACGGCGCCGGACTGCCCGGACTCCCCGACGACCCCAGGCTGTTCGCCGTCTCGCTGGCGCACAACACCGCGGTGGCCGGCGTCGTGCGCAACGTGGGCATCCGCCTCACCCGCTCCCGGTACGTGGCGTTCCTGGACGACGACAACCTCTGGGAACCCGACCACCTGGAACGGGCGTTGGCGGTCCTGGACTCCCCCGCCGGGCCCGACGGCGTCTACACGGCACTGCGCCGCGTCCTGCCCGACGGCACCGAGAACGACGTCCTGTCGGTGCCCTACGACCGGCGCCACGCAGCCCGCGAGGCCTTCCTGGACACCAACGCCTTCGTCGCCCGCCGCAATCGCTCCCTGCACTTCAGCCGGCTGCGCCGCACGCCGGAGGTGCTGCCCCGCGAGGACTGGGAGCTGATCCGCCGGTACGGCCGCCGGTACCGGGTGCGCCATGTGCCGCACCCGACCGTCCGATACCTGATGAACCCGGCCAGCTTCTACACGCAGTGGCGACAGCCCAGTTGAGCGCTTGCACCTTCTACCCAGACACTCCGCTCCGACCACAGGTGGTTGATCCGATGCCCCGATCCCGGGCCCTCAGAAACAAGTTCGTCGACGCGCCCGGCTCCCTGGGCGAACGCATGCGCGTCGCCCGCTGGGAGCGGTTCCGGCGCTGCTTCCCCGGCATCGAGAACATGAGCGTCGTGGACCTGGGCGGCACGGCCGACATGTGGCTGCGCGCACCGGTGCGCGCCAAGCACGTCCACCTGATCAACCTGGAGGAACATCCCTCCGAGGTGCCCGACTGGATCACCACCGAGGTCGCCGACGTCACCGACCCGCGGGTGGCCGCCGAACTGAGCGCCAAGGGCGGCTACGACCTGGTGTTCTCCAACTCGACCATCGAGCACGTGGGCGGCCACAGCCAGCGGCGGAAGTTCGTCGCCGCCGTCGAGCAACTGGCCCCGCTGCACTGGATCCAGACCCCCTACCGCTACTTCCCCGTCGAGCCGCACTTCGTGGCACCCGGTTTCCAGTTCCTGCCGCTGGCCGCCAGGGCCCGCCTCGTACGGCGCTGGCCGCTGGTGCACAGCCGCCCCGACAGCCCGGAGTCGGCGATGAACGCGGTGATCAACATCGAGCTGCTGACCCGCACCGAAATGCGCTACCTGTTCCCCGACTCGGTGCTCCTCAGCGAGCGGGTGCTCGGTGCCCCGAAGTCGCTCATCGCCGTACGGACGGAGCGCTGATGCTGAACAACCTCGTCAACAGACATGACGCGGACCGGCTGCTGCGCAAGGTGCGGAAGCTGGACCTGGACCCGGTGCTGGCCAAACTCCGGGTGCGCGGCGGCGCGCGCGTGGTCCAGCACTGGTCCCAGGTCGACCCGTCACTGACCGAGTGGTGGGCGATACCGGCGGTCGTCAAGCGGTGGAACCTGCTGATGACCGGCGACGCGGACACGTCGTTTCCCCAGTACGTGGCCGCCAAGCACTTCGCGCCGCGTACCGATCTGCGCGGCCTGTCCCTCGGGTGCGGCACCGGCGGCAACGAGCTGCTCTGGGCGAGGACCGGCGCGTTCTCCCTCCTGGAGGGCGTGGACGTGGCGCAGCAGCGGATCGACTTCGCCACCCGGGCCGCCGCCGAGGAGGGCCTCTCCGACGTCCTGCGTTTCCGGGTCACCGACGTCAACCGAATGGCCGCCGACGGGGAACGCTTCGACGTGCTGCTGGGTCTGCAGTCGCTGCACCACTTCGACAACCTCGACGAGACGCTGCCGCGGCTGTCCCGACTGATCGAGCCCGATGGGACATTCGTGGTCGACGAGTTCGTCGGCCCGACCCGGTTCCAGTGGACCGACGGCCAACTGGACGCGGCGAACGCTCTGTTGGCTCAGCTCCCCGAGGAGCGGCGGCGGCTGGCCGACGGGCGGGTCAAGCGGCGTGTGGTGCGGCCGAGCAGGCTGTCGATGGTGCTGGACGATCCCTCCGAGGCGGTCGACGCGGCGGCGTTGCTGCCGGGGTTGCGGCGTGAGTTCGATGTCGTCGAGGAGCGGCCGTACGGGGGGACGGTGTTGCACATCGCGTTCTCGGGGATCGCGCACAACTTCCGGGATCAGGAGCCGGAGACGTTGGCGTTGCTGGAGCGGTGCTTTGCTGCGGAGGACGCTGCGCTGCCGGAGGTGGGGCACGACTTCGTCGCCATGGTGTGCCGGCCGCGGAGTGTGGACTGAGGGGGTGCCGCGGTCTGCTCGTTGTCGGCTGCGGCGCCGTTGTGGCTGGTCGCGCAGTTCCCCGCGCCCCGGGCGGCGATCCGGCGGGCGCTCGCTATCAAGGGCCCGGCGTCCTGCGCAGGCTGCCCGGCCGGGCGAGGGCCGCGGCAGCCGCTCGGCTGGCCTTGCGGCCCAGCGCTGCGCGTGACGTTTCGCGGAGCAGGACCGCTGTGCGGAAGGCTGCCGTGGCCAAGGCGCCGTGGCGTTGGCGGTACAAGCGGACCCGGTTGAGGGTGAGGAGGGTCCACAGGCGGGGGGACACCTGGGAGTCGCCTCCCAGGTGGACGGCCTCGGCCGTCGGGTCCAACTGCGTGGCGTGTCCCCTGTCCCTCGCCCGCAGGCAGTACTCGGTCTCCTCCGAGTAGAGGAAGAAGGACTCGTCCCACGGGCCGCACGCGGCCAGGCAGTCCGCCGATATCGCCATGAGCGCGCCGGTCGCCCAGTCCGCGCGGGTGGGGTGCCGGTAGGCGGCGGGGTCGGTGACGAGTTCACTCAGGGCGGGGAAGCGTCCGGCCCGGGTGTTGCCTATCACGGCCTCACCGAGGGCCCGGAGCACGGTGGACTCACGGCGCAGTGAGCGGTGGGGCGTGTCGCTGCCCTCTTCGTACAGGAGGGGTACGGCGATGCCGACGCCGTCGCCGAGGTTGTCGACGAGGCGCTTGGCGCAGCCCTGCCGCATCCGGATGTCGGGATTGCAGATCAGCACGGCGCTGTACTCGCCGGCCGCTCCCAGTGCCGCGTTGATCCCGGCCGCGTACCCGGCGTTGCGGCCGGTCTGGACGATCGTGGTGTCCGGCGCCAGCTCCCGCAGCACGTCGACGGTGTCGTCGGCGGAGTCGTTGTCGGCCACGACCAGCCGCCAGTCGAGGCCGGCCATGCCCTCGGGAAGTGCGGCGACGAACCCGGGGAGCACCGAGGCGCTGTTCCAGGTGACGACGATGACGGCGACGGGGCTCATCGGGACTCCACGAGTTCAGGGAGCTGGGCTTCGGACGGCTTACGGGGAGCGGGGGCCTCGGCGGCGACCGCCGCCGCTGCGGCCTCGCGGCGGACGAAGCCGAGGTAGCTGCCGCCGGCCCCCAGGGTCAGGAAGAACATCCCGGCGTACATGGGGAAGCTGAGCGCGTCGAAGGTGGCGCTGATGACCAGCGCGACCAGCGCCGAGGCGAGGAACGCCTGCCCGAGTTCGCGGTCAGAGTCGGTGCGGGCGAGGCGGCGGATGGTGCCGCCGGTGTGTATTCCGGTGATGAACAGGGCGAGCAGCGCGACCAGCCCCACGATGCCCATCTCGGCCAGGGTCAGCATGTACTGGTTGTCCGTGAAGAAGTACAGGTCGGGCGTGAAGGTCCCGAATCCCCGCCCGAACCATGGGTGTTCGTCGAGGTAGGGGACGATCGCGCTGTACTTCACGGTGCGTGCCTGGGTGCTGCTGTCGGAGCCGGACAGGAAGCTCGCGAACAGGTTGGTGATGGTTCCGATCAGTCCCGGAATGATCACCTTGAAGCCGGCGACCGACCCCATGATGATGGCGATGGCGGCCCAGCGCCGCTGCGGCTTCCAGCGGGGCACCATCACCAGGATCACGATGAGTGCGCCGATGATGGACGTCCTGGACACCGTCAGCGGCAGCGCGCCCGCCATGATCGCCACCGGGGCCCAGCGGCGCAGCGCGCCGGCGTGCCGGCGTACCGGATCGAACGCCTGGTGGACGGCGAAGGGAACGAGGATGGCCAGCATCCCGCCGAACTCCAGCGGATGGGCCGTGGTCGAGCGCGGCCGGGTGAAGGAGCCGCGGTCCATGGCGCTGATCCCCGCGGTGCTCGACTGGAGGCCGGGGATGTGGATGGAGTCGGCGATGTTGGTCGCGGCGAAGAAGTCGTAGTAGCCGATGAGGGCGACCACCGTGCCCAGGACGACGAGTCGGCGCATCAGGGTCTCCAGCCGGCTGCGTTCCTGGATGCCGGCCGATGCCAGCACCACCAGCGCCACCCAGACCCCGAGCCCGATGAGCCCGCGGTCGGCCCCGAGGACCTCCTCGTGCGTGCTGTTGCGGGTCGCGTCGGCGATGTAGGACAGCAGCACCGCCACGGCGAGCAGGCACATCGCCACGCGCGGCAGCCTGGTGCCCTCGGCCGGACGGATGCGGCCGCCGAGCCAGGTCGCGAGGTACCAGAGAAGTCCCAGCAGGGCGAAGACGTTGGCCGGGGTGCCGACGCCGCCGAGCGCGGGCAGGGTGAGGTTCGACGGGACGAAGAAGGCCAGCGCCAGATAGCCGGTGAGGATCGTCGTGGCGTCCAGTCTCCGTGTCAGCAGGCCCTTGGGCGCCCGCTCCGGGGGCTTGGCGCGATGGCGCCGGGGGAGGTATCCCTCCCGGGCCCGTCCCCGGCGGCGGACCACCGCGACGCCTTCGGCCAGGATGGACAGCAGGAACGCGCTGACGACGCCGACGATGACGACCGACGCGATGTTCTGGTACCGGGCTTTCGGCTGCGAGACCGGGGTCTGGGGCAGCACGACCGGCGCGGCCTGCACGAGGTACCCGGTCGGCACCTTGGACGCGGCCTGCAGGGCCTTGAGCTGCTCCCCGGTGAACTTGGTGAGCGTGGTGGTCTCCTGGAGCACCTTCTCCCGGTCGGTTCCGGTGACGCTCAGGGTGAGCAGCGGGCTGTCGGCGGCCGGTGCGAATCCGACCGTGTACCGGTCCGTGACGCCTCGGGAGTGCAGTTCCTTGGCCGAGTCGCTCGACTGGAGCGTCCTGATCAGTACGTCGGCCGTGACGACCAGTGAACCGCCCGCGTTCGAGATGGGGTTGCCGAAGGTCGGCGCCAACTCGGCGACCGCCGTGGAGTCCAGCAGTGTGACGGAGCTCTGCGACTGGTAGGAGACCGGGACGGTCCGGTACAGATAGCCGCCCGCGAGAAGGCTGAGCAGGGTGAGGGGCACCATGAAGTACCAGCGCCTGCACATGATCGCCCAGATGTCGCCCAGGCTCATGAGAACTCTCCCCGGTGTGATTCGGTAGCGGCCCGCCCCGGCGCCTGCGAGGATCGAGGCCGACGGAAGGAATCCCTGTGTCGCCTCGTGACGTCGCCGAAGCGCTGCTCCGCCGCTGGTACGTGTTGGTGCTCGCGCTCCTGCTGACGGCTGCCGGAGCCTATCCGGTGCTCCGCCCGACCCCGGAGTACCTGAGTTCGGCGGTGGTCGTCCTCAAGCCTCCGGCGACGGGCAACCAGCCGAACCAGCTGACGAATCTGCAGCCGCCGCTCGCCACGCTCTCGTACGGCGTCATCCAGCAACTCGAATCGCCCGGCGGACGCGAGGAGTTGTCCTCCGCCGGCGTCCACGGCACCTATCAGCTGATCCCGCGCAACAGCGGCACCAGCGCGACGCCCCGCTATCTGATCCCCTCGGTGCAGGTACAGGCTCGCGGGGGCGATCCCGCCGCGGCCGACACCGCGGTCCGCCGGATCATCGACGTCTACGCCGGGCATGTGGCGGACGTCCAGGAGGCGCAGGGGATCGCGCCGGAGTCGCGGATCAACGCATCGGTCCTGGTCACCCCGAGCGCCGCCCAGGTCCAGGGCACCAAGAGCCGCGCGCTGGCCGGTACGGCCCTGCTGGGCGGGCTCGCCGGGATCCTCGGCGCGCTGTGGTTCGACCGGTACGCGCTGCGTCGTAGGGGCAGGCAGGAGTCCTCCCCGGAACCGCTTCCCCACGTCGGCGGGGTTCCGGTGGCGGGCTGAGCCGCCGGGCGGTGGGCCGGGGCGGCCGGTCGCGGCCCTCGGGTCGGACATGGTCATCAGATACCGCGGCGCTTCCAGGACTCCCACCACAGCCACTCCCGCCCGCGCTCGGCCACGGCCGACCACACCAGCGGTTGCAGATACGGCATCGTCTTCGCTCCGATCCGCTGTCTCAGGCGTAGCGCGCGGTACTCGGGCAGCCGCGCGTAGCCCGGCAGGCACTCCTGCGCGAAGGCCACGAGTTCGTCGACCGGGACGACGTCGGTGCGCCCCCGGTCGTAGGCGCGGTAGGCGCGGCGCAGCGCGAAGCGGGCGAGGCGGGTGTGCACGGAGCCGGCCAGTCGGTCGGCCTGCGGCAGCAGGTCGGAGCATTTGTCGAGCACGGAGTCGTACGCCACCAGGCGCTGGCGGAGGTCGTCGAGCTGACCGCCGAAGTCGGTGGTGGACATGTTGTTGCCGTGGACGCGGTAGTAGGCCTGGTCGGCGCCGCGTACGTGGCCGACGTCGGCGCGGGCCGCGAGCCGCATCCACATCTCGATGTCGCCGGCGTGCGGAAGCGCGGGGTCGTAGCCGCCCACCTCACGCTGGAGGCTGGTGCGGACGACGACCTCGGGCGAGGTGATGCAGCCGGTGCCTTCGCGGAACCGGCGCTCCAGCCACCAGTGCCCGGGGTAGACGACCGAACCGGTGCCGCTGGTGCGGGCCTTGGGCAGCGGGCCGCCGTGCTGGAAGCGCAGGGGACGGCCGTAGGCGAACCCCGCCTCCGGATGGGCGTCGAGGAGCGCGGCGGCGCGTACCAGTGCGCCGGGGACCAGGCGGTCGTCGGCGGAGAGCAGTGCCACGTAGTCACCGTCGGCCCACTCGAGGAGGCCCTCGTTGTAGGTGGCGATGTGGCCCTTGTTGGTCTCGTGGACGCGGACCTCGATCCGCGGGTCGGAGGCCGCCAGCTTGCGCGCGGTCTCCGCCGAGTCGTCGGGCGAGGCGTCGTCGATGATGAGGACCCGGACGTCGACGCCCTCCTGCTCGTCCAGGACGCTGCTGACGCAGTCGGCGAGGAAGTCGCCGTACTTGTAGCAGGGGATCACGACACTGACGGTGGACATCGGTGATGAGGCCAATCCCCGGTGCCGGCCTCCGCGGAGGCCGGCACCGGTGCGCACTAGTGCTTCTTACGGACGGTCTTGCTGGTCAGGGTCCAGTCACGGGACTTCACCGTGTGGTGCTTCTTGTCCCGGGCCGTGACCGTGATCTTGAACCGCGTGCCGTCCGGCAGCGGGGCGGACAGATGGACGGACACCTTGTGGGTGGCCCGGTCGTAGTTGAGGACGGCCTTGACGTGGAGCTTCCTGGCGACCGCCGCCTTGGCGCCCGGCAGGATGGTCACCGTCGCCTTCACCGACCCGACCTTCGTCGCGCTGGGCAGCGTCGTGACGAGCGGGTGCGCCGCGTCGGCGGTGCGCGCCAGCAAGGAGGCGGTCTCCTCCGACGTGGTGCCCGACGTCAGCGACCCGGACGGGTCCTCGGCGGTGAAGAGCGGCCCGACCCAGTAGTTCGCGGATCCGTAGGAACCGTTGGGGAAGGCCACGTCACTGCCGTACCGGTAGAGCCCGTTGCGGGCCGTGCTGATGTCGGCGGTGGCGGTCAGCGGATACGACTTGTGGGCCGACGCGAAGTAGCCGCCGTCCACCGCGTAGTTGCCGTTCGGCGCGTGGTAGGAGACGACGTACGCGGTGTCCGCGCTGATCGCCACCGGGGTGGCGAAGGTCATCGTCTGCCAGCCGGAGGCGGACTCGCTGGTGAAGGTCCCGGAGGCGAGGAGCGTGCCGTCGGTGGACCAGAGGCTGCCCGTGTGGGTGCCCGTGTTGGTCGCTCCCTTGTAGAAGGTGACACCGGTGACCCAGCCGCTCGCCGAGGACTGGAACCGGGTTCCCAGTTCGAGGGAGTTGGGGTCGTCGGTGACGGCGGTCCTGGCCGGCACGGTGTTGGAGTTCCACAGTGTGCAGGGGCAGGTGACCGCGGGCGGGGAGGAGCTGGTGGTGAACGTCCAGGTCACCGGGGCCGCCATGGCGTTGCCCCACAGGTCCTCGACCTGGACGGAGGCGGTGTAGGTGGTGTGCAGCTCCAGTTCCGTCGACGGGGTGAAGGTCGCCTTGTTCGCCGCGGGCAGCGTCTTGGCGCCCGGCACGGTGTTGCCGTTCGGGTCCTTCACCGTGAACGTCAGCGTGTCGCCGTCGATGGCGTGGTCGAAGACGGCCGACACCGGTGTGGTGATCGCCGCGCCGGTGGCCCCCGAGGTCGGGGACGTCGAGGTGACGGCGGGCGGGGTCGTACTGGCCGTCGCGGTGTCCAGCACCACGTCCACCCAGTAGTTGCTGCCCGAGGACGCCGAGGACGGGAAGGCGCTGGTGGAGCTGTAGCGGTAGACGCCGTTGCCACCGTCGGTGCCGGACTTCAGAGCCGTGAGCGGGGCCAGCCCTGCGGAGTTGTTCGAGAAGTAGCCGCCGTCGTAGGAGTAGCCGCCGTTGGGGGCGAAGTACGAGGCGACATAGGTGGTGTTGGCCTTGACGGTCACCGGGGTGGCGAAGTTCAGCTGCTGCCAGCCGGAGGCCGTCTCGTTGGTGAAGGTGCCGGTGGCCAGGCGGGTGCCGGAGGCGCTCCACAGGCTGCCGGTGTGGGTGCCGGTGTTGGCGGGTGACTTGTAGAAACGGACACCGGTGATCGAACCGGCCACCGTGGTACGGATCTTGACGCCGAGCTCGAGCGGACCGGCGTCGCCCGCGTTGAGGGTGCCGGGGACGGCCGTGGCCGGCCAGATGGTGCAGGGGCAGGCCTGGGGGCCGACCGTCAGCGGGATGGTGGTGACGGCGCCGATGTTGACGCTGTCGTCCACCGCGCGCACCTTGATGGACGCCGTGCCCGGTGTCGTCGGCGTCCAGCTGTAGGTCCAGGACGTCAGTCCGGTGGCGGCGTTCCAGGTGGTTCCGCCGTCGGTGGAGACCTCCGTGCGGGCCACCACTCCCCCGCCGGAGTCGCTGGCGGTGCCGCTGATGGTGACCGGCTTCAGCGCCG
Source organism: Streptomyces sp. NPDC002817 (assembly GCF_053592055.1). NCBI lineage: Bacteria > Bacillati > Actinomycetota > Actinomycetes > Kitasatosporales > Streptomycetaceae > Streptomyces > Streptomyces sp. NPDC002817. The sequence goes on from NZ_JBSFUY010000009.1 coordinate 95,050, forward strand.
GGACGGTGGTCCCGGAGGCCGGGCTGGACACGGTGATGGTCGGGCCGGTGGTGTCGGTGGAGGCCGTGGCGGAGGTGAGGTTGCTCTGCAGGTTCTTCGGCTGGACGCCCATGTCGGCGAGGACGTTCACGGTCGCCTGCTGCATGCGGACGTCCTCGGTGACCACGACGTCGTCGGGGTCGTACGTCGGCAGGTTGGTCAGACCCCACGACCACTGCACGGTGCCCGCCCCGAACACCAGGGCCCCGGAGTCCTGGTCGCGGAACTCGACGAGATTGTGCGTCGCCGTCCCGTTGCCGTACATGTTGCCCCAGTCCAGGCGGTACTTGCCGTCGTCGATGTCCACCGTCGTGGACGACAGATGGATCGCGCCGGCGGGCCTGGTGCTGTTGACGATGTCGCTGTCCCACTCGTAGCCGAGGGTGCCCGTCGGGAACGTGGCGGTCTGGCTCGACGTGAGGTTCGCGATGGAGGTGTTGCGCCACATCCGGTTCTTGCCGTACGAGCCGGGGACCGTGATCGCGTCGGCGCGGTAGCCGTTCACCGTGAACATGGAGCCGGTGAGGATGTTCGGCGGCTGGTAGTCCATGCCGTACTGGGTGCTGGTCGGGTCCATCCAGGTGCCGGTCCATTGACCGCTGGGGTCGGCGATGCCGTTGCCCTGCACCATCTTCGTCATCTTGTAGCAGGTCAGGGTGCGGTTCGAGGTGCTGGTGCCGTCGATGCTCGGGGTGAGCCGCGTCTTCCAGAAGACCTCGTTGCCGCTGAAGTAGGCCTGCCGCACGCCGGCCTTCCGGGCCGCCAGGACGTTGTCGTACTGGCTCTGTGTCCAGTACTCGTCATGCCCTGAGGACAGATAGACGTCGTGGTTCTCCAGCAGGGTGTCACCACGGGTCGACACGTCCACGCCGGACAGATAGCTGACGTCGTAGCCGTTGCGTTCCAGCCACGACAGCATCATGAACTCGGAGCCGTAGATGCCGTTGTCACCGCCGATGTCCAGCGGCCGGTTGTAACTGACCTCGTAGGCACGGCCGTCCGGCGCCGGCCCGGTGCCTCCGTAGAGGTCCTGACCGCCGTAGTCGTTGTACGCCTGCCAGGTCTGGTCGCTGGTCTGCACGACGATGTCGGAGGTGCTGGAGTCCTTGCGGACGACGAACGGGTACGGCATCAGGCCGTCGCCGTCCGTCTGTGTCAGGTTCGCGATGTACAGGCCGGACACGGCGTCGCTGGGCACGGTCCAGTTCACGGTCACGGGCCAGTTGCCGCAGTCGACCAGGCCGGTACTCGCCTTGGTGGTGCAACTGGCGGCGTTGGTCGTGTAGTTGGCCGGATAGGTCACGGCGGCCTGGGCCGCGGTCGACATCAGGCGCGCGCCGTCGCCGCCGTACCAGCCCAGTCGGTAGATCTCCACGCGGTACGTGACCGGCGACTGGATCTTGAACTGGACGGTGTCACCGGCCTGGACGCTCTCCTTGGTGGTGAACCCCTTGATGTCACCGTAGGAGTTGGGCGAGTACCAGTCGGACATCGGGCTGCCCGTCTTGGAGTTCTCGCAGACGACGGCGTTCGACCCTGTTCCGCAGGGATCGGACACCGCCGCCTGGGCGGGTACGGCCTGCGGGAGCACCGCCCATATCAATGCTGCTGCGACGGCGAGGCGCCCGCCCCGGAGCCGTCTGCCCCATCTGTTCATGTGTACCTCTCAGCGGTGCTGTGCAGGAGCGCCCCGTGACGTGGGGGTGGAGCGTGTTCGGGAGCCGGTCAGCCGCGGAGCGCGTGGGCGAGGGTGTCCACGACTCGTTGCTGCTGGTCGGCGGTGAGGTGCGGGTGGAGCGGAAGCGACAGGATCCGGTCCGCCGTCGTCTCGGCGTTGGGGAAGTCGCCCCGGGCGTGGCCGAGATGGCGGTACGCCGGTGTGAGGTGGACCGGGGCGGGATAGTGCACTCCGGCACCGATGCCCTCGGCGTTGAGCTTGCCGACGATGTCGTCGCGGTCCGCGCCGGCGACCTGGACGACGTACAGGTGCCAGACATGGACGTTGCCCGTGTCCGTCGTCGGGAGCACCACCTGGCCGCCGGCCGCCAGGTCGGCGAGGAGCGTGTCGTAACGGGCCGCGGCCGCCCGCCGGGCGGCGTTGCCGTCCGCCAGCCGGGCGAGCTTCGCCCGCAGGACGACGGCCTGGAGCCCGTCCAGCCGGCTGTTGAACCCCGGGACGTCGTGGCGGTACTTGGCGACGCCGCCGTGGTTCGCGATCGCGCGCACCAGGTCGGCCTGTTCGCCGTCTTCGGTCAGCACCGCGCCCGCGTCGCCGTAGGCGCCGAGGTTCTTGCCCGGGTAGAAGCTGGTGGCCGCGATCAGGCCGCTGCCCGGTGACCGGCCGTCGCGGGTGGCGCCCTGGCACTGGGCGGCGTCCTCGACGATCCGAACGTGACCGGGCAGCCGGCCGGACAGGGCCGTCACGTCGGCCATCTGGCCGTAGAGGTGCACGGGGACGATCGCACGGGTGGCCGGACCGACGGCGTCCAGTGCCGCCTGGGGGTCGAGCAGATAGGTGTCGGGCAGGCAGTCCGCGAGGACCGGTGTCGCACCCGTCCTGGCCACCGCGCCGGCGGTGGCGATGAAGGTGTTGGCGGGTACGACGACCTCGTCGCCGGGCCCGACTCCGCTGACGCGCAGGGCGAGTTCGAGGGCGTCGGTGCCGTTGGCGACGCCCACGCAGTGCGCGACCGAGCCGAAGTCGGCGTACTCGCGCTCGAAGTGGCGGACCTCGTCGCCGCCGACGAACGCGGTGTTGGCCAGGACCCGTTCGAATCCGGTCCGTACCTCGTCGGCGACGTCCTCGTGGGCCGCTTTGAGGTCCACCAGCGGAATCTGGTTCATGTCAGTGGTCCCCCCACTGTTCGTGGCGCGAGCCCTGCTCGCGTCGCAGTTCGTCGAGCGCGGGCGCCTCGGCCGCGCGAAGTCGTCGGGCCGGGCTCCCCACCCAGACCTCACCCGGCGGAACGTCGCCGAGCACGCTGCTCCCCATCCCGATCTGGGACCAGGCACCGACCGTCGTGCCCTCCCTGACCAGAGCCCCGGAGCCGACATAGGCGCCCCGCTCCAGCCGTACGCCCCCGCCGAGACGGACTCCGGAGGTGAGCGTGGCGTAGTCCTCGACCACGTCGTCATGGGTGAGGATCACATGCGGCATCACCGCGACCTGCGCGCCCACCCTGACGGCAGCGGTCAGGACGCAGTGCGCGAGCAGGACCGAGCCGGGGCCGACCTCGGAGGTCGCCGACACCACCGCCGTCGGATGGACCACGGTGGCGTAGCGGTCCGTGGGCAGGCCCAGTCGGCGGACCAGCCGGGCGCGGGCCGCGTAGTCCCGGGGGTTGCCGACGCAGATCACCACGCGGGCCTCGGGCAGACCGCGGACCAGGTCGCAGTCGCCGAGGACGGGAACACCGTCGACTTCCGTGCCGTGCAGGGCGGGGTTGTCGTCGAGGTGTCCGAGCAGCTTGAGTTCGCCCGCGTCGTGTACGGCCTGTGCGGTCTCCCGGGCGAAGCCGCCCGCGCCGATGATCACCAGTTCGTTCATCTACGGGCCTGCTCGCGCAGGGCCGCCACCACACGGTCCTGTTGGGCCTCGGTCATCGTGTGGAACAGCGGCAGGATCAGTGAGTCCCGGGTGATCCGCTCCGTGACCGGCAGCGGCACGCGGGGGTGGCCCGCGTAGGCGGGTTCGAGATGCGAGGCCATGATCCCGCGCCGGGCGGAGACACCGGCCCCGGCGAGCGCGGCGAGCAGGTCGTCCCGGCCGACGGGGAAGTCCCCGTCCAACAGCACCCAGTAGGACTGGAAGTTGCTCTGCCCGTGCGCGGGGTCGCGCACGGGGGTGAGGCCGGAGACGTCCCGCAGCAACTCGTCGTAGCGGGCCGCCAGTTCGCGGCGGCGCGCGATCATCGCGTCGAGTTTGCCGAGCTGGACCAGACCGATCGCGGCCTGGACGTCCGTCATCCGGTAGTTGTAGCCGACCTCGAGGTAGCTCTCCAGGACCGGCTTGTCGCTCGCATGGCGGTCCGCCGCGGAGGCGTTCATGCCGTGCTCGCGCAGCCGGCGCAGCCGTGCCGCCCACTCGGCGTCGTCGGTGGTGACCATGCCGCCCTCGCCGGTGGTGACGAGCTTGCGGGGGTGGAAGGACCACGCGGCGATCAGCGCGCCGTGTCCGACGGGCTTGCCGCCGACGGTGGAGCCGATGGCGCAGGCCGCGTCCTCCACGAGGGGAAGGTCCCAGTCGGCGCAGGCTGCGCGCAGGGCGTGCACATCGGCCGGTACGCCGCCCTGGTGGACGGCGAGCACGGCTCTGGTGCGAGGGGTGCGGACCGCGTCGACGGTGGCCGGGGTGAGGTTGCCGGTGGCCGGGTCGACGTCCGCGAACACCGGCTCGGCGCCGACGTACCGTACGGCGTTGGCGGTGGCGATGAACGACAGCGAGGGCACCACGACCTCGTCGCCGGGGCCGAGGCCGAGCGCGACGAGCGACAGGTGCAGGGCGGTGGTGCACGAGCTGACCGCGACGGCGTGCTCGGCACCCACCCGCTCCGCGAAGGCCCGCTCGAACTCGGCGACCCGGGGGCCCTGGGCGACCCATCCGGACAGCACCGCGTCGGAGGCGGCCTTGGCCTCCTCCTCGCCGAGCCAGGGGATCATCACGGGGATGCGGTCGGTGCTCACTGGGCCGCCTCCCGCTCCGCGCGCCACCACTCCACCAGGTCCTTGAGCCCCGTACGCAGATCGATCTGCGCCGTGAACCCGAGCCGCTCGGCGGCCTGCGAGGTGTCCGCGAGCCGCCGGCTCACCCCGTTGACGGCGCGGGCGGGTCCGTGCACCGGCTCCAGACCGGACGCGCCCATCGCCTCCAGCAGACCGTCGGCGAGTTCGCGCAGCGAGGTCTCCGTACCGGACGCGACGTTGAACACCTCGTCGGTGAGATCCGACTCGGCGGCCAGCACATTGGCCCTGGCGATGTCGCGGACGTCGACGAAGTCCATGGTCTGGGTGCCGTCGCCGAGGATCAGCGGCGGCTCGCCCGACTCGATGCGCTCCATCCAGCGGATGAGCACCTCGGTGTAGAGGCCGTGGATGTCCATCCGCGGGCCGTAGACGTTGAAGTAGCGCAGCGCCACGTAGTCCAGGCCGTACATGGCGTGGAAGCTGCGCAGCATGCCCTCGTTGAAGGCCTTCGCGGCGCCGTAGAACGTGTCGTTGTTGTACGCGTGGTGGCGCTCGGTCGTCGGGAAGGCCTCGGCCATGCCGTAGACGGACGCCGACGACGAGGCGACGACCTTGGTGACGCCGGCCGCGGCCGCCGCCTCCAGAACGTTGAACGTGCCGTCGACCAGCACCTCGTTGGCGAGCCGGGGCTCCTCCGCGCACTGGGTGATACGGATCGCGGCGAGGTGGAACACCAGGTCGGCGCCCTCGGTGACCTTCTTCACGGTGTCGATGTCCCGGATGTCGCCCTCGACGACCTCCACGACACCGCTGGGCAGGGCCCGGGCGAGGTTGGCCCGCCGTCCGCGCACGAAGTTGTCCAGCACCACGATCTCGCGGGCGCCGCCTTCGGCCAGGAGGTCGACGAGGTTGGAGCCGATGGTGCCCGCTCCCCCGGTGACCAGGATCTTCTTGCCTCGTACGCTGCTCAACTGCACTTCCTTCTCACCGGGCTTCTCAAGGAATGTCTCCATGCGTGCGGACGGTCAGTGGCCGGTGCGCAGACCGACGACCGCACCGCGGAACTCCAGGCTGCGGGAGGCCGCTTCGAGGATGTCCAGCACCCTGAGGCCGGCCCGGCCGTCGGTCAGCGGCGCCCGGCGCTGGCGGATCGCGTCGCCGAACTCGTCGACCATGCTGCGCAGCGCCTCCTTCTCGCCGATGGCGGGGGCGACCATGTCGCCGGAGCGGTACGAGACGAGCATGTCCCGGCGTTCGTCCGCGCCGATCTCCTGGGGCGAGGCCAGGTCCACGCCCCGGTCGAAGATCGCCACGCGCTGGGCGGGGTTGAGGTCGTCCCAGACCAGGGTGCGCTTGGAGCCGCCCACCATGGTGGTCCGCACCTTGGTCGGCGACAGCCAGTTGACGTGCACGTGGGCGATGGCACCCGTGTTGAGCGTGAGCGTCAGATAGGCCACGCAGGCCTGTCCTGCGCCGATCGGGTCGGCCCCGTGGGCGGCGACGGCGACCGGCTCGACGGTGTCGGGGAGGATGAAGTCCAGGATCGACAGATCGTGCGGGGCCAGGTCCCACAGGACGTCGATGTCCTTCTGGACGAGCCCCAGGTTGATCCGGACGGAGTCGACGAAGTGGATCTCGCCGAGTTCGCCGGAGCGGACCAGCTCCCGGATGCGGCCCACCGCGGGCGTGTAGCAGTAGGTGTGGTCGCACATCAGGGTCAGCCCGCGCTCCTCCGCCTCGGTCACCAGGCGCAGCCCGTCGGCGTAGGTCGCCGCGAGGGGCTTCTCCACGAGGACGTGCTTCCCGGCGCGCAGGGCGGCCAGGGCGATGTCGAGGTGGGTGCCGGCGGGTGTGGCCACGGCGACGGCGTCGACGGAGGGGTCGGCGAGGACGGCCGCGTAGTCCGCGGTGGGTTGGACGGTCGAGTAGCCGCCGAGGACCCGCTGGGCCCGCTCCACGTCGAGGTCGCACAGCCAGCGCAGCCTGAAGCGCTCGCTGGCCTGGAAGTTACGGACGAGGTTGGGACCCCAGTAGCCGGCCCCGACGACTGCGACTCCCAACGGCTCCGCGGTCTCGGTCACTTGGTTCCTCTTCTTCCGGTCCATCAGTAGGCCCCCGTTCCGCGCACCACCGCGGAGCCGGTGCGCGCCAGGATCGACAGGTCCAGGCCCATCGACCAGTTGTCCACGTATCCGAGATCGAGCCGGACCGCCTCGTCCCAGGGCAGATCGGAGCGGCCGCTCACCTGCCACAGCCCGGTGAGGCCGGGTTTCACGAGCAGCCGCCGCTTGACCTCCGAGGGGTACTCCTCCACCTCCTCGGGCAGGGACGGGCGGGGGCCGACGAGCGACATGTGGCCGCCGATCACATTGAGCAGCTGCGGCAGTTCGTCGAGCGAGGTGCGGCGCAGGAAGGAACCGACCCGGGTGATCCGCGGGTCTTCCTTCACCTTGAACAGCAGTCCGTCGCTGTTCTGGTTGAGGTGTTCCAACTCGGCCCGCAGGGCCTCCGAGTCGGGTCGCATCGTGCGGAACTTGAACATGGTGAAGTGATCGCCGAACCGGCCCACCCGCTGTTGTCTGAAGAGTGCGGGGCCGGAGCTGTCCAGCCGGACGATCAGGGCGATCGCCAGCATGGGCAGGGCGAGGAGGAGCAGGAGCAGCGCCGCGAGCGCGCGGTCCAGGAGTTCCTTGGGCAGCCGGGAGACCCGGGAGAGGTTCGGCGCCTGGATCCGCATCAGCGGCACCCCGTTGGTGGGCCGCACGGTCAGCCGGGCGGCGGAGACGTCGGCCAGCACGGGGGCCAGCAGGAAGTCGACGCCCTGCACGGCGGCCGTCCAGGAGATGCGGCGCAGTACGGAGGCGTCGTACTCGGGCGCGGGCAGCACGACGACGGTGCCGATGCCCAGGGCCCGGATGACGTCGTCCATGGTGTCGACCCCGCCGAGGACCGGGAGCCCCAGCCTGCGGATCTCCGCCGCGTTCTGCGGGTCGCTCAGACACACCCCGGCGGCCTGCAGTTCCTGGACTCCGCCGCGCCGCAGCACGGCGACCAGTTCCACGATGCCGTGCGACGGACCGACCAGGAGCGTCGCGCTCCCGCCCCGCTCCCGGGCCCATCGCCGGTGCAGCCGGCGGCGCAGGGTGTACCGGACCAGCAGGGCGAGAGCGGCGGCCGGCACTGCGGCCATGGTCATGTCATGGAAGAGGCCCGGGTCGTGGGTGAACGTCCAGTGCGCGACGGCGGCCAGTGCCGGCAGCGCGACAGCGCCCCGGAGCACGCGCCGGTACTCCTCGGTCCCCAGCCCCAAGGCCCTGCGGTCGTAGGACCGGTGGGCCGCCATGGCCGCGAGCCACACCGGGGGCAGCACCAGGGCCACCGCCCAGCGGCCGTACACCGCGTGGATCACCAGGGCCGCGACGACGGCCGCGAGGCCGTCCGCGACCAGCAGGACTATCCGGTACTTCTGTTCCCAAGGTCTTCGGCGGCCTTGTGGAGTCCTGCGTTCCACATCCAGTTGCTCATGCGTGACCTCAATGGTCATGCGCCCCCCACCACGTGCGCGGTTACCCCTGACCGAACACCGATGTGCCCCCGGCACAACGGCAGATGAAAGAAAGAAGCCTCAGCGGTTCCCCAACCGCCGCATGTCCCCTACATGTTGGCCTGTGCCTCGCGGCCTCGCATTCCCCACCCAAACCGGCTCGGCGGCCCTCAATCTAGACCACCGGACACAGTCACGGGAACAGTTGGACGAAACACACATCGCATTAGTGACATCGACTGCATACTGCCCAGGTGACGAGCATCGTGATCCCGGCCCACAACGAAGCGCAAGTCATCGCCCGGCTACTGGATTCACTTCTGGCCGATTCCGAATCCCGCGAGGACGAAACCGACATCGTGGTCGTATGCAATGGCTGCACGGACGACACCGCGCGGATCGCGGCCGCCCGCGGCCCACGTGTGCGGGTGGTCGAGATCCCCGTCCCGTCCAAGCACGCCGCCCTGCGGGCAGGTGACGATCACGCACTCGGCTTCCCCCGCGTCTACGTGGACGCCGACGTCGTGATCACGGGAGCCGATGTACGAGCACTGACCGAACCCCTGGACGACGGTGCCTCGGGCATCCTCGCCACCGCGCCCGAACGGCGGATCCCCCTGGACGGCTGCGCCTGGCGGGTGCGGGCCTACTACCGGGTGTGGCAGCAACTGCCGGTCGTGCGCGAGGGGTTGTTCGGCCGGGGTGTCATCGCGGTCTCCAAGGCCGGACACGCCCGGATCGCCGCACTGCCGCCGCTGATGGCGGACGACCTGGCGGCGTCGCTGGCGTTCGCCCCCGCGGAGCGGCTCGTGGTCGGCGCGGCCGGAGTCGTCGTCCGTCCGCCGCGTACCTGGCCGGATCTGATCAATCGGCGGATCCGGGCAGCGGTCTCCACCACCCAGGTCGAGCAGCACCGGGGACCGGAGGAGGCCACCGCCCGCACGAGCAAGGCGGATCTCACAGCCCTGCTCCGCAGGGAGCCGAAGCTCCTCCCGGCGGTCCTGGTCTTCGTCGCCGCGGCGGTCGTCGCCCGGCGCAAGGCCAAGAAGGCCGTCAGGGCCCGGGACTTCGGCACCTGGCTGCGGGACGAGAGCAGCCGGCAGAACTGAACGCAGCACCTGGAGTCCTGGACATGTACCTCACCGACCGCTCCGCACCCGCCGGGGCGGACACCGAGCGGGGCCGAAGACGCGGCCTGCGGCCCAAGGTCGCCCCGGTCGTGCTCGTGCTGGGCACGGTCAGCCTGATCACCGACATCTCCTCGGAGATGGTCACCGCCGTCCTGCCGCTCTACCTCGTCACCACGCTCGGCTTCAGTCCACTGGGATTCGGCGCCCTCGACGGTGTCTACAACGGTGTCAGCGCGCTGGTCCAGCTCACCGGCGGTCACCTCGCCGACCGCGTCCGCAACCACAAGCTGATCGCCGGGCTCGGATACGGCCTGTCCGCGCTGTGCAAACCGCTGCTCCTGCTCACGAGCAGCATCGGCGCGCTCGGCACGGTCCTCGCCCTGGACCGCACCGGCAAGGGCCTGCGCACCGCCCCGCGCGACGCGATGATCTCCCTGTCCACACCCTCCGACCGCCAGGGCCGGGCCTTCGGCATCCACCGGGCGATGGACACCACCGGCGCGATGCTCGGCCCGCTGGCGGCGTTCCTCATCCTGAACGCGGCGGCCGACGGCTACGACGCCGTGTTCGGGGTGAGCGCGTGCGTGGCCGTGCTCGGCGTGGTCGTCCTGGTGCTGTTCGTGCCGGGCAGACGGCAGGACACTCGGCCCGACGCGGCGGACGCACGGCTGGACACGGCGCCCGACAGCGCAGCCACACGGCTGGACGCCCCGCGCGACGGCGCGGCCACGCGGCAGGACATCGCGCCGCCCAGGGCGGGCACAGGCCAGGACACTCCGCCCGCTGGAGCGGGCGCGCCGCAGGGCAGGCCACCCGTCCGCGTCCGCGAGGCGCTCGCCCTGCTCCGTCTGCCGCGGCTGCGGGCCCTCGCCGGCTGTGCCGCGCTGCTCGGCCTGACCACCGTCAGCGACGCCTTCGTCTACCTGCTCCTGCAACGGCGCGCGGGCCTCGCCGAGGAGTGGTTCCCGCTGCTGCCCCTGGGCACCGCCGTCGTCTTCCTGCTGCTGGCCGTACCCCTCGGCGCGCTGGCCGACCGGGTCGGACGGCACACCGTGTTCCTCGCCGGGCACATGGCCCTGCTCACCGCCTACGCGCTACTGCTGTGGGCCCCGGCCACACCCGCCCTGCCCTTCCTCGTCCTCGCCCTGCACGGCGTGTTCTACGCCGCCACCGACGGGGTGCTGCCCGCCGCCCTGGCCGCCACGGTGCCCGAGCATCTGCGCGCCAGCGGTCTCGCCATCGTCGGCACCAGTCAGGCGCTGGCCCGGTTCTGCTGCTCGCTGGGGTTCGGCGCCGCCTGGACCATGTGGGGCTACGGCCCGGCGCTGGCCGGCTCCGCGGTCGGGCTGCTGTGCTGCGCGGTCGTCGCGGGCCTGGTGCTGAGGCCGACGGGCGGCACCCGATGACCACCACGGCGAAGGGGGACCCGATGACGACTCCAGCGAAGAGGAACCAGATGACACCGCTCCGCCGCCGCCTGATCGTCCTCGTCACGGCGGTGCTGCTGCTCGCGGGGCTGGGGACCGGCATGGTCCTGCGCGCCGCCGACCGCGCGGACCGGGCCGACCGGCCGCAGGCGGGCGGCCCCGCCGTCAGCGGGGGCAAGGTGACGCTCGGCCAGAAGGACCGGCTGATGTTCGTCAACGCGGCCGCCGGCCCGCACCGCACCGCGGTCGCCTCGGTCCCGTCCACCGAGCCCGAGAGCGGTCGGACCGCCTCGGATCTGAAGTGCGCGCGCTTCTACGCGGCCGCCGGCACGGGCGTCTGCCTCCAGTCCGACACCGGCATCCTCAAGCAGAACAACCGGGCCCTGCTCCTGGACGCCGACCTCCGTACCCGGCACACCTACTCGCTCGCGGGCACCCCCAGCCGGGCCCGGGTCTCCCCCAGCGGCCGCTTCGTCGCCTGGACCGTCTTCGTCTCCGGCGAGTCCTACGCGTCCGCGTTCTTCTCCACCAGGACCTCGATCCTGGACACCCGCACCATGAAGCTGATCCCCAGCCTGGAGACGTTCGCCATCGATCTGGACGGCAGGTCCTACAAGGCGGCGGACGTCAACTTCTGGGGTGTCACCTTCGCCGAGGACGACGACACCTTCTACGCGACCCTGAACACGGACAACAAGACCTACCTGGTGCGCGGTTCGGTCTCCCGGCAGGCGGTGACCACCCTGATCGAGAACGTGGAGTGCCCGTCCCTCTCCCCCGACGGAACCCGGGTCGCCTTCAAGAAGCGTGTGCTGTCCCGTACCGACCTCTGGCGCGAATACGTCCTCGATCTGCGCACCCTGAAGGAGACGCCCCTGGCCGAACGCCACAGCGTCGACGACCAGGCCACCTGGCTGGACGACAAGACCGTCGCCTACGCGCTGCCCGCCGAAGGCAAGGTAGGCGCCAGCGACCTGTGGAGCGTGCCCGCGAACGGCACGGGCACGCCCCGTCTGCTGATCGCCGGTGCCTCTTCCCCGGCGCCGCTCTAGCTCCCGGGGCTCAGGCCCAGGCGGTCACCGGGGTGAAGGAGCTGTCCGTCCGGAAGAGATCGGTGCCGTTCGAACGCTCCACCCGCAGCTGGTAGTTGTAGTGGCGCAGGTAGTACCCGGGGTAGTTGTACGACTCGAAGCGGATCGAGCCGCTCGTGCTCCCCGTGCGGGCGACGAACGTCGCGTCCTTGGCGAACGTCGACGTGCCGTCGTTCGCGTCGAAGCGGGCGCGGAAGTCCCAGTGGCGCAGGTAGTTGCCGGAGGAGTCGCGGAACGAGTAGCCGTTGGAGTCGGCGAGGCCGGCCACGACGGTGAAGGTCGACGCCGTCTTCTCGGCGGTGGTGCTGGAGCTGGTCACCACCGGGAGGTTGAGCAGGGAGGACTGCGTCTGCCAGTAGCGGGTGGAGTAGTTGGCCGACTGGAAGGAGCGCGTGACGTTCTTCGCCAGGCTCGGGCCGCCCGTCACCGTCTCCTTGATCACCGTGAAGTGACGGGCCGTACCGGAGACCACGGGCAGGGCCGCGGGGGCGGACCAGGTCGCGAAGGTGTCGTAGCTGTCGCTGTAGTAGTAGTTGCCGTCGCCGTAGCCGTCGAAGAAGAGCCGCCAGGCGCCGTTGTCGAGCTGGACGAGCGCCGGGCCCTCGCGGTAGCTGCCCCAGCCGGCCCAGTCGCCGGTCCTGGAGATCGTGTAGGGGCCGGTCAGCGAGGAGGCCGTCGCGTACTCGATGTACTTGGTCGTCTCGTTCTTCGTGAACGCGTGGTAGGTCGAGCCGATCTTCACGAGGAACGTGTCGATGTGGTTCGCGCCGATGCCGGAGAGGGCCACCGGTGAACTCCACGCGGTGAGTGCGGAGTTCGTCGCCTTCAGCAGATACGGCGTGAAGATCCACTCGTCGCTGGTGACCGAGCAGGACACGATGACGTTCACACTGCCGTCGCTGTCGACGAACCACTCCGGCGCCCACGCCCGGGACAGGTTGGTGATCGGGACCGTGTAGTCGTACAGGAAGGTCCAGTTGACCCGGTCGGAGCTGCGGGCGAAGCCGATCGTGGTGCTGGCGTCCTGCCAGGTGTGGGTGGTGTAGGTGATGTAGTAGTAGCCGTTGGTGTGCTTGAAGATGCTGGCGTCGCGGATTCTGTTGCTCGGCGGGGTGTAGGCCGAGGACTTCAGCAGCCGGAAGTCGAGGGCGTCGTCCGACTGGTAGACGTTGACCGTGCCGTCGTTGCTGTTGAGGAACGGCACGATGGTGTAGCGGGTCGCGGAGCCGCTCGGCGGGGCGGCGGCGAAGGCCGCGCCGGGCAGGCCGCCCATCAGCACGGCCGAGACGGGCAGGGCCGCCATCGCACGCAGCAGGGTACGACGGGACGGTGCGGGGGGTCGTGTGGTCACGGGCGGCTCTCCCTCGGACAAACAAACAACGCGGCTCTGGTGTCCGACATGCCGAACAAGGTTCGGAAAGTCGATCAGAAGGTAGGGGCGAGGCCGAATCGCGTCAATGCTTTGCGCACGACCTGGTGAGCCCTGTGGGACAGCTGTGCCGCGCACCGGACTTCCGCCCCCGCCGCGAGCGTTCCGGGACAGCGCTTCCACAGGTTACCGTTCGGTAGACAACGCGCTCCCAAGGCGGAGGGGTTCACATGGCGCTCGACCGTGCCGCAGGCCTGGCGGAGTCGGCCCGCGCCCTGGCCGACGGGGAGGTGACCTCCCGGGCCCTCGTGGAGCAGGCCCTGGAGCGGATCGCCACCAGCCAGGGGTCCCTCAACGCCTTCCGGGTCGTCCGGGCCGAGGCCGCGCTCGCCGAGGCGGACGCGGCGGACAGGGAACTCGCCGCCGGAGTGCGCAGGCCGCTGCTCGGTGTACCCGTCGCCGTCAAGGACGACATGGACGTGGCGGGCGAGCCGACCGCGTTCGGCTGCCGGGGAGAGTTCCCTGCGGTGGCTCAGGACGGGGAAGCCGTACGACGGTTGCGGGCGGCCGGCGCAGTCGTCGTCGGCAAGACCAACACCTGCGAGTTCGGGCAGTGGCCCTTCACCGAGGGACCCGCCTTCGGCGCCACCCGCAATCCGTGGAGCGCCGAGCACACCCCGGGCGGTTCCTCGGGCGGCTCGGCCGCCGCCGTCGCCGCCGGCCTGGTACCGGCCGCGCTCGGTTCGGACGGCGCCGGATCGGTGCGCATCCCGGCCTCCTGGACCCATCTCATCGGCATCAAGCCCCAGCGCGGCCGCATCTCCACCTGGCCGCGCGGCGAGTCCTTCCAGGGCATCACCGTCAACGGCACCCTGGCCCGCACGGTCACCGACGCCGCACTCCTGCTGGACGCGGCGAGCGGCAACCACGACCTCGACCCGCACCGGCCGCCCGCCATCGACGCCTGCGGCGCCGTCGGACGCGACCCCGGCAGGCTGCGCATCGCGCTCGCCCTGAATCCGCCGTTCACCGCGCTGCCCGCACGGCTCCGGCCCGAGGTACGGGCGAAGGTCGTCGAACTCGCCGAGAAACTCGCCGCGTTGGGGCACACCGTCGAGGAGGCCGACCCCCCGTACGGGCAGATCGGGCTCACCTTCATCCCACGCGCCACGGTCGGCCTCGCCGAGCGGGTCGGCGAGGCCCCCTTCCCCGCACTGCTCGACCGGCGCACCCGGGACGCCGCCCGCCTCGGCCGACTGCTCGGCGGGGCACCGCTGCGGGCGGCGCGGCGGGCCGAGGCGGTCCTGCACCGTCGTATCGGCGGATTCCTCACGTCGTACGACGTGATCCTCGCGCCGACCACGGCCGCTCCCCCGCCGCGCATCGGCTCGATGCTGAAGCTGGGCGGGCTGGCCACCGACCGCGCCATGATCGCCGCCTGTCCCTTCGCCTGGCCGTGGAACGTGCTGGGCTGGCCCGGTGTCAACGTCCCCGCCGGATTCGTCGGCCAAGGGCTGCCCGTCGGGGCGCAGTTGCTCGGTCCGGCGAACAGCGAGCCGCTGTTGATCTCGCTGGCCGCGCAGTTGGAGGCGGAGCTGCGCTGGCACGAGGCGTGGCCGCCGGTGCGGGAGATCGCGACGGATTCCCCGGCCGCGTGACGGCGTTCGGCCCTTACCCTGTGACCATGGACGATGCGTCGATGGTCGGGCTCATGGGTCGGGTCACCGGAACGGTGGGGCCCGGGCTCGTCGGCGAGGTGATCGTCCGCGTGCGGGGCGGCGCCGAGCACTTTCTCGCCTACGCGGCGACCGGCACGGACCGTATCGAGCGGGGCACCGTGGTGATGGTGGTGGAGTACCAGGCGCCGAGGACCGTCTACGTCCAGGCGGCGTACGACAGTTGAGCATGCTCCACCGCAGGTGAGAGCGGTATGCGTCAAGGTTGTGACAAGGATCCGCAAGGGTCTGTACCCCGGCCTCGGCGAGGCGCACACTCCCTTCGTTCGGTGCCGAAAGGGCACCATCCAAAGGGGGCGAATGCCGATGGTCGTCGGCGTCGTTGCGGGGGTCGCGGTAGTGGCCGTCCTCGCGTTGATCGGTGTGTTCAAGATGATGTGGCGCGTGGCCGAGCCCAATGAGGCGCTCATCATCTCCGGCTCCAAGCACAAGACCGAGGGCCTCGAGGAAGGCATGGGGTTCCGCATCGTCACGGGGCGCGGCACGCTGGTGCTGCCCGGTGTGCAGGCGGTGCGCAAGCTCTCGCTGGATCTCAACGAGACCGAGCTGCACGTGGATTGCGTGACCCACCAGGGCATTCCGCTCAAGGTCCGGGGCGTGGTCATCTTCAAGGTGGGCGACGACTTCGTGTCGATCGCCAACGCGGGGCGCCGTTTCCTGGACCAGCAGAAGCTGATGTCGGAGCGGGTGCACAACGTGTTCGCCGGTCATCTGCGGTCCATCGTCGGCGGGTTGACCGTCGAGGAGATGATCCGCGACCGGGAGAAGCTCACCGGGCAGACCCGGGCCGCCTGCGGCACGGAGATGGAGAAGCTGGGCCTCATCGTCGACTCCCTGCAGATCCATGAGATCGAGGACCCGACCGGGTACATCCAGAACCTGGCGATGCCGCACGCGGCGGCCGTCCAGCGGGACGCGCGCATCGCGCAGGCGGAGGCGAACCGGCTGGCCACGGAGGCCGAGCAGAAGTCGTTCGCACGGATGGCGGAGGCCACCCGGGACAGCGAGATCCTCCAGGCCGGCTATCAGGCCGAGCGGGACAAGGCGGGTGCGAAGGCGCGCCAGGCCGGTCCGCTCGCGGACGCCGCGGCCCGGCAGGAGGTCGTCGTCCAGGAGACCCGGATCGCCGAACTCGAGGCGAACCGGCGGGAGCAGCAGCTCCAGGCGGACGTCCGCAAGCCGGCGGACGCCCAGGCCTACGAGAAGCGCACGCTCGCCGAGGCCGAGCGTGACGCGCGGATCTCCGCGGCCCAGGCCAAGGCGAAGGAGACGGAGCTGGCTGCGGCGGCCGAGGCGACCCGGGTCAAGACGGCCGCGGGTGCCGAGGCCGAGGCGACCAAGGCCCGGGGTACGGCCATGGCGGCGTCGACCCGGGCCACCGGTGAGGCGGAGGCCGCTGCGGCTCAGGCCAGGGGTCTGGCACAGGCCGAGGCGACGAAGGCCAAGGGTCTCGCCGAGGCGGAGGCCATCAAGGCACGGGCCGCCGCTCTCGCCGAGAACCAGGAGGCGGTGGTCGCGCAGCAACTCGCCGAGAACTGGCCGGAGATCGTCAGGGCGGGCGCGTCCGCGTTCGGCAGCGTCGACAACATGGTGGTGCTCAACGGGGCCGACGGCATGGCGGACATGCTCGCCAAGGCGCTCACCATGGGCGGCACCGGGCTGGGGCTGGCACGTCAGCTGCTGGCGTCCATGAACCAGAACGGCCAGGAACCGGCGGGCACTTCGTCCCTCAACGGGATCGCGACGCCGCCGCCGGTTCAGAAGGTGCCGATGGACGACAAGTGACCCGTCACGTCCGATCACGGGGGCAGCCTCTAAGGTGCCCCCGTGACTGCGTTTACCGATGAGAACGTCCCCGGCCGCTTCGGCCGCACCGCGACCGCCGAGGCCGACGTCCGCGAGGTGGGCCGGGTGCGCACCGAGTACTCACCCGCGCACGACGGCGACCCCGACCCGGGCGAGATCGTGTGGACCTGGGTGCCTTATGAGGAGAACGACGGACGCGGCAAGGACCGGCCCGTGCTCGTGGTCGCCCGCGAGGCGGCCGGAACGTTCCTCGCCGTGCAGCTGTCCAGCAAGCGCCACGACGGCGACCGGGAGTGGGTGGCGATCGGCAGCGGCCCCTGGGACCGCACCGGCCGGGACTCCTGGGTGGACGTCGACCGCGTCCTGCGCCTGCACGAGGACGGTATGCGCCGGGAGGCCTGTGCGCTGGACCGGATGCGGTTCAACCTGGTCAGGCAGCGGTTGCACGAGCGCTACGGCTGGACCTGAAAGGTCTTCTCGAAAGCGCCCCGCACCACGTGGCCGGGCGTGCGGTCCAGCACCCCGAACACCACGTGCTCGAAGGCCGCCGCGAACCGCCCGGCCGGCCCCAGCAGTGCGTGGAACGCCCCCGCCACCTGCATGGGGTCGTTCTGGAACACCCCGCAGCCCCACGCGCCGAGCACCAGCCGCCGGTACCCCGCGGCCGCCGCCACCTCCAGCACCCGCTCGGCACGCACCGCCAGGGCGTGCGGCAGCTCGGCCGTGCGCTGCGGCACCGTGCGCCGTACGACGCCCGCGTTCGGCGCGGCGGCGGTCAGAAAGCCGGCGGCGTACGGCTCGTCCAGCAGACGGCCGCGGTCGTCCCGGAACACGGGCACGGCCGGTGAGTGGATGACACGGTCCGTGTAGAACGCGTCGCGGTGGGCGCGGTGATGGTCGTAGAAGTCCCTGGCCTCCCGTACGCAGACGTACAGCGCGCTGGCTCGGCACAGGGCCTCTTCCTGGGCCTGGGCGCCGTTGAGATAGCCACCGCCCGGGTTGCGGGCCGAGGCGAAGTTCAGGACCGCCGGGACACCGCCGAGCCGACGGGCGGCCTCCAGGCTGCTCTCGCCCGTGACCTCGACGAGCGTGTCGCCGGGCGGGAACTCCGGCACGGGCACGGGATCCGGCCCGTACATCCGCGTACCGGCCCGTGCGGCCTCGGTCCGCGCGGCGATGGGCACCTCCCGTCCGTCGGAGGCGCGATAGAACCCCGCCTCGACGATCTGCTCCGTCTGCTGTGCGATGCCACGCAGGCGCGCGCTCATGGCGTCACCCCCGTGGGCGCCGTGAACGCGCGCCGTGCGCGCTCCCCCGTCGTGCTCATGCAGGCATCGTGGGCGATGCTGGTCATACGGTGCAACGGAGTTTCCCGGCCTCGAAACACCCAGCAAACACCTAGAAAACGGAGATCGTCAGCCCTGATTACGACGATATGCACTCTTGTGCGATTCGCCGCGAGGGTTTTGGGTGGGACGAGTTATGCCGGTCCGGCCAACATCATCCAGGCCGGCGGCATGGTGGAATCTCAGGAGGATCCCGACATGTCCGATTCGGTTACCGACTGTAGCGACTGTATGGAGCCCCGCACCGCTCTGTCCGCCGCCGAGGTGGAGGCCCTCGTCCGGGGCATCTGCTTCAAGACCGGACCGCCCCGCACCGTCGGGGTCGAGGTGGAATGGCTCGTCCACGAGCTGCGCCTGCCGCAGCTCCCCGTCACACCCGAACGGCTCGAAGCGGCCTACGCCGCACTGCGGACCGTTCCTCTGAACTCTGCGCTCACCGTCGAGCCCGGCGGCCAGCTGGAGCTGAGCTCCCTGCCCGCCGCCTCCCTGACGGAGTGCATCGCCACCGTCTCCGCCGACCTCGACGCCGTCCGCGCGACGCTCGCCGGGCACGGTCTCGGCCTCGTCGGCGTCGGCCACGACCCCTGGCACTCACCCCGCCGGTATCTGCGCGAACCCCGCTACGACGCGATGGAAGCCTGCCTCGACCGTACGGGCCCGGCCGGCCGCGCCATGATGTGCACCTCCGCCTCCGTGCAGGTGTGCCTGGACGCGGGCTACGAGGAGCCAGGGCCGCTCGGGCACGGGCGGCGCTGGTGGCTGGCCCACCAGCTGGGCCCGGTCCTGGTCGCCGCGTTCGCCAACTCCCCGCTGGCCGGCCGCGAGCCCACCGGCTGGGTCTCCACCCGCCAGCTGCTGTGGATGGAGATCGGCGCGGGCCGCGCGGGCGCTCCCCCGCTGGACGGGGACCCGCGCGAGGCGTGGGCGCGGCACGTGCTCGACGCCCCGGTGATGTGCATCCGCCAGGACGGCCGCGCCTGGGACGTCCCGGACGCCATGACCTTCCGCGACTGGACCCGCTCCGCGACACCGAGGCCGCCGACCCGCGAGGACCTCGACTACCACCTCACCACGCTGTTCCCGCCGGTCAGACCGCGCGGCCACCTCGAGCTGCGCATGATCGACGCCCAGCCCGGCGACGACGGCTGGATCGTGCCGCTCGCCGTGACGACGGCGCTGTTCGACGACCCCGAGGCCGCCGAGACCGCGTACCGCGCGGTGAAGCCGCTGGCCGAGCGGGCGCTGGGGCTGCCCGCCCCGCACAACCCGCTGTGGCTCGACGCGGCCCGCACCGGCCTCGCCGACCCGGAACTGCACGACGTGGCCGTCCAGTGCTTCACGGCCGCCCTCGACGCCCTGCCCCGGCTCGGCGCGACCGCCGAGGTCACGGGCGCCGTCGCGGCGTACCTGGAGCGGTACGTCCTCCAGGGCCGCTGCCCCGCCGACGATCTGCTGGACCGGTTGCACGGGAAGGACCTCCACCGATGACCGACGACGCCGAGACGCTCCGCGTCCGGGCGCTGCTCACCCTCACCACGGCGCGCGACCGCACGACGCTGCTGACCAGCTGTGTCGAGGACCCCGACCTCACCGCCCAGCACTCGCCGCTGATGTCCCCGCTGGTGTGGGACCTCGCGCACATCGGCAACCAGGAGGAGCTCTGGCTGCTGCGGGGTGTCGCAGGGCGGGAGGCGATGCGGCCCGAGATCGACGGCCTCTACGACGCCTTCGAGCACCCGCGCGCGGAACGGCCGAAGCTGCCGCTGCTCCCGCCCGACGAGGCCCGGCGGTACGCGGCGGAGGTGCGCGGCCGGGTCCTGGACCTGCTGGAGGGGACCGCGTTCCACGGCACGCGGCTCACCGAGGCGGGGTTCGTCTTCGGGATGATCGCCCAGCACGAACAGCAGCACGACGAGACGATGCTGATCACCCATCAGCTCCGCACGGGCCCCCAGGCCCTGACCGCCCCCGACCCGGCCCCCGCGCCCCTCCACACCGGTCCGGCCGAAGTCCTGGTTCCCGGCGGCCCGTTCATGATGGGCACCTCCGACGAGCCGTGGGCGCTGGACAACGAACGCCCGGCGCACCGGCGGGAGGTGGCGCCGTTCTACATCGACACCGCTCCGGTCACCAACGAGGCATACCAGGAGTTCATCGAGGACGGCGGCTACTGGCTCGACCGATGGTGGGCACCGGCCGGCTGGGACTACATCCGGCAGCACGACATCGACGCCCCGCTGTTCTGGCGGCGCGACGGCAACCAGTGGCTGCGCCGCCGCTTCGGCGTCACCGAGATCGTGCCGCCCGACGAGCCCGTGGTGCACGTGAGCTGGTACGAGGCCGACGCGTACGCCCGCTGGGCCAGGCGGCGGCTGCCCACCGAGGCCGAGTGGGAGAAGGCCGCCCGCCACGACCCCACCACGGACCGCTCGATGCGCTACCCGTGGGGTGACGCCGACCCGGCGCCCGAGCACGCCAACCTCGGCCAGCGGCATCTGCGCCCGGCCCCGGCGGGCAGCTATCCGGAGGGTGAATCCCCGCTCGGTGTACGGCAGTTGATCGGCGACGTGTGGGAGTGGACGGCGAGCGACTTCCAGCCGTACCCGGGCTTCGAGGCGTTCCCGTACAAGGAGTACTCGGAGGTGTTCTTCGGCCCCGAGCACAAGGTGCTGCGCGGCGGTTCGTTCGCCGTCGACGCGGTGGCCTGCCGGGGCACGTTCCGCAACTGGGACTACCCGATCCGGCGCCAGATCTTCTCCGGGTTCCGCACCGCCCGTTCCGCGGAGGGCGTCTGATGTGCCGTCACCTGGCGTATCTGGGCGACGAGGAGCCGCTCGGGCGGCTCCTCACGGAGCCCCCGCACAGCCTGTACCGCCAGTCCTGGGCACCCCGGCACCAGCGCTACGGCACCGTCAACGCCGATGGTTTCGGGGTCGGTTGGTACGCCGAGGGCGACCCGGCGCCGGCCCGCTACCGCCGGGCCGGGCCCATCTGGGCGGACCAGTCCTTCGCGGACCTGGCCCGAGTGGTACGGACCGGTGCGCTGATGGCGGCTGTCAGGGACGCGACCCTGGCGGGCGCGGACGGCGAGGCCGCGGCGGCGCCGTTCGCCGGCGGCCCCTGGCTGTTCAGCCACAACGGCGCGGTCAAGGGCTGGCCGCGCTCCCTGGCACCGCTGACCCAGACCCTGCCCGCCGCCGACCTGCTGTCCATGGAGGCCCGCAACGACTCGGCGTTCGTCTGGGCCCTGGTCCTCGCCCGCCTCCGCGCCGGCGACGACGAGAGCCAGGCACTGGCCGACACGGTCCTGGAGGTCGCCGAGGCGGCCCCCGGCTCCCGCCTCAACCTCCTCCTCGCCAACGGCGAGACCATCACCGCGACCACCTGGGGCGACACCCTCTGGTACCTGACGTGCTCCCGCGGCACGGTCGTCGCTTCCGAGCCCTACGACGACGATCCGCACTGGCAGAAGGTCCCCGACCGCACCCTGCTCGCGGCGAGCCGCACGGACGTGCTGCTCACCCCGCTGAAGGAGCCGAGTGAAGCCGCCTCGGCCATCGCACCGTCGAAGGAGCCCCGTACGTGAGCCCGTTCCTTCTCACCCGCACCCTGCCCGAGGACGCCACCGAGGCCGCCCTGCGCGCCGACGTCCTGCGCGGCCTGACCCGCACCCCGAAGACTCTGCCGCCGAAGTGGTTCTACGACGCCCACGGCAGCGAACTCTTCGACCGGATCACGGAGTTGCCCGAGTACTACCCGACCCGCGCCGAGCGGGAGATCCTCGTCGCCCGGGCCGCCGAGATCGCGGCGGCTTCCGGTGCCCGCACCCTCGTCGAACTGGGCTCCGGCTCCTCGGAGAAGACGCGGTACGTCATCGACGCGCTGAGCGACCTGCACACGTACGTGCCCGTCGACGTCAGCGAGAGCGCCCTCACGCAGGCCGGGCACGCACTGATCGCGGAGCGGCCGGGGCTGAACGTGCACGCCCTGATCGCCGACTTCACGACCGAGCTCGCCCTGCCCGGGGCACCCGGCCCCCGGCTGGTGGCGTTCCTCGGCGGCACGATCGGCAATCTGCTGCCGGCCGAGCGGGCGGAGTTCTTCGGCTCGGTCCGCGCCCTGCTCTCCCCCGGCGACGCCCTGCTGCTCGGCACGGACCTCGTCAAGGACGAGAAGGTGCTGGTCAGGGCGTACGACGACGCGGCCGGGGTGACGGCGGCGTTCAACAAGAACGTCCTGACCGTCGTCGACCGGGAGCTGGGTGCCGACTTCGATCCCCGCGCCTTCGACCATGTGGCGCTCTGGGACGCGGAGAACGAGTGGATCGAGATGCGGCTGCGCTCCCGTACCGCTCAGACCGTGAAGATCCCCGCGCTGGACCTCGCCATCGACTTCGCGGCGGGCGAGGAGCTGCACACCGAGGTGTCAGCGAAGTTCCGCAAGGAGGGTGTGCGGGCCGAACTGTCCGCCGCCGGCCTGGAACTGGCCCACTGGTGGACGGACGAACAAGGCCGGTTCGCGCTGTCGCTGAGCACGGTGCGGTGACGGACGGCTCGCGCTCCGCCGCCACCTGGGGCACGGTGGAGCCATGACGAATCACACCTATCGGGTGACCGAGATCGTCGGCACCTCGCCCGACGGCGTCGACCAGGCCATCCGCAACGGCATCGGCCGTGCCTCAGAGACCCTCCGGAACCTCGACTGGTTCGAGGTGACCCAGGTGCGGGGGCAGATCGAGGACGGACAGGTCGCGCACTGGCAGGTGGGCCTGAAGGTGGGCTTCCGCCTGGACGAGTCGGACTAGCGACACCGGCTCAGGTCCGCCCCTCCCGCTCCTGCGCGGTTCTCAGCGCGGCGGAGGGGGCGGTCCAGCGCGCCCGTACGACGGTGAATCCGGCCCGTTCGGCGTCCTCGCAGACCAGTTCGTCGTCGTCCACCAGCACCCGGATCTCTCGGGTACGGGCGAGCCGACGGAGGGTCTCCAGCTTGGTGCGCCGGGCGGGCCTGCGGTCGTTGTCGCGCCGCATGTGGACACGGCCCTCGGGAAGTCCCTGGGCGGCGAGCCAGTCGAGCGTGTCCTGTCGGCAGCGCTCGGGCCGACCGGTGAGATAGACGACCTCGCACTCCTCGGCGCTCTCCAGGACCAGGGCGATGCCCTGCGCGAGGGGCGGGTCCTGGGGCGCGGCGGCGAAGAAGCCGTCCCAGTCGCGGGGCTTGCGCTCCAGGAAGCGCTGCCGGTGGGCCGTGTCCGCGAGGGTGTTGTCCAGGTCGAACACGGCGAGGGGCGGTCTGCTGCTGTCGGTCACGCGCTCCACCCTAGAACCCGGCAACCTTCTCGCGCCGTGCGCCGACTCCTCTGCGACATGGCACGCAGGCGGAGGCGGGAGGCCCCATGCGGAACACGGCGATCTGGTCGGCAGTGGTCGCGGGCGCGGCGACGGCATCGGTACTGGGCCTGGCGGGCGAGGCGTCCGGCGCGCCGAGAACCCCGGTAGCGGCCACGAACGGGAGCGACTCGGCAGCCGGCACGCTCGCACAGCCGCCGCGGACCCCGCGGAAGGCGCTGGACCCGGCGGCACAACGGGGCGAGCGCAGGGGCCAGGTCCTGAAGGAGCGGCCTTAATTGTTAATGGGATCCATTTTCATGTAGCGTCCTCGGTGCTCGCTGTCCCACCGAGGAGGTCCCTGTCATGGCTGTCCCCAAGCGGAAGATGTCCCGCAGCAACACCCGCCACCGCCGCGCGCAGTGGAAGGCGGCCACCCCGTCGCTGGTGCCCGTCACGATCGACGGCGTGGCGCACCTCGTACCGCAGAACCTCGTCAAGGCCTACCAGCGCGGCCTGCTGCGTCCCGAGGGCTGAGCCCCGATGCCCTACGACCGTCTGCCGGTCACCGTCCTGTCCGGGTTCCTCGGGGCGGGCAAGACCACGCTGCTCAACCATGTCCTGGCCAACCGCGAGGGCCTGCGGGTCGCCGTGATCGTCAATGACATGAGCGAGGTCAACATCGACGCCGCGCTGGTGCGGGGCGGCGAGGCCGCGCTGTCGCGGACCGAGGAACGCCTGGTCGAGATGACCAACGGCTGCATCTGCTGCACCCTCCGGGACGACCTGCTGGAGGAGGTGGACCGGCTGGCCCGGGAGGGCCGCTTCGACCACCTGCTCATCGAGTCGTCGGGCATCTCGGAACCGATGCCCGTCGCGGCCACCTTCGCGTTCGCCCGCGACGACGGGGCCACGCTCGGGGACGTGGCCCGTCTGGACACCATGGTCACGGTCGTCGACGCGGCCAACTTCCTGCCCGAGCTGGACAGCGGCGACGAACTGGCCGAGCGGGGGCTGGCCCCCTTCGAGGACGACGAGCGCACGGTCAGCGATCTGCTGGTCGACCAGATCGAGTTCGCGGACGTCATCGTCCTCAACAAACTCGACCTGGTGGACACGGACGCCGCGGCCCGACTGCGGGCGGCGTTGCACCGGCTGAACCCCGTCGCCCGGATCGTCGACGCACGCCACGCTCGCGTGAACCTCCGACACGTCCTGGGCACCGGCCTGTTCGACCTGGAACGCGCACAACAGGCGCCGGGCTGGGTCCGGGAACTCAACGGCGAGCACGTCCCCGAGACCGAGGAGTACGGCGTCTCCTCCACGGTCTTCCGCTCCGAACTCCCCTTCCACCCCGCCCGGTTGTGGACGTTCGTGACGGAACATCTGGACGGCGGCGCGTACGGCCGCGTCCTCCGCTCCAAGGGCTTCTTCACCCTGGCCAGCCGCCCCCACGTCACCGGCCTGTGGTCCCAGGCCGGCTCGGTGGCCCGCTTCGAACCGTCGGCGGCGCGCGACGACGAGGCGCCCCACGCACAGGAACTGGTCTTCATCGGCACCCAGTTGGAGGCCGCGCGACTCCACAGCGCCCTCGCGGCCTGCCTCATGGACCCGGAGGAGAGCGTCCCGGACGTCGACCCCTTCCCGGCCTGGGACACGTACGGCATCGAGGACACCTGCGAGCACGAGCACGCCGTATCCGCCCAGGAACACGCCGTGTCCGCATCCTGACACCGGGTGACGCCGGGAATGTCACGGCGTCCCCGGCGTTGAACCCCCTGTGACCCACCTGACCGCCGCCACCCGCTTCTCGGTCCTCGACCGTTCCCGCACCCGTGAGGGCCACTCGAACGCCGAGGCGCTGCGCGACACCGTACGGTTCGCGCAGGAGCTGGAGGGGCTCGGATATCACCGGTTCTGGGTCTCGGAGCACCACGGGGTACCCGGCGTCGCCGGTTCCGCCCCGACCGTACTGGCCGCCGCCGTGGCCGGAGCCACACGGACGATCCGGGTAGGGACGGGCGGCGTGATGCTGCCCAATCACCGGCCGCTGGTCGTGGCCGAACAGTTCGGCGTCCTGGAGTCCCTCTTCCCCGGCCGCATCGACATGGGGCTGGGCCGCTCGGTCGGCTTCACGGACGGCGTACGCAAGGCGCTGGGCCGAGGCAAGGACGACGCCGACGACTTCGCCGGCCAGCTCGACGAACTGCTCGGCTGGTTCCGCGGCACCTCCCCGACCGGTGTGCACGCGCGCCCTGCGGAGGGCCTGACCGTGCCGCCGTTCGTCCTCGCGATGGGCGAGGGCGCCGCGATCGCGGCCCGCGCGGGCCTGCCCATGGTCATCGGCGACCTTCGCAGCCGCGACAGGATGCAGCGCGGCATCGACCACTACCGCACCCACTTCCGCCCCTCCCCCTGGGCGCCGGAACCGTACGTCGTGATCTCCGGCACGATCGCGGTCGCCGCCACCCCCGAGGACGCCCGCCGCCTCCTGATCCCGGAGGCCTGGTCCATGGCCCACTCCCGCACCCACGGCACCTTCCCGCCCCTGCCGGCCGCCGACCGCGTCGAGGCACTCACCATGACCGCCAAGGAGCGCGACCTCTACGAGTCCGGCCTCACCGGCCACATCGCCGGCACCGAGGACCAGGTGGCGCACGAGCTGGAGACGGTGCTGAAGGAGACGGGCGCGCAGGAGGTGCTCGTCACCACCAGCAGCCACGACCGTGACGCGCTGCTGGACTCCTACCGACGGCTGGCCTCGATCGTCTCCGACTAGAGTTCCCCCTCATGCACCACCCACATGACCCGTATGTCCGAGTCCGCGGCGCCCGAGAGCACAACCTCAAGGGTGTGGACGTCGACATCCCGCGGGACGTGCTGGCCGTGTTCACCGGGGTCTCCGGGTCCGGGAAGTCGTCGCTGGCGTTCGGGACGATCTATGCCGAGGCGCAGCGGCGGTACTTCGAGTCCGTCGCGCCGTACGCGCGCAGGCTGATCCATCAGGTGGGGGCGCCGAAGGTCGGGGAGATCACCGGGCTGCCGCCCGCGGTGTCGCTGCAGCAGCGTCGTTCGGCTCCGACGTCCCGTTCGTCCGTCGGGACGGTCACCAGCCTCTCGAACTCCTTGCGGATGCTGTTCTCCCGGGCCGGTGACTACCCTCCGGGGGCCGACCGGCTCGACTCGGACGCCTTCTCGCCCAATACGGCGGCGGGGGCGTGCCCGGAGTGTCATGGGCTGGGGCAGGTGCACCGCACGACCGAGGAGTTGCTGGTCCCCGATCCGTCGCTGTCGATCCGGGAGGGCGCGATCGCGGCGTGGCCGGGCGCCTGGCAGGGGAAGAACCTGCGGGACATCCTGGACGCGCTGGGGTACGACGTGGACCGGGCGTGGCGCGAGCTGCCCGCCGAGGCTCGGGAGTGGATCCTGTTCACCGACGAGCAGCCGGTCGTCACGGTGCATCCGGTGCGGGACGCGGACCGCATCCAACGGCCCTACCAGGGCACGTACATGAGCGCCCGGCGCTATGTGATGAAGACCTTCTCGGACTCCAGGAGCCCGACGCTGCGGACGAAGGCGGAGCGGTTCCTCAGCAGCGCGCCCTGCCCTGCGTGCGGCGGCAGCCGGCTACGGCCGGAGGCGCTCGCGGTGACCTTCGCGGGACGGACGATCGCCGAGCTGGCGGCGCTGCCGCTGACGCGGCTCATGGGCCACCTGCTCGCCGTGGACGAGACCACCCGTGTCCTCACCGACGACCTCGAGTCCCGTATCGCACCCGTCCTCGAACTCGGCCTCGGCTACCTCAGCCTCGACCGCTCCACCCCCACCCTCTCCGCCGGTGAGCTGCAACGACTACGGCTGGCGACCCAGCTGCGCTCCGGACTGTTCGGAGTGGTGTACGTCCTCGACGAGCCGTCTGCAGGACTGCACCCGGCGGACACCGAGGCGCTGCTGACGGTGCTGGAGCGGCTGAAGGCGGCCGGCAACTCGGTGTTCGTGGTGGAGCACCACCTCGACGTGGTGCGCGGCGCGGACTGGCTGGTGGACGTGGGTCCGCGGGCCGGTGAGCACGGCGGCGAGGTGCTGCACAGCGGTCCCGTGGCGGAACTGACCGCGGTCGAGGGGTCCGAGACGGCGCGTTTCCTCTTCGGCCGCTCCCCCGCCGCCGTACGTGAAGTGCGCGCCCCCAGAGGGCAGTTGAAGATCGGCCCGGTCACCCGGCACAACCTGCGCGGGGTGACGGCGGAGTTCCCGCTGGGTGCCTTCACGGCGGTGACGGGCGTCTCCGGGTCCGGGAAGTCCACGCTCATCGGGGAGATCACCGAGGAGTCGGCGGGCGTGGGACGGCTCGTCTCGGTCGACCAGCGGCCGATCGGCCGGACCCCGCGCTCCAACCTGGCCACCTACACGGGCCTCTTCGACGTCGTACGCAAGGAGTTCGCGGCCACGGACCAGGCGCGGTCACGCGGCTTCGGTGTCGGCCGGTTCTCCTTCAACGTGGCCGGGGGACGCTGCGAGACCTGTCAGGGCGAGGGTTTCGTCAGCGTCGAGCTGCTGTTCCTGCCGAGCACGTACGCGCCGTGCCCGGACTGCGGCGGGGCCCGCTACAACGCCGAGACGCTCGAAGTGACGTACCGGGGGCGGAACATCACCCAGGTACTGGACCTGACGGTGGAGTCCGCGGCGGAGTTCTTCGCCGACACCCCCGCCGTCGCCCGCAGCCTCGGCACGCTCCTGGACGTGGGCCTCGGCTATCTGCGCCTGGGCCAGCCCGCCACCGAACTATCCGGCGGCGAGGCCCAACGCATCAAGCTGGCCAGCGAGTTGCAGCGTGGGCGCCGCGGCCACACCCTCTACCTCCTCGACGAGCCGACCACCGGCCTCCACCCGGCCGACGTCGAGGTGCTGATGCGCCGGCTCCACGGACTCGTCGACGCCGGGCACACCGTCATCGTCGTCGAGCACGACATGTCCGTCGTCGCGGACGCGGACTGGGTGATCGACCTGGGACCGGGCGGCGGGGACGCGGGCGGCCGCATCGTGGCGACGGGACCGCCCACGGAGGTGGCCCGGGCGAAGGACAGCGCCACGGCGGCGTATCTGGCCGCGGCGATCCGGTCACCGGGCGCCCCCGCCGACGGCCGGCGCGGCTAGTCGTTCGGCTGGGTGAAGCGGATGCTGTTGCCGAAGGGGTCGCGTACGCCGCAGTCGATGCCGTACGGGCGCTCGGTGGGTTCGTCGGTGATCTCGACGCCGCGGCCGCGCAGGGTCTCGCACGTCTTGCGGCAGTCGTCGGTGCTGAAGATGAGGTGGCCGCCCATGGCGCCCTTGGTGAGAAGGTCGCGGACCTGCGCCGCCGTCTCCTCGGACAGCGCCGGCTGCCCCGGCCGCTCCAGCAGGATCTGCCGGTCCGGGTGGCCCGGGACGTTGACGGTGAGCCAGCGCATGAAGCCGAGGTCGGCGTCGGTGTGGACCTCCAGGCCGAGCTTGCCGACGTAGAAGTCGAGGGCCTCGTCCTGGTCGAGGACGTAGATCTGTGAGTGTGTGATGGCGGTGAACATGCGCTTCACGCTACCGAGCGGGCCGGACGAAAACTTATCCAAAACTGCTCAGTCGGCCGAGGCCCTCGGCCGGGTCCACGCCTTCGTGAAGCACGTCGGTACGGCGATCGCGGAGGTCTGCTTGCGGTACGTCCTCGGTGACCGGCCGACGATGTCGCGGAAGGTGCGGCTGAAGGTCCCCGGGCTGCCGAAGCCGACCGCGAAGCAGATGTCGGTCACGCTGCGGTCGGTCTCCCGCAACAGGAACATCGCCCGCTCGACGCGGCGCCGCTGGAGATAGCGGTGCGGTGTCTCGCCGAACGTGGCGCGGAAGGTGCGGGTGAAGTGCGCCGGGGACACATGGGCGATCCGGGCCAGGGCCGGGACGTCCAGCGGCTGCGCGTAGGCGCGGTCCATGGCGTCCCGGGCCCGCAGCATGCGGCGGTTGGTCTCTTCTGCGGCGCGGCTCACACCGCCATCACATCACCTGCGCGACCAGCGCCGAGTGGATCCAGCCGGGTCGGTGCGAGGTCGCGGGCTGGGCGGCCAGGGCGAGCGACCGGCGGTCGGCGTGGCTGCCGGGCGGGATGACGTCCCGTACCTCCACCTCGGCCACCAGCCCCCGCGCCGACACCACCCGCCACACCGAGGCGAGCAGGGTGTCCTCGCCGACGAAGGCGGGCGCGGTACTGGCCGTGCCGCCGTCGAGCCGGTAGCGCAGCCGCACCGGCTGGACGGGGACTCCGGCGTCCAGGGCGGCCTGGAAGACGGCCCGGCGAAAGGTGCCCTGGGCGCGTCCGCACCAGGTGCTGCCCTCGGGGAAGACCGCGACCGCCTGCCCGCCGCGGAGCCCCTGTGCGATCCGGGCGACCGTGTCCGGAAGGGCGCGCAGCCGGTCCCGCTCGATGAACAGCGCGGCCCGGGCCACCACCGCGCCCGCCACCGGCCACTGTCGGATCTCGGTCTTGGCGACCATCCGGGCCGGGCGCACAGCGGCGAGCAGCGGGATGTCCAGCCAGGAGATGTGGTTGGCGACCAGGAGCAGTCCGCCGGTGGGCGCGGCGGCGCCGGTGACACGGACCCGGACCCCCGCGGCCCGTACGATCCACCGGCACCACCGCCTCACCGACTCGGCGGGGATCAGCCCGCCGAGCGGCGACAGCACGACCCCGGCGAGCACCAGGACCATGACCGCCGCCAGGCGCAGCACGGCGCGCGGTACCGCCGTGCCGGACCCCGTCGGCTCCACACACGCCCCGGGGGTGCAGGGCGCGCTGGGCAGCCAGACGCTCATCAGGCCGGTACGAGGGAGAGGAAGTGCCGCAGATAGCGCGGGTTGACCCGGCGCATCGACAGCAGCACGTACAGGTCGGCGACCCCGAAGTCCGGGTCGTGGGCGGGCTCCCCGCAGACCCAGGCGCCGAGGCGGAGATAGCCGCGCAGCAGGGCGGGCAGCTCACCGCGGCCGGCGGCGGGCTGTCCCGGGCCCCAGGGCAGCAGCGGGCGCACGCGGTACTCCTCCGGCGCCAGGTGCTTGTCCCGCACCCGCTCCCAGGTCGCCGACGCCAGCGCACCGCCGTCCGCGAGCGGGATCGAGCAGCAGCCGGCCAGCCACTCGTGGCCGCGGTCGAGCATGTAGCGGGCGATGCCGGCCCAGATGAGCCCGATGACGGCGCCGTCCCGGTGGTCGGGGTGCACGCAGGAGCGGCCGACCTCGACGAGGCCGGGTCGCAGGGCGTCGATGCGGGACAGGTCGAACTCGCTCTCCGAGTACAGCCGTCCGGCCACCGCGGCCCGCTCCGGCGGCAGCAGTCGATAGGTGCCGACGACCTGGCCGGTGCGGGTGTCGGTGACGAGCAGGTGGTCGCAGTAGGCGTCGAAGGGGTCGAGGTCATGGCCCGGCTGCGGGGAGGACAGCAGGGCGCCCATCTCCCCGGCGAACACGTCGTGGCGCAGCCGCTGGGCGGCGCGTACGCCGGACTCGTCGCGGGCGAGGGTGACGGTGTAGCGGGTGGGAGCGGCGGAGAGAAGAGGGGAGTCGAGAGCGGATACGGCGGTCATGGCTCACTCCAGGTCACGGGCCGGTTCGGGGACGGCACCCGGTGGGCCGGTGGATCCGGCCCGCACCCTCTGTTCTTCCTACGCCGATTGGCGTGGACGTGACCGGTTCCGGGAGTGCTGATGTGGGGAGGTTGAACGGCTCGGGCCGGATGTCGGGGGTGCCGGGCTCCGTCGACGGGCCGGTGTCGGACAGATGGCCGACGGGGGGCAACCCCCGGCACCTCAGGACCGTCTCCCTTCCGGAACCGATCACGAGGGACGGAGGCGCACGCGTGGCGGACGTGTCGGCGCAGGCGCTGGACGCATTGCCGTGGGAGCGGTTGGTGGCGGTGTATCCGACCGCGTCGGCCGAGGAGGTGCACCGGGTACTGCGCCACCTCCTCCACAGCGGTCCGGCCTCGACCGGGGACGACTGCTCGCCGCTGTTCTCCGCCCTCGCACTTGAGGAGCGCGGTGTCGGCTCGGCGGCCACGGCCACCCTGCCGTTCATCGTCGCGCTCGCCGCCGACCCCCGCACGGGCGCACGGGCGACGCTCGTGGAACTGCTGGGCAGCCTGGCCTGGTGTGCGGAGCAGTGTGCGCCGCACCTGGTGGACCCGGGCTGGCCGAGGGCCTGGGATCGGGAGCGCGCGGCGGTCCAGTCCCTGCTCACCGACCCGGATCCGGTGGTACGACGGCAGGCCGTGCCCCTCGCGGAGGGTTCCGCCCGGCTGCTGGAGCGGTGGCGGGCCGAACAGGATCTGTCGGTACGTCTGCCCGTGCTGTTCGCGCTGGGCGGGCTCTCCCAGGACACCGAGGTCCGCGCGGTCCTGGCCGAGGCACTCCGCGACGACGATCCCGTCGTACGACTCGCGGCCGTGCACGCCGCCTCGGAGACGGACCCCGGGATCGCGCTGCGGGAACGGGAGCGACTGCTGGCGGCCCTCGTCGACCCCGCCGTACGGTCACGCCGGGAGGCAGTCTGGTACAGGCCGGACGTGGAGTACCCGTACACCCGCGAGGATGTCGCCTTCTGGACAGCCGCCCTGTTCGAGGACACGCCCGCCGAGGCGACCGCGTTCCTGGCCCGGCTGGCCGCGGCGGCGGACCCAGCCGAGGACACCGACCTGCTGCGGGCCGTGCTGGATCACTCCTGGCAGCTGCTGACCCGTCGGCGGTCCGTCGAACCCGCGCTGGTCCCGCTCGCCGCCGGTCTCCTGGACCACCCCGACCCCGCCGTACGCTATCGGGCCGTCCATCTCCTCGCCGCTCTCGGACCCGGGGCCGCCGCACACGCCGACCGGCTCGCCGCGCTGCTCGACGACCCGGGCGAGGACGAGTTCCTGGAGGGCACCGTCGGCGAGCAGGCCCGCTGGGCGCTGGCCCGGATGGACGACGCGCGGGCGCTGCCGGGCCTGGTGGAGGGACTGTGTGCGACATGGCGCGGGCGCCACGGCCGGGGCTACGCCATCAGCGACCCGCGCAGCCCCGACCTCGCGGACGTCCTGGGCCCGCTCCGGGCTCACGCGGACACCCTCCTGCCGACGCTGCGGAAGGAGCTGCGGCGGGAACTGACCGACCCCGGCCTGCCCGGCTCGGTGCTGGCCGACCTCCTGGCGACGCTCAAGGTCTGGGGAACGGCCGCGCTGCCCGCGCTGCCGGAGGTCACGGCCTACGTGGCGGACCGCTTCCGTTGGCACGAGGCCGCCGAGGCGCTGGCTGCGATGGGCCCCGCTGCCGTCTCCGCCGCGCCCGCGATACGCGAGCGGATGGCCCTCCAACCACCGGAGAACCGCCGGTGGTTGCACTGGGTGCTCTGGCGCATCGGCGGCGCGGACCCGGCCGACGCGCTGCGGGCGCTCGGGGAGACTCTGCCGAAGCCGGGCGAGCCGCCGTACTTCCCGTTCGTTCAGCTCGCCGACTTCGGCCTCCGGGCCGCACCGTACGCCGATGAGCTGCGGCGCATTCTGGCGGAGGCCGAGAACGTCTTCGGGGTGAACGTGGCCACGGCCCTGTGGACGGTGACGGAGGAACCCGAGCCCGCCCGCCCGCTCCTGGAGGAGCAGGTTCTCGCGTTCGCCTCGGGCGGCCACGAGCTCTACGGACTGTTCCACTCCGCGTTGCGGACGCTGATCCGCTTCCGCGCGATCGGCCCGACGGTACGGGAGGCCCTGCGGGCCCTGCGCGACCAGGACCGCCGAATCTCGGCGTACGGCGACTATCGCGCGATCCTCCAGGACGAGGAGTTCCGCGAGCTGATCGACGAGGCGCTGGCCCTGTGAACTCGGCGGGACCGGGGATGAGCACCACGCCCGGTCCCGCCCGTCCGCGCTGGACGGCGAACGGTCGGTGAGGGGCGCTACCGCTTCGCCACCTTGCGCGTCGCCCGCAGCCATTCCCTGTTCATGCCGGTGATGGAGACGAGGGGGATGCCCTTGGGGCAGGCGGTCGCGCATTCGCCGGTCAACGTGCAGCCTCCGAAGCCCTCTTCGTCCATCTGCGCCACCATGTCCAGCACCCGCGTCTCCCGCTCCGGCGCGCCCTGCGGCAGCACGTTGAGATGGTTGACCTTGGCCGAAGTGAAGAGCATCGCCGCCCCGTTGGGGCAGGCGGCGACGCAGGCCCCGCAGCCGATGCACTCCGCGTGCTCGAACGCGAAGTCCGCATCCGGCTTCGGCACCGGCGTGGCGTGGGCTTCCGGTGCGGCGCCGGTGGGTGCGGTGATGTAGCCGCCGGCCTGGATGATCCGGTCGAACGCGGTGCGGTCGACGACCAGGTCCTTGATCACCGGGAACGCCGAGGCCCGCCACGGCTCGATGTCGATCGTGTCGCCGTCCTGGAAAGACCGCATGTGCAGCTGACATGTCGTGGTGCGTTCCGGGCCGTGCGCGTCGCCGTTGATGACCAGCGAGCACGCACCGCAGATCCCCTCACGGCAGTCATGATCGAAGGCGACCGGATCCTCGCCCCGGAGAATGAGTTCTTCGTTGAGGGTGTCGAGCATCTCCAGGAACGACATGTCCGAGGAGATGCCGTCCACCTCGTAGGTGGACATGGCGCCGTCGGCGTCGGCGTTCTTCTGCCGCCAGACGCGCAGGGTGAGCTTCATGCGTAGCTCCGCTGGGTGGGGTGGACGTACTCGAAGACCAGGTCTTCCTTGTGCAGAACGGGGGCATCACCGGTGCCGGTGAACTCCCAGGCGGCCGCGTAGGCGAACTCCTCGTCCCGGCGGGCCGCCTCCCCCTCCGGGGTCTGGGACTCCTCACGGAAGTGACCGCCGCAGGACTCGGCGCGGTGCAGCGCGTCCAGGCACATCAGCTCGGCGAGCTCCAGGTAGTCGACGACGCGGTTCGCCTTCTCCAGCGACTGGTTGAACTCCTCACCGGTGCCGGGGACCTTGATGCGGCGCCAGAACTCCTCCCGGATCTGCGGGATGCGCTCCAGGGCCTTGCGCAGACCGGAATCGGTGCGGGCCATGCCGCAGAACTCCCACATCAGTTCGCCGACTTCGCGGTGGAAGGAGTCGGGGGTGCGGTCGCCGTCCACGGACAGCAGCAGGTTCAGCCGGTCCTCGGTCTCCGCCAGCACCTCCTGCACGACGGGGTGTTCGGTGGTCACCGCGTCCTGGTGGGGGTTGCGGGCGAGGTAGTCGTTGATGGTGGCCGGCAGGACGAAGTACCCGTCCGCCAGACCCTGCATCAGCGCCGAGGCACCGAGCCGGTTCGCCCCGTGGTCGGAGAAGTTGGCCTCGCCGACCGCGAACAGCCCGGGAATGGTGGTCTGGAGGTCGTAGTCGACCCACAGCCCGCCCATCGTGTAGTGCACGGCGGGGTAGATCCGCATCGGCACCGCATACGGATCCTCGTCGGTGATCCGCTGGTACATGTCGAAGAGGTTGCCGTATCTGGCCTCGACCGCCTGGCGCCCCATCCTCGCGATGGCATCGGCGAAGTCGAGATAAACGCCCTGGCCACCCGGGCCTACCCCCCTGCCCTCGTCGCAGACGTTCTTCGCGGCGCGGGAGGCGATGTCCCGCGGAACGAGGTTGCCGAACGACGGGTAGATGCGCTCCAGGTAGTAGTCGCGCTCGTCCTCGGGGATCTGGTTCGCGGGACGGGTGTCGCCCTTGGCCTTCGGCACCCAGATCCGGCCGTCGTTGCGCAACGACTCGCTCATCAACGTCAGCTTCGACTGGTGATCGCCGGTGCGCGGAATACAGGTCGGGTGGATCTGCGTGAAGCAGGGGTTGGCGAAATACGCGCCACGCCGGTGCGCCCGCCACACCGCGGTGGCATTCGAGTTCATGGCGTTGGTCGACAGATAGAAGACATTGCCGTAGCCACCGCTGGCGAGGACGACGGCATCGGCGAAGTAGGTGTCGGTCTTCCCCGTGACGAGGTCCCTGGCGACGATCCCCCGCGCCTTCCCGTCGACGACGATCAGATCCAGCATTTCGGTACGCGGATGCATCTCGATGTTCCCGGTGGCGATCTGCCGGCTCAGCGCCTGGTACGCGCCCAGCAGCAACTGCTGACCCGTCTGCCCGCGGGCGTAGAACGTCCGCGACACCTGCACACCACCGAACGACCGCGTGTCCAGCAGACCGCCGTATTCCCGTGCGAACGGCACGCCTTGGGCGACGCACTGGTCGATGATCTCGACCGAGATCTGCGCAAGGCGGTGCACGTTCGACTCCCGCGCCCGGAAATCCCCGCCCTTCACCGTGTCGTAGAACAGCCGATGAATCGAGTCACCGTCATTCCGGTAGTTCTTCGCCGCGTTGATACCACCCTGCGCGGCAATCGAATGCGCCCGCCGAGGCGAATCCTGATAGCAGAACTGCACGACGTGGTAGCCCTGTTCGGCAAGTGTGGCACCCGCGGAACCACCCGCAAGACCGGTACCGACAACAATGACCGTGTGCTTGCGCCGGTTCGCCGGATTCACCAGCTTGGCCTCGAAACG
Organism: Streptomyces sp. NPDC002817; assembly: GCF_053592055.1. Lineage (NCBI taxonomy): Bacteria > Bacillati > Actinomycetota > Actinomycetes > Kitasatosporales > Streptomycetaceae > Streptomyces > Streptomyces sp. NPDC002817. The sequence continues at coordinate 131,090 of NZ_JBSFUY010000009.1, forward strand.
GCGCTTGTCCCAGCGCTCGTCGACGGGTCCGGCAGGGGCCTTGCCGTCGACGACCGGCTCACCGGTCCCATAGTCCACGAAGGTAGTCATGTTCAGCTCACCACTCCGGTCATGACACCCACGGGTACGGCGAGGAAGCCGACCGTGAGCAGCAGCGCGAGGATGTCGGCCGTGGCCTTGAGGGCTCGGTCACGGGTGCGGTTGCCGGCGCCGAGGGTCTGGGCGGCGCTCCAGAAGCCGTGCCGGATGTGCAGGCCCAAGGCCAGTACCGCCAGGATGTAGATGACGTTGCCGTACCAGGTGGAGAAGGTGTCCACGACGTTCTGGTACGGCCGCCCCTCCTGGAAACCGCCCGGGTGCACGGTGCCGGTCGTCAGGTCCAGCAGATGCCAGACGATGAACAGACCGAGGATGTTCCCGCCCCAGCGCATGGTCCGCGTCGCATAGCCGGCCCGCGGCTTCTTGTGCACGTACTTCGTCGGGCGCGCCTTGATGTCACGGCGGCTGAGCTGGTACGCCGAGGTCGCGTGGGCGATCACCGCGACCACCAGCACCACCCGGATCAGCCACAGCGTCCACTCGTAGTGCATGAAGGGCTCGCCGAGCGTGCGCAACCAGTGCGCGTAGTGGTTGAACTCGCCCGGCCCGAAGAAGATCTTCAGGTTGCCGATCATGTGGACGACCAGGTACATCAGCATGATCAGCCCACTGACCGCCATCACGGTCTTCTTGCCGACGGAGCTGTCCCACACCGTGCGTGCCATGGACGGTCGTCGGTCCGTCCGCGTTGCCAGAGCCATGACTCAAGACGCTAGGGCCCAGGAGCCTGATCGGTCCAAGACATGGTCCGGCTTGATTCGATAGTCAGCGGCTATCGTACGAGGATGCAGTTCCAGCAGCTCCAGTACTTCGTGGCGGTCGCGGAGACCCGGCACTTCACCCGGGCGGCCGACCTCGTCCATGTCGCGCAGCCCTCCCTGTCCCAGCAGATCAAGGCGTTGGAGCGGGAGCTCGGTGCGGATCTGTTCCTGCGGGCCCGGGGCAACATCACGCTCACCGACGCGGGCGAGGCCCTGCTGCCGCTGGCCCGGCGGATCCTCGCCGACGCGGACACGGCCCGGCACGAGGTGCAGGAGCTGGTGCAGCTGCGCAGCGGCCGGGTGCGCCTCGGCGCGACGCCGAGCCTGTGCACCGGTCTGCTGCCGGACGTGCTGCGCGCCTTCCACGACCGCTATCCCGGCATCCGCCTGATGATCGAGGAGGGCGGCTCGCACGATCTCGTACGGGAACTGGCCCGCGGCGCCCTCGACCTCGCGCTGGTCGTCCTCCCGCTGCCGACGCCCTCACCGGCCCTGACGACGGTGGAGCTGCTGCGGGAGGACCTGGTGGTGGTGTCGTCCCCGGAGGCGCCCAAGCCGGGCGACGGCCGGCGCACCGTACGCATCGCCGACCTGGAGGGCGAGCGTCTGGTGATGTTCCGGCACGGCTACGACCTGCGTGAACTGACGGTCGCCGCATGCCGCTCCGAGGGCTTCGAGCCCGACTTCGCGGTGGAGGGCGGCGAGATGGACGCGGTCCTGGGCTTCGTCCGGGCGGGGCTGGGTGTGGCGGTCGTACCGCGTATGGTGGCCGCGCGTTCGGGACGGGGGCTACGGGTCACACCGCTGGCCCGGCCGGGGCTGCACCGGACCATCGCGCTGGCCCACCGCAGCGACGTGGCCCCGCCGCGGGCGGCACGGGAGTTGCAGCGTATGTTGCTGGAACGCTGAGACGGAGGGGCCGTTGGATCCGAGTTTCCGGCCGGGTGATGTGCTGCGGGTGAGCTGCCCGGACACCCCGGCCACGGTGGCGTGCGTCTCCAGGCACGACATCTCCCTGAACTGGCCCTGGTGGCAGCGGGACCCCGACTGCGGGATCCACTGGACCGGTGGCGTGGTCCTGCCCTTCAGCACCACGCCCGGCAGCCGCTCCCTCTTCCGTACCGATCCGCCGCCGGACCGGCTCACCGCCGGCGACACCTGCACGGTCGGGATCCCCTCGGCCGTCGTGCACGTCATCCGGGTCGACCGCTTCGACCCGCCGCTGGAGACGGGATGGCTGCCCCGCCCCACCATGGCGGTGACGGTCCTGGAGGCCGGGGTGGCCCGCGACCCGGAGCCGGGGGAGTTCGACGAGCAGGGCGAGGAGTTCCACCCCGAGGACGACATCCCCTTCGTCCTCGAACTCCTGCTGCGCCCCTACGCGTTCCTCGAACCCGGCGACGAGATCGCGGACGCGGCGGGGCGGGCCTGGCGCTTCGACGGGCCGTGGGAGTGGTGGCCCTTCGACAGGGCGGAGCCGGGCACCCCCGTGTGGCCGTTGACCCTGCTCGCCCGGGACGGCGGCCCGCTCGCGCCCGACGCGCCGGATCCGGTCGCGCGGGCCACCGCGACCGGCTCGCATGCGGCGGAGGCGGCGCGGTGGCAGGCGCTGGCGCGGGTGCGGCCGCCCGACGCCGCGGGGCCGTGACGGCTCACCTCGTCCCGCGTCGCCGTACGGCCGTGGTGGCTCAGCCCGTCGCGTCCACCAGCGCCAGCTCGTGCAGTCGCTCCGGCGGACCCGGCCGGGCGTAGTACCAGCCCTGGGCCGTGTCGCAGCCCAGTATCCGCAGCTGTTCGGCCTGGGCGCCCGTCTCCACGCCCTCGACCGTGACCGCGAGGTCGAGACTGTGGGCGAGGGAGACGATCCCCTCGACGATCTTGAGGTCGACGGGGTCCGCCGGGAACTGCTGCATGCTCTGGGTGAAGGAGCGGTCCAGTTTGAGGACGCTCACCGGGAGGCGGCGCAGGTTGGCGAGGTTGGAGTAGCCGGTGCCGAAGTCGTCCAGGGCGATGTCGACGCCCATCTCGGCCAGCCGGCGCAGCGGCTTCAGCAGATCGTCGTCCGCACCGATCAGCGCCGACTCGGTGACCTCCAGGCACAGCGCGTCCGGCTCCACACCCGCGCGCTCCAGGATGTCCACCGTGTCCTGCACCAGGCCGGGGTGGGTGAGCTGGCACGGCGAGAGATTGACGTTGATGCGGAGCGGACCGGCTTCCTCGTGACGCTCTCGCCAGGCGCGGGCCTGGCGGACCGACTGCTCCAGGACCCAGCGGCCCAACGGGACGATCAGGCCCGTGTGTTCGGCGAGCGGGATGAAGCGGTCCGGGCCCAGGACGCCGTGCTGCGGATGCAGCCAGCGCACCAACGCCTCCGCGCCGCGCACGCTGCCGTCGCCGAGGTGCACCAGCGGCTGGTACTCGATGAAGAACTCGCCGCGCTCCAAAGCCGTCGGCAGAGCGGTGGTCAGACCGTGGCGGGTGATCGCGCGGGCGTCCGCCTCCGCGTCGGCGAGCTCGAAGCGGTTGCCGCCCGACGCCTTGGCCCGGTACATCGTGATGTCCGCGCTGCGCAGCACCTCCGCAGCGCTGCGCTCCCCCGCCGGGCCCTCGACGATGCCGATGCTGCCGCGCACGGTCAGGTCACGGCCGTCGACACTGATCGGGGCGAGCAGCGCGTGCATGATCCGCGAGGCCAGCTCGTCGACCTCGCGCTCGGTGTCGGTCCCCGTCGTCAGCGCGACGAACTCGTCACCGCCCAGACGGGCGACCATCTCGCCGGGCGCGGTCGTGCAGGACTGCAGCCGGTCGGCGACCTCGACGAGCAGCCGGTCGCCGGCCGCGTGGCCGAGGCTGTCGTTGATGGTCTTGAAGCCGTCCAGGTCGAGGTAGCACAGGCCGAAGCGCTGGCCCGCGCCGGCGCCCAGCGCCTTCTCCAGCCGTTCGAAGAAGAACGTGCGGTTCGGCAGGCCCGTGAGAGCGTCGTGCGTGGCCTCGTAGCGCAGCCGCAGGTTGAGCAGCCGGCGCTCGGTGGTGTCCTCCATCAGCGCGAGCTGGTACTGCGGGTTGCCGTCCGCGTCGCGGAGCAGGGAGACGGTCAGGTTGGTCCACAGGACCGTTCCGTCAGGGCGGGAGAACGCCTTCTCCAGGTGGTAGTGCTCTCGCTCGCCGCGGACGAGTTCGTCGTAGAGGGTCCACGTCTGGGGCGCGTCCTCGGGGTGCGTCCACTCCATGACGTTGCGGCCGCGCATCATCTGCTCGTTGATGCCGAACATGCGCAGCAGCGCCTCGTTGACCTGGAGGATGTTGCCCTCCAGGTCGGCCATGCCGATCCCTATGGCGGCGCCCTCGAAGACCGCGCGGAAGCGGGCCTCGCTCGCGTGCAGCGCCTGCGCCACCACGCCCTGCGCCTTCAACGCGGCCGCCGAGATGGCCTCCTGCTCGGCCAGGGTCCGCTCGCGCAGTGCCGAGGCGAACCCGGCGGCCATGGCGTGCTGCAGCCGCGAGGCGCGCACCCGCAGGTCCTCCTGGTCGCCGTCGCCGCCGCAGTACAGCACGAGGTAGGCGTCGACGCAGTCCAGTGTCCGGCTGAGCGCCTCCGGGTCGGTGCAGTGGACCGCGACGAGCGCGGCGCCGAGCGCGCGGCCCTCGTTCGCGTCGAAGGTCCTCGCCCGCAGCGCCTCGCTCAACCGGCGGGCCAGCGGCAGGAGTTGTTCCTCGAACTCGGGCCGGGTCGAGGACGTCGTGGTCACCGGGAAGACGGCCCGGCTCCAGATCGTCGCGAACCGGCGCAGTCTGCCCTCCGGCCCGTCCGGCTCGGCGATCACGCGGTACGCCCCACGCCGGCGAACCCGGAAAAGGCCCAGGGATCCTCGTCGTCGGGGTCCCAGGTCTCCGACTCCGGCCGCCATTGCGGCATCGGCACCAGTCCCGGTTCCACCATGTCGTACCCCTCGAAGAACCGCGCGATGTCCTCGCGCGACCGCATGATCAGCGGGTTGCGGATGTCCTTGTACACGTCGACCGTGCCGACGGCCCGCTCGGCCGGCAGCGGGATTCCCTCGTAGGAGGCATGAGTGAGCACCAGCAGACTGCCGGGCGCGAGCGCGTCACGCAGCTCGGCCACCGCACTGTACGGGTCGTCCTCGTCTTCCACGAAGTGCAGTATGGCAACGAGAAGCAGGGCCACCGGCCGGTTCAGGTCGATCAGTTGCTGAACTTCGGCGCTCGCGAGGATCTCCTGGGGCTTGCGAAGGTCCGCGGCGACGACGCCCGCGTCCGCGTTGTCCCTCAGGACGGCCTCGCTGTGGGCGACCGCCACCGGGTCGTGGTCGACGTAGACGACCCGGGCGCCGGGACTGGCGGACTGGGCCACCTCGTGGACGTTGCCGAAGGTCGGGATGCCCGAACCGATGTCCAGGAACTGGGTGATGCCCTGGCCCGCCGCGAAGCGCACCGCGCGGCGCATGAACGCCCGGTTCGCCTGCATGATCTTGGGGAGTCCCGGCATGAACTCCATCGCCTTGCGGGCCGCCTCGCGGTCGACCTCGAAGTTGTGCGAACCGCCCAGGTAGAAGTCGTAGATCCGCGAAACGCTAGGCACCGAGATGTCGATGCTCCGTGGGGCCCAGGCGGGACGCTCCATCTATCTCTCCAAGGCGTAGGCGATCCGGTGTTCGAGCTGAGGCTACTGATCGCCTGCCAAAGGAGCGAGCGGAACCGGAAATTGACCGTCCGTTCCCGGTCACTGCCTGCGGCACGTGCCGGGTTGACCATGCCCAAGTCCCGCTGAAACAAGGCAAAACGGCCCGCCCCCTGCGTGCGGTGCGCAGGGGGCGGGCCGGTGGACCGCGCGCGGTGCGTGCTGTCCGGACTCCGCTGTCGCCTCGGACCTCCCTTCCGCGGTTCGGTTCTTACGGGTGGGGCTGTTCGGCCCCGGGGAGAAGACCTACTTCTTGATCGGCTTGCCGTCGGGTGCCACGACGTACCACGTGCCGCCGACGCCCTGACCGTTGGTGTCCCCGGGCTCCTTGTCCTGCGCGAAGGTGTAGATGGGCCAGCAGTCGATGGTCTGCTGCTTGACCCCGTCGGGCCGGGTGAAGCTCATCAGGCCCTTCTTCTCGATGCCCTTGGTGTCGTCGGCCTCCACCGGTGCGACGGCCGGCCACTTCTCGAGGCAGGCTCCTTCGCACTTCGAGATCGGGTCCGGCCAGGCCACGTCCTTGATGAAGCGGTAGACCGTCATGCCGTTCTTGTCGACGACGATCTCGCCCAGGTTCGGGTCCTGGCGGGTGGACAGCCCGGGCAGGTCGGCCGCCTCGGCGCCGCCCCCGCCTCCGCCTCCGCCACCGGCCTTCTTGCCGTCGGAGGCCAGCGCGTACCACTTGCCACCCACACCCTGACCGTTGACGTCCCCGGCGTTGACGTCCTTCACATAGCGGTAGGCCGGCCAGCCGCCGACCGTCAGCTGCTTGCTGCCGTCGGAGCGGGTGACCTCGCCGAGCAGCGACTTGTCGATGCCGTCGCCGGCCGTGGCGTCGTCCGCGGGCACGGGCGGCCAGGTCTTCGCGCAGTCGCCGTCACAGCTGGACTTCGGCGGCTCGGCGGTGTCCGTGTCGAAGCGGTAGAGGGTCAGCCCGCCGCTGTCCGTCAGCACCTTGCCGAGCTCGGGGTTGGTGACGACGGCCAGCTTGCCCGCGGGAGCGGCCGGGGCCGCCGCGGATGCCGAGGGGCTCGCGGTCCCGTTGCCCAGGCCGGACCCGATGCCGGTGCCCGCACTGCCGTAGCCACCGGCCGCGGCCGTCGCGCCGACGTTCTGGCTGCTCGCGGACGGCGCTGCTTCCTGGCCGCACGCCGTCGTCAGCGCCAGCACCGCCGCAGCGCTCGCCACGAGCGATGCACTCCGCCAGGAGGTCTTCATCGTCAACTCCCCAAATTCGTACGGGTGTTGCAGCGCCCTTTTGCGCCGCCGCACGGCCATGAGTACGGACGGAAGTGGCTGTTGTGTTCAGCGGAGACACATTTTTCTTTTGGGAGCCTGTGACGCGGGCCGATCACTCGTTCGGGGCAATCCATCGGTACCCGGGAGCGGGACAGCGCGTTCTCGGTTCATGATCTCCGTCGTGCAGCGACCCGAATCGACTCAATACGCCCCGACCATACGGGTGTTGTTGCTCTTGACACTGACATGGCTGGCCGTCGGCGTACCGGTGAACACGGCGGCGGCCGACGCCTGCGCGTCCGCCTCGACCGGGCCGGACGGAATCAAGGCGGTGGCGGTCGCCGGAAGCCTCACCTGGCCGACGCCCCCGTCCTGCCCGACGCCTTCGCCGAGCCCCACGCCCACCCCGACACCCACCCCGGTCCCGACATGCCCACCCGAACCGTCACCGACGCCACCCCCGCCACCGCCACCGCCACCGAAGCGCACACCGACACCGACACCCACGCCGCCACCGCCACCGCCACCGGAGCCGGCTCCTCCCGCCCCACGGCCGGCGGCACCCCAGCCACAGCCGACTCCCAGCCCTCCCCCCACACCAAGCCCGACTCCGACCCCGACCCCCACACCGCCGGCCGAACCGGCCCCGGCTCCCGCCGCGGCCCCCGTGCACTATCCGGCCTACAAAGCCCCGGCACCCCGGCAGGCCCCCCGCGGCGGCACGTCGCCGCTCACCTTCGTCCTGCTCATCACGGTGCCCGCGCTGGTCGCCGTCGCCGCACTGCGTCCGCGCTGATCCCTGGAGGCACCCCTTGCCGGAATGGCTTGTTCTCACCCTCGCGATGCTGGCCGCCTGTGGCGTGGTGGTCGTCATCTCCGTCGTCCGCCACAACGCGGCGGCCCAGGACGAGGACCCCAGCGAGACCCCGGACGTCATCGAGTACATGACGATGTGGATCGGCGTGGTGTACGCCATCGTCCTGGGCCTGGCCATCGCGGGCGTCTGGGAGGGCCGCAGCGCCGCCCAGGACCACGTCCAGGCGGAGGCCGTGGCCCTGCACGAGATCTCGGAGCGTGTACGGGTCTACCCGGCCGACGCCCGTGACCGTATTCGGGACGATGTCAACGCCTATGTCGGACACGTGGTGAACACCGAGTGGAAGGCGATGGCCGACAACGGCAAGGCCACCCAGCGGGGCGCCGACCTCCTCGAGCAGATCCGCCACGACGTCACCGACTACGAGCCGAGGACGGACTTCCAGGCCCAGGCCTACCAGCCGCTCGTCGACCAGGTGGCCGCTGCCGACCAGGCGCGCACCGCCCGTATCAACTCGATGGGGGCGACGATGCCGGGCGTGGTGTGGTTCGGGCTGATCGGCGGGGCGGTCGTCACCATCGGCATGGTCCTGGCCCTGCAGATCCGGCGTACGGCGCGCGAGCTGATCCTCGCCGGGATCTTCTCCGCGCTGATCGCCTTCCTGCTCTTCCTGATCTGGGACTTCGACGCGCCCTACAGCCGGGGCATCACGGCATCGGCGGAACCGTTCCTGAACCTCTTCCCGGACGCCAGGTCCTGACGCGCCCTCACCCCGCCTGCCACCGGGGGACGGCCGCCACGCCGTCACCGTCCCCCGACCGGCCCACATCTGTGCCCCATTCGCCCGACAGCGTTCGCGCACATGTGCGTACCTTCCTAGCGTTCCGGTCATCGAGGTGCATTTCTGGCGCAAGCGGAAAAGGTCCGCTGCTGCTCCTCGGGGACCCGGAGGATTCACCATGCGCGCGATACGCGTAGCTTCGGCCGCTCTGCTGGGCGTCAGTGCCCTCGCCCTCGCCGCACCGGCCGCCGTCGCCCAGGGCGACAACATCACGCCGTTCGGCTTCAGCGTCCTGCCCTCGACCGTCGCGGCGGGCGGCCAGGTCACTCTGCAACTGGACCGGGACAAGGGCGGCTGCGTCGGGTCCGCGACGGTCAGCTCGGGGGTGTTCGACACGATCTCCATCCCGGGCCACCGCTCGTCCGCGACGGCGGTGGTCGACTGGGACGCCAAACCGGGCGCCACGTACAAGGTGACGTTCTCCTGCGACGGGGTCAGCGGTTCGACACAGCTGACCATCGCCACCGGCCGCACGAACCCCACGCCCTACCCGTACCCCAACCAGGGTGTGCACGCCGGTGAGGGCGGCACGATCGCCGGGTTCGACCTCAAGGAGATCGGACTCGGTGCCGCGCTCATCGCGGGCTCGGTCGGGGCGGCGTACTACTTCTCGCGCCGCCGCACCGGCGAGGACGGCACCTGACCGCTCCCCCGGACAGGCCTTCGCCCCGGAACCCTTCCCAGGGTCCGGGGCGAAGGCCTGTGTACGTGCGCGCAGCTGTGTCCGAAGGGGAGATCAGATGCGCTTCTCCGAGCGGCGGCGCATCCAGAACACCCCGCCGCCGATGGCGGCCGCGGCCACGAGCCCGCCGCCGATCGCCATGTCCGTCGGGGTCGCACCGTTCGTGCTGCTGCCGCCGAGGCCACCGCGGACACCACCGATGACGGTGAAGGCGTCATCCCTGGTGAGCGGGTTCCGGCCGTTGGTGCAGTTGACCGTGATGGAGTACAGGCCCGGGTTGGCGGTCGAGCTGACGGTGGCGGTGCCCCTGGCCGGGTTGCCAGGGGTAAGGGTCACCGGAGCGGTGAACGCCGGCGAGGTGGCGGTGCCGCCGCCGGCGCAGTTGTCGACGGTGATCGTCAACTGGCCACCGCGGGCGATGACGCTGGGCAGGGCGACGATGTTGCTCGGGCTGACGGCGCTGCCCGAACCGCCCGGCATCCCGTCGCGCGCTACGGCGACGGGGGCGGCGAGTCCGAGGGCGGCGACCGCGGCGACAGAGGCCGCCAGGGCACGGGTGGTACGCATGTGATCCTCCGCGGAAGACGCCCCGGGAACGGTCCCCGGTGGATCGGCGAGAAAGCGCCTCCCAGAACGACCCTCAGATGCCGTGCACGCGGGCGCATTTCGGCAATGGTCCGTACTGGTGAGAGGACACGCCGAGCGACAAGCGCACAATCGGATATTGCCGCAGGTCACAGACCGTCAGAAAATTCCTGCCGTCGGCAACTCGGATGGCGCACCCACGGCGAGGGGGCCACCCGTTCGCTTCTGTCGCGTCGCCGGTTCCGCCCTCCGTACTTAGCGTTCTCGTATGCGCGAATGACGGGGCGACGGTCGCGTCGAGAGGGGTAGTCGAATGTCTGCGTCCGAGCTGGCCGAACTGGCCGAGGAGGAGGAGCGGCGGAAGAAGCGCGCTCCTTGGGGCGTGATAGCGCTTGTTCTGCTGACCGGCCTCGCTCTCATTCGGAACGGTTCGGGAGAGTTCGATGTGGGTCCGCCGCAGCCGGCGACCGCCGCTGCGGCGGACAGCCGTGTTCCCGGCACCTTCGCCGGATCGGCGACACCACAGCCGTTCTCCGAGCCCGACCGCATCAGGATCCCGGCGATCCAGGTCGACGCGCCGGTCATGCCCGTCGGCCTGGACGCCGACGGCTGGGTGGGCGCGCCGCCGCCGGAGGACCCGAACCTGGCCGGCTGGTTCACCGGCGCGGTCTCTCCCGGTGAGAAGGGCACCGCCATCCTCGTGGGCCATGTCGACAACAAACTGGGCCCCGCCGTGTTCTACGGACTCGGGGCCCTGAAGAAGGGAAATCGCGTCGAGGTGCAGCGCAAGGACGGAAAGACGGCCGTGTTCGAGATCTACGGCATCGAGGTCTTCGAGAAGAACAACTTCCCGGGCGACCGCGTCTACGGCTCCAAGGGCACACCGGAATTGCGCGTCATCACCTGTGGCGGAGGTTTCTCGAAGCAGAACGGTTACGCGGGGAATGTCGTCACGTTCGCCCGCCTGGTCGAGGTCCGCTGAGCGTCCCCGACCGGGCGGGCCGATCCGGTGCTATGCGTAATGCCGTCTCGGGACGGTGACGTGATAGCCGGAGTCCAGGAGTTGCGGCAGATAGTCGCGCAGCGCCCGGACGCTCTGGGAGCGGTCGCCCCCGGCGTCGTGCGAGAGCACCACGACGCCGGGGGCGGCGCCGTTCTCGACCCGGCCGACGATGGTGCGGGCCGCGGGGGCGGTCCAGTCGAGGGTGTCCACCGTCCAGGCGAGGGGTTCCATGCCGAGTTCCGCGCCGAGCTGGAAGGCGGCACGGTTCCAGGCGCCGTAGGGCGCGCGGAACCACTGGGGGCGTTCGCCGTACGCCTCCTCGATGACGTCGCAGGTGCGTTCCATCTCGGAGCGGATGCGACCCCGGCTCAACCGGGTGAGCAGGGGGTGGGACCAGGTGTGGTTGCCGACGACATGCCCCTCGTCGGACATGCGGGTCAGCAGGTCCTTGTTGTCGACCGCCATCTCGCCGCACACGAAGAACATCGCGCGGACGTCGTACTCCGCCAGGGTGTCCAGGATGTCGGGGGTGTAGCGGGGATCGGGCCCGTCGTCGAAGGTCAGCACCATGGTGCGGCCGCGCCCGGACACCCGTAGCAGCGGCTCGTGGCGCACCAGGGTGCGGCGGGGGGCGGTGCGCGGTGGGCCGTAGCCGGTCAGGGGCTGGAGGCGGTAGGCGGACGGCTTGAGCGGGCGGCGCGCCGGGGGGCCCGCGGCGGGGAGCACGGGCCGCTTCGGGGTGTCGCCGGTGCCGGCCGCGAACAGTCCGGCCGTGCCGGCCGCGCCGACAGCGGCGGCGCCGGCGAGCAGGGCCCGGCGTCGCGAGAGCAGCCGTGTGAGGAACTGATCCTTCGTCATGACTCATCAGTCGCCCCAACCATGGCCGACGCACCAGGACTACACCGGTGCGGCGGCAGGAAAGCACCCGCCCGGCCTATGGCGGACCGTCAGCGGCGGCGCACCAGCGGGAACGGCAGCGTCTCCCGGATCGTCAGGCCGGTGAGGAACATGACGAGCCGGTCGACGCCGATGCCGAGGCCCCCGGTGGGCGGCATCGCGTACTCGAGGGCGTCGAGGAAGTCCTCGTCGAGCTCCATCGCCTCGGGGTCTCCCCCGGCGGCGAGCAGGGACTGGGCGGTGAGGCGGCGGCGCTGCTCGACGGGGTCGGTGAGCTCGGAGTAGGCGGTGCCGAGTTCGGTGCCGAAGGCGACGAGGTCCCAGCGTTCGGCGAGCCTCGGGTCCTCCCGGTGCTGGCGGGTGAGCGGGGAGACGTCGGTCGGGAAGTCCTTGTAGAAGGTGGGCAGTCGGGTCTTCTCCTCGACGAGCCGCTCGTACATCTCCAGGACGACGTCGCCGCGGCCGTCGTCGCCGGTGTACGGCACGCCCACGCGGTCGCAGTGCCGGTGCAGCCGCACCAGTTCCGTGTCGGCGTCGATCTCCTCCCCCAGTGCCTCCGAGATGGCGCCGTAGACGGTCTTGACCGGCCAGACTCCGGAGATGTCGTACTCGGTGCCGTCCTTGCGGGCGACCGGCGAGCCGAAGGCCGCGGTGGCGGCGCCCTGGACGAGTTCGCGGGTGAGGTCGAGCATGACGTCGTAGTCGGCGAAGGCCTGGTAGGCCTCCAGCATCGTGAACTCGGGGTTGTGCTTGTAGGAGACGCCCTCGTTGCGGAAGGTGCGGCCCATCTCGAAGACCTTCTCCAGGCCGCCGACGCACAGCCGTTTCAGGTACAGCTCGGGGGCGATGCGCAGATACAGGTCGAGGTCGTAGGCGTTGATGTGGGTGGTGAAGGGGCGGGCGTTGGCGCCGCCGTGGATCTGCTGGAGCATCGGGGTCTCGACCTCGAGGTAGCCGCGGCTCAACAGGCCCTGACGCAGGGCCTGCACCGCGGTGGAGCGGGCGCGGACGACTTCGCGGGCGGCCGGGCTGGAGACGAGGTCGAGATAGCGCGTGCGGACCTTGGCCTCGGGGTCGGTCAGGCCGCGGCGTTTGTCGGGGAGCGGGCGCAGGCACTTGCCGGTGAGCTGCCAGGAGGTGACGAAGACGGTGGGTTCGCCCTTGTCGCTGGCGCCGGCCGTGCCCGTCGCGGTGATGTGGTCGCCGATGTCGATGTCGGTGCGGAAGCCGTCGAGGCCGCCGCGGTCGCGGGTCAGGGCGAGTTGATGGTCGCCGGACCAGTCCCGCAGGGTGACGAAGACGATGCCGCCGAGATCCCGCACCCGCATGACCCGGCCCGCGACGGTGACCTCTTCGCCCTCGCGGACCTCGGCGAGGGTGTGGGTGCGCTGCGGGATGCCGACGGGGTAGGGGTCGATGCCCTCGGCGCGCAGCCGGTCCAGCTTCTGGTGCCGGATGCGGGCCTGTTCGGGCAGGCCCGCATCCGGGCCGGCTGCCCCGGCCTCGTCCCCTCCGTCGAGGCCGAGCGCCGACAGCGACGGCAGGCCCTCGGTGGTGGCCGGCCGAGGCTGGGCCTTCGGGTGCCCCTTTCCCCAGAGTTTGCGCAGTGACGGTACGGAGACGAAGCCCTCGGCGATCCCGGAGGCGAGGCCGATGCGGGCGAGGGCGCCGGTCTCGCCGTAGCAGATGAAGCGCGGGTACCACTCGGGGCGGTACTTGGCGTTGGAGCGGTAGAGGGCCTCCAGCTGCCACCACTTGGAGAAGAACAGCAGCAGTCGGCGCCAGAGGCGGAGCACCGGTCCGGCGCCGATGCGGGCGCCCTCCTCGAAGACCGAGCGGAAGACGGCGAAGTTGAGGGAGATCCGGCGGACGCCGGACTTGGGTGCCACCGCGCACAGTTCGGCGACCATGAACTCCATGACGCCGTTGGGTGCGCTGCGGTCACGGCGCATCAGGTCCAGGGAGACGCCGTCGGTGCCCCAGGGCACGAAGGACAGCAGGGCGAGCAGCTTGCCGTCCTCGTCGAGGGCTTCCACGAGGAGACAGTCGCCGTCGGCGGGGTCGCCGAGGCGGTCCAGGGCCATGGAGAAGCCGCGTTCGGTCTCGGTGTCGCGCCAGGCGTCGGCCTTGTCGACGACCTCCTCCATCTCCGCGTCGGTGAGGGCGGCGTGGCGGCGGATGCGGCAGTGGGCGCCGGTGCGGCGGACCCGGTTCACGGCCTGCCGGGTGACCCGCATGTCGCGGCCGCCCAGGTCGAAGTCGGCCACGTTCAGGATCGCCTCGTCGCCGAGTTGGAGTGCGCCGAGTCCGGCGCGGGCGTAGGCCTTGGCGCCGTCCTCGGAGGCGCCCATCGCGGCGGGCGCCCAGGCGTGTCGGCGGGCCGCGTCGAGCCAGGCGGCGATGGCGTGCGGCCAGGCCTCGCGGTCGCCCACGGGGTCGCCGCTGGCGAGACAGACGCCGGCCTCGACGCGGTAGGTGACGGCGGCCTTGCCGCTGGGCGAGAAGACGACGGCCTTGTCGCGCCGGGTGGCGAAGTAGCCGAGGGAGTCCTTCTCGCCGTAGGCCTTCAGCAGCGCCCTGATACGGGCCTCCTCGTCGCCGTGGAGGGACGCCTCCATGCGCTGGGAGCGGAAGAGGGTGGCGGCGGCGTTGAGGAGGGCGAGGGCGCCGAACAGGCCGAGGAGGAAGAACAGGGCGCGGGGCGGTGCGCCGTCGAAGGAGCGGCCGGAGACCAGGCCGCCGCAGACCCGGTTGGCGGCCCACAGCAGGCGCTGGCCGCGCGGCAGCGTGCCGGGGAAGAGCTCGACCAGGCCCCAGCCGGCCAGGATGCCCAGGACGAGGCCGGCCAGCAGGACCAGGACCGCCCGTCGGACGGCGGCGCGGCGGGAGGCGCCGTAGAACTCCCCGCGGGCGACGACGAGGAGGGCCAGAGCGAGTCCGCACACGACGAGGGAGGGGATGGAGTCGGCGTACAGGCCGACGGCCACGCCCAGGGCGTCGACGAGGACGAGCAGGCCCAGGTAGACGACGACCAGCCACCAGGCGACCTTCTTGCGGGCGGCGGTGGCGCCGGCGAGCAGGAAGAGGAAGACGGCGTAGGCGAGGTTGGCGCTGACCGGAACGATCAGCAGGTCGAGGAGGCGGACGACGGGGCGGAGGAGGCTGCGCAGCGGCGGGATGAAGGCGAGCAGCAGGCACAGCAGTCCGAGGGCGCCGAAGAAGGCCGCGAAGGCTTCCGGCACCCTGCTGAGGAGGCCGCTGCCGGGCCGTCGTGTCGGGCCCGTGGTGTCCTTCGCCGGTACGGCCTCGACGGTGGCACTCATGTTCCGACTGTAGGAACAGCCGGGCCGTACCGCCCGTCGGGAGGCCCCGCCCGGCGGCGGGACCTGGGGATTCCGATAGCCTCCAGCCGTGACGGAACAGCACTCGCACCGGTTCGAGCGGGGCACGGACGGGCCGAAGGTCATCGTCGTCGGAGTGGACGGCTCCGACTCCTCCTTCCGAGCGGCGGCGTACGCCGGCGGCCTGGCCCGCCGCCAGCACGCTCTCCTCGCGGTCGTGTACGTGCAGCCGGTGATGACGGCGGGCGCGGCGCTCGGGGCACCGGTCGCGGAGACGACCGACGAGATCGCCGAGGATCTGGTCGCCCAGATCCGGGAGGCGACCGAGCGCACCAAGGGGATATTCGATGTGCGGTGGGAGTTCCACACGTTCCGCGGGGACCCCTACGGCGGCCTGGTGCGGGCCGCGGACGAACTCAAGGCGGACGCCGTGGTGGTGGGCGCTTCCGAACAGGCCGGTCACCGGATCGTCGGCTCGGTCGCGGTGCGGCTGGTGAAGGCCGGACGGTGGCCGGTGACCGTGGTCCCGTAGACCCGTTCAGAGGGTGCGGAGGAAGTCGAGCAGGATCTCGTTGAACCGCTCGGGCCTCTCCATGTGCGGGTAGTGCCCGACGCCCTCGATGGTCACGGAGCGGCCGTCGGGCACGGTGTGCGCGAGCCGGTCCGCCATGGCTATCGCGTCGGAGGCGTCGAGGGCTCCGTGCACGGCGAGGACCGGGACCTCGATCTTCGGGACCCGTGACCAGGGATCGGCCAAGGGCGTGAGCCAGTCCGTCTCGCCGGCCGTGTGCTTGGAGACGGTGTGCGCCGCCATCTCCCGCAGCCGTCGCACGACGTCCGGGGCGATGTCGTCGACCGTGCGGTGCGGTCCGGCCGCGTTCCGTCCGAAGGCCTCGACCCAGCCGTCGAGGTCGCCCGCGGCCAGCATGCGGGCCGACTCGCCCGCGCGCTCCAGCGTCCACGGATCGGCGTACTCGAAGGCGCTGGTTGCGGCGCCGCAGACGACCACCGCTCGGACCAGCTCGGGGTACTCCAGCACGGTGTCGGTCACCACCGCCGAGCCCATGCACAGACCGACCAGGACCGCGGGTCCGGCGTCGAGGTGGCGCAGCAGACCACCGAGGTCGTCGGCCCAGCGGAACGGCTTGCTCGCGTTGGCGGAGAAGCCATGACCGCGCACGTCGGGTGCGACGACCCGGAAGCCGGCGGCGGCCAACGCCGGTATCTGCTCGTCGAAGACACGGTGGTCGGCGAACCCCGAGTGCACCAGCACCACGACGTCCCCGGTGCCCAGGTCGCGATAGGCGAGGTCACCGTCGGTGGACGTGTAGTAGCTCAGTTCAGAAGCGACTGTCATGACAACCAAGGTGTCATCTTCTGGCGGCTTTGACAACTCAGGTGTCACAATGGCGGCGTGAACGACATCGACGAACCCCTCCCGCCCGACGAGCTCGGCCACCGTGTCAGCGAGGTGTTCGACCTGGTCGGCGCGCTCTACCGGCGCGGCCTGCGCAAGCTCGAACAGGGCGAGGAGGTCGAGGGGGTCTCCGTCGGGGTGCGTTCCGTGCTCGTCCTGCTGCACAGATACGGGCCCATGACGGTGCCTCAGATGGGCCGGATCATGGCGCTGACCCGGCAGTTCGTGCAGCGGATGGCCAACGAGGCGAGGGACCGCGGCTGGGCGGAGGCCACGCCCAACCCCGCGCACCAGCGGTCCTCGCTCATTCGCATCACGGGGGACGGCGAGGCCGTGATCACCGCGATCCTCGCTCGCGAGCACGCCCTGAACCGGCAGGTCGGCGGCGATCTGACCGGGGCCGAGCTCAAGGCGTGCGCGCGCGTGCTGAAGGAGATGCTGCGGACGTTCGACCACGTGGACGTGGACTGACCGCCGGTTTCTCCCCCTTCACTACTGCCCCATCGTCAGACCGTCCTTCGCCGCACCCCGGCTCAGCACCACCTCCCGGATGCGGTCGCGCACGCCGGTCAGCTCGGCGCCTGCCGCGATCACCTCGTTGAGGTTCAGCACCCGGCCGGCGTCGACGTCGAACAGCTGCGGGATGAACTCGGCCTTCCTCACCTCCCAGCGGCCGCCCGGCTTCACCGGCGCGACGAAGGTGAAGCGGCCGATGGTGGACTGGTTGCCGCGCGGATCCTGCGCGCCCTGGTGGTTGAACATCTCGCCGGCGACCTGGTCACCCATGCCGTAGACCACCCAGGTGCCGTTCACCTTCTCGTACGCCTGCGGGACATGGGCATGGGTGCCGAGGATCAGGTCGATGTCGGGGCGGCCTCCCGTACGGGCGGCGGTGAGGGAGCGCGCCAGTGTGAGCTGGCGGTCGTCGGGGGCGTCCTGCCATTCGGTGCCCCAGTGCACGGACACGACGACCACGTCGGCACCCGCCTGCCGGGCGCCGCGGGCGTCCGCGAGGATCTTGCCCTCGTCGATGAGGTTGACGGCCCAGGGCTGCCCCTGCGGCAGGGGGTAGCCGTTGGTGTCGTAGGTGTACGCGAGGTGGGCGACCTTCACGGGGCCCGCGCGCAGGACCGTGACCGTCCGCGCCTCGGCCTCGGTGCGTGCGCTGCCGGCGTGCCGTACGCCCTGGCGGTCGAGGGCGTCGAGGGTGCGGCTGATGCCCTGGGCGCCGTCGTCGAGGCTGTGGTTGGAGGCGGTGGAGCAGCCGTCGTAGCCGGTGGCGGCGAGGCCCTCGGCGACTTCGGGCGGGGATTTGAAGGCGGGGTATCCGGTGTAGTCGCCGTCGGCGCCGTAGACGGTCTCCATGTGACACAGCGCCAGATCGGCGCGGGAGACCACCGGTTCGACACCGGACAGCATCGGGCGGAAGTCGTAGCCGGTGCCGCCCGCGTCGAAGCGGGCGCGGTCGATGATGGAGCTGTGCGGGAGGACGTCGCCGGAGGCGACGAGTGTGAAGCCGCGGGACCCGTCGGCGGACGGGGCCGGACGGCCGGGGCGTTCGGGAGGTTCGTGGTCCTGGGCCTGGCAGGCGGCGCCCGCGGCCAGGAGGGCCGTGAGGGCCAGGGCCACCTGTCGTCTGCGTGCAATCATCAGCTCACCCCACTGTGATCATATTTACGCACAATACGTACGAAGATGAGCACCGCCGCAAACTGCCCGGGCACGTTCATTCGCCCTATGGGCGATGCGGAGGGAACCGTTCGTCGTACCGTTCGTCGACGCGATCGACCGTCCGCCGCAGATCCGGGTACGTGCCCTGTCCCTCACCCGCACGCTGCGATGCCATACGGCCATGACGGCCGGAACCACGCTCACGAACGGGACGACCGCCGAGCACGAGCTCGCCGCACTGCAGCGCGAGCACGGCCGGCCTCTCTTCGCGCTACTGCTCCGGCTGTGCGACGGAGACCGCCAGCGCGCCGAGGACCTCGTCCAGGAGACCCTCGTACGGGCCTGGCAGCACCCCGAGGCGCTGCGGGCCGACGACTTCGATTCCGTACGACCCTGGCTGCTGACCGTGGGACGGCGGCTGGCGATAGACGCCCGGCGGGCCCGGCAGGCGCGTCCGCCGGAGGTCGGGGACGCGATCCTGGAGAACGCGCGGGTCTGTGCCGATCACGCCGAGCGGGCGGCGGCGACCCTCGATGTGCGCGAGGCTGTGAAGACACTCACTCCGGAGCACCGTGAAGTCCTGGTGCTGGTGTATTTCCAGGGGGCGAGTGTGGCGGAGGCCGCGGCAGCGCTCGGGATTCCGCCCGGTACCGTGAAGTCCCGCGCGTACTACGCGCTGCGCGCCCTGCGCCGGGTCCTTCCCGGATATGCGGCCGACCTGCGCTGAAACCCATGTTGCGGCAAAGCCTTCGCAAAGCGCCTTGCTGAGGACCATGGTTGAGTAATCGGCTGTCTTCATCCGTGTTCCGCACTGGGGCCCGGCAACGGGCGACGCGCACGCACCGGAGGAAGGCAGGAAGGGATGCTGCACAGAGGTCAAGAGAGCACGGACGGCGCCGGCGGCGGTGAACTCACCGTCCCCATGGCCTGGTTGTACGCCGAGTACATCGCCGACGAGCTGCTGCGGACCGGCGATCTGATGCCGCCGACGTCCTTCGAGTTCCGCGCCGGGCGCGACGCCCTGGCGCTGACCATCTTCCTGTCCGACACCGACGGCGAGCTGTCCGGCATCCGGGTCGTCTCCCAGCTGGAGACCTGGCTGTCACTGACGGCGTACGACCAGCCGTGGCAGGACTGGGTACGCGAGCGGATGGCGGGGCTCGCGGCCGAGGCCATCGAATCCGGGGCTCCCGCACCTGACTTGGACCTGGCCGAGGCGGCCTGGCAATGGTTGGAGGAGACCGAACTCCTCGCCCCGGACCTCAACGCGGTGCCCGGCGGCGGTTCGGGCATCGGCGACGACGAGGGCCCGCAGGTGTGGACGAAGGCCTGGCAGCTCGGGCTGCCGCTCGGGCATCTCGCCATCCACCTGTTCTAAGCCATGCACAGCCTCGGGGTTCCGGCCGCGCACGGTGTCGGAGGGGACGGTCCCGGACTTTTTTCGAACGGGACCAATCCTCGTGTTTGGCCGCTCCGAATCCAATGGTTGCGATTCTGTGCGGGGCTTGAGTGATTCGACGGTCCGCTGCGTACGGGTGGGAGCAAGGAGTAACCCCACCCACACCCAACGGCACGAGGATTCCGCATGAGGTCCCAGGAGAGGCATCGCGACGTCGCCGCGTACGCGCTCGGCGTGCTGGACGAGGCGGACGCCTTCCGCTTCGAGGATCACCTCATGGAGTGCCCTCGGTGCGCGGCGCACGTCACCGAATTCGGCCCCATAACCCGTCAGCTGATGCTGTACCGGCGCTCCACCCCGCAGTTCGTGAGTCCGCTGGCCAAGCCCGGCCCCCGGATGCTGGACCGGCTGCTCTCCGAGGTGGGGGCGCGCCATCGGTCCGGACGCAGGCGGTTCCTGTGCGCCGTGGCGGCGACCGTCGCGTTCGCGGTGGCCGGACCCGGGATCGTGGTCGTCGCCGGCGGCGGGGACAAGGCCCAGCAGATCGAGGCGACCGACGCACGGTCCGGGGTATGGGCCCAGGTCACGGCCGCGGACGAGACCGCGGGCACCCAGGTGGAGCTGAAGGTGAAGGACGGGGCGGGCCCCCGCACCTGTCTCCTGGTGATCGTCGGCCACGACGGCACCGAGGAGACGGTCACCACCTGGAACGTCCCGCGCCACGACGCCCGTGAGCTCATCATGAACGGCGCCTCGTCCTACCACCCCGACCAGATCGCCCGTTACGAGGTCCGCACCACCGACGGCGAGCACCTGGTGACACTCAACTCCGGCTGAGGGCGAACGCGGAGCACGGTCCCGGCGTCTCAGGAGCGACAACCGTTCGGTCCTGGGGGAACACATGCGTACACGCGTCGCACGAACTGCCGGTCTATTGGTTCCGTTCGCACTGCTCCTCGCCGGCTGCGGCAGCGAACACGGCTCACGCGCCCAGAGCGACGAGTCCAGGTCCCGGGCCCAGAAGGTGGCCGACGCCTGGGACGGTTCACGGGCGGCCGAGGTGTGGCGCAAGGGGTACTACCCGATGGCGGACGTGGTCCAGCTGCCCGACAACGCCTTCCGCAACACCGCCGACAAGATGGCCTACGGGGCACAGCACTTCGTCCTCGACGGTGAACTGCCCACCACCTCGCCCGAGAAGGGCAGGGTCCAGTGGCGGAGCGGCGGTTCGCTCACCCTTCCCCTCATGGACGCGCGGCAGGCGTACGACAGTGTGGCCCGCGGCGGCGACGACGGGCCGCATCTGACCGTGACCGAGGCGAAGTTGGGAAAGACGACCCTGGTCACCAGCCGGGGTCCGGCCACCGTCCCGGCCTGGCTGTTCACGCTGAAGGGGTACGACACCCCGCTCAAGCGCGTCGCGATCGAGCCCTCGGAGCTTCCCAAGTCCCCGATCGGACCCGCCCGGGAGACTCCCACGGACTCCCAGATGCCGCTGGAGCAGTTCATCAAGACCAGCGCGGACGGCAAGTCCGTCACCGTCCTCGCGGGCCATGGAGCCTGCGACGACGGGCCCGCGGTGCGCGCCCTGGAGACCGACGGCAGCGTGGTGCTGTCCGCGGCGATCGTCGGAACGGACGACGGTCCGTGCACCTCCAACCTGCTCATGGACAACGTGACCGTGAAGCTGGAACGCAAGCTCGGCGAACGGGTCCTCCTCGACGCGTTCACGGGCGCGCCGGTGGCGTACGGGCGCCAGACCGAACACGGCTGACGCGCTACTTGAGCAGCCTCGACATCCTGCGGTCCGCCAGGGGCTTTCCGCCCGTCTGGCAGGTCGGGCAGTACTGGAGGGAGGAGTCGCTGAAGGAGACCTCGCGGACGGTGTCGCCGCACACGGGACAGGGCTCGCCGGTGCGGCCGTGGACACGCAGACCGCTCTTCTTCTCGGCCTTCAGCCGCCCGGCCGCCACACCGCGGGAGCGTTCGACCGCCTCTGTCAGGGTGCCTCTCAAGGCCTCGTACAGACGTCCCGTCTCCTCCGGGGTGAGGGAGGCGGCCAGTTTGAAGGGGGACATCTTCGCCGCGTGGAGGATCTCGTCGCTGTAGGCGTTGCCGACTCCGGCGATCAGACTCTGGTCGCGCAGGGCGCCCTTGAGCCGGCGGCGTTCGTCCTTCAGCAGGTCCGCGAACCGCCGCTCGTCGAAGTCGGCCGCGAGCGGGTCGGGGCCCAGCCGGGCCACGCCCGGGACGTCCTGGGGGTCCTGGACGACGTACACGGCGAGGCGCTTCTGTGTGCCCGCCTCGGTCAGGTCGAAGCCGGCGCCCGTCTCCAGGGCCACCCGCAGGGCGAGGGGGCCCTTGCCGGGGCGGGGCGGTCCGTCGGGGAGCCGGTCCTTCCAGTGCAGCCAGCCGGCGCGGGCCAGATGGGTCACGAAGTGCGGACCGCCGTCGGTGACGAGGTCCAGGAACTTGCCGTGCCGGTGCACCGCGGTGACCTCGTGGCCCTCCACCGCGGTGAGCGGAGGGTCGTACGTCTTCAGGACACTGATCGCCACGGGCAGCACCCGCACGATCTCGTGGCCGACCAGGTTCTCGGTCAGGAAGTCCTTGAGCGCTTCGACCTCGGGGAGTTCCGGCATACGTCCAGAGTGCCACCAGGGACCGGAGTGCTCAGCTCCGTTCCCGCACCACGAACTCGCACCACACGCACTTGCCGCTGCCCCGCGCCTCCACGCCCCACACGTCGGTGAGCAGGTCGACCAGGAGCAGGCCCCGCCCCGAGACCCCCGACTCCCCCGCCTCTCGGCGGCGCGGCAGGGCGCTGGAGGAGTCCTCGACCTCGACACGGAGGCGGCGGTCGGAGCCGGCCAGGACCCGCAGGGTGACGATGGCGGAGCCCTCGGTGTGCATGAGGGCGTTGGTGACCAGCTCGTCGGCGACCAGCTCGATCTCGTCGGCCCGGTCCCGGGCGCCCCAGGCCCGGACCGCCGCGCGGATCATGTGCCGGGCCTCGGCCAGCGCCTCCGGATCGCCCGAGGCGACGTGCTGCTGGAGGCGGCCGCCTGACTGCGGGGCGTCCAGACCCCGGCGGCGCAGCAGGAGCAGGGCCACGTCGTCGTCGCCGCCGCGTTCCTCGGCCACGTCGATCAGCCGGTCGGCGAGGTCGCGGACGTCCGCGGGGCCGGAGGTGATGAGGGCGGTGAGGGTCTGCATGCCGTCGTCGAGGTCGGCGCCGGGCGTCTCGACCAGGCCGTCGGTGCACAGCATCAGCGTGTTCCCGGGGTCGAGCTCGACCGTGCCGACGGGGTACTCCAGGCGCCCGAACTCGGCGGACAGACCGAGCGGCAGCCCGCCCTCGACGGGGACACGGCGGCAGCTGCCGTCGGCCTGCCGTACGAGGGGGTCGATATGCCCGGCCCGGACGACCTGGACGACTCCGGTGGCGAGGTCGGCCTCGGCGTACAGGCAGGTCGCGAAGCGGTCGGTGTCCAGTTCGTGCAGGAAGACGGAGGCGCGGGCCATCACGGCGGCGGGGGTGTGCCCCTCGGCGGCGTAGGCGCGCAGAACGATCCGCAGCTGGCCCATGACCGCGGCGGCGTGGGTGTCGTGGCCCTGGACGTCGCCGATGACGGCGCCGACCCGGCCGCCGGGCAGCGGGATGAGGTCGTACCAGTCGCCGCCGATGTCCCGGCCGAAGGCGGCCGAGCGGTAGCGGACGGCGACGTCGGCGCCGCGCACGCTGGGGATGGTGCGCGGCAGCATGGCCTGCTGGAGCCCGCTGGCGAGGTCTTTCTCCTGCTCGTAGAACATGGCCCGTTGCAGGCTCTGCGCGATGCTGGAGCCCAGCGCGACGAGGACGTTGCGGTCCTCGGGCGAGAAGCCGCGCCGGTCGCTGTAGAGCAGTCCCATGGCACCGATGGGCCGGGCCTGGGCGATCAGCGGGAGGTAGGCGGCCGAGGTGATGCTCAGGTCGGTGATGTGCGGCCACAGCAGCGGATAGCTCTCGGCGAACTCCTGCGGCGACTCGATGAAGCGCGGGGTCAGGGTGCGCACGACCTCGCTCATCGGGTACGGCTCGTCGATGCGGGTGACGTCGGTGCCCGGGACGAAGCTGCCCGCGGGGCCCTCCGCGACCAGCCGGATCCGGCCGGCCTCGACCAGCCCCATGACCAGGCTGGTGGCGCCGAGGTGGGTGAGGCCGTGGGTGTCCTTGAGGACGTCGATCACGTCGTCGACGGTGCGGGCGTACGCGAGGGCCGCCGTGGTCAGCTGGACGACGTTGGTCTGCTCCTGCCGGGCCTCGTCCCGGCTGGCCTGTCTGCGGCGGTCCTCGATGTCCTGGATCTCCTGGGTGGCGTCACGGACGATGCCGACGATGCGGCGCGGGCGGCCCGTCTCGTCGCGCCGGATGTAGCCCTGGGTGTGGGTCCAGCGCAGTGAACCGTTGCGGCAGCGGATGCGGAAGTAGGTGCCGTAGTTCTCGCTGCCGTCCTTCATGGCCTGGGAGACCAGCGCGTCGAGCCGGTAGGCCTCCGGGGACGGGACCCGGATCGCGAGGGTCTCGGGGTGGCCGTCGTATTCGTCGGGGCGCAGGTCGAAGACCTCGTGAGCCTGGGCATCCATGTGGAACAGACCGGTGTCCAGGTCCCAGTCGAAGCTGCCCATGCGGTTGAGCGCCAGGATCGGGTCCGGGTGGGCGGGCCAGTCGTCCGGGAGTGACAGGGCGCTCGCTCCCCGATCAACCATGGGCCCACCTTGCCAGGGTTTGTCTGATTCTTCGACTGGTAGGGACCGACGCGTGGAGGTCAGCCGCCGAATACGCCGGTGGGGCTGTCGAAGATGCTGTCGGTCGCCGGCGGCTCGTCGGGACTGTCGGGGATCAGGCCGCCGCCGTCGGGGACGTCGGGGGCGTCCGGGACGGTCTCCGGACCGACCTCCTCCTCCGTGACCGACGGGTCCTCGACCGTGGGCCCGTCGGGCACGGTCGCGGTCGGAGGTGTCGCCGTGACCGTGGCGGCGGGGCAGGCGGGGTCCTCGGTGGTGGGAGTGCCGGTCACGGGGAGGCCCGGGGTGGTGGTGACGGTCGGGGTGACGCAGTCGGTCGCCGGACTGTCCGGCGCGGAGCTCTCCTCGCTCGGAGAGGCGCTCTCACCGGCGCTCGGGCCGACGCTCAGATCTGCGCTCGCGTCCGTACCCGGACTCGCGTCGGGCCGGCTCTCCGGCGCGCCGGACTCACTCCTGGACGGGCTCGGCGGATGCGTCGATGTCGGCGCCAACGGCTGCGGACGCGGTACGACGTGGTCGTGCCGGGTGTCGTGCCCGCAGCGCCGCTCGATCCAGGTGTTGTCGACGATGTCGATGATCGTGATGTGGGTGATCACCCGGGGCGCCGGGGCCACCACGACCGCCTCGCCGTGCCGGTAGCCGGACCACGGCCGCCCACTGGTGACCGTGCCGCCGCTCGTCGCCCGCGCCGGCGTGAGCGGGTTGCCGCAGGCACAGCGGACCCGCGGCACACCCCGGGTGTCGACGAGGACCGCGGTGCCGCTCTGGAGGACGGACTGGTAGGTGGTGGAGCCCCCGTCCCGGTAGCCGTGGTTGGTGACACGGGTGTCGGCGCGCAGCACGACCGAGGTCAGCGAGCGCAGATACGACGGGATCGAGCCCTGGGAGATGCCCTCGACCTGCGCGAAGGCCCGCCCCTTGGCCCGGTCCGCCGTGAGATGACCGATCTGCCGGTTCACGTCACAGCTGCCGGACCCGACGGTGCCGCCGTACAGGCCGGGCGTACCGCCGGAGATCGACCGCGCGCCCGACTGTGCCGGTTGCCGCGTTCGGGTGACGGGCGAGGGTGTGGCCGTCGAGGTCTGCGTCGAGTCCGTGAAGGGGTCGGGACCCGGGGCCGCGACGGGCTGGAGAAGGAGTTCTCCGCTGGAATTCGTGGTCTCGTCGCCGGAGCCGACGCAGCCGACGGCGATCAGTGCCGTCGAGAGCGCGCAGGCCGTGACGAAGGTTCCGGTGGATGGACGCACCGTGCTCTCCCGCCTCAAGCCGGGCAGTTCGTCACCATTGTCTGCTTCACTCACTTGGGTTACGCAAGCGGAGGCGCGGTACACGGAGCGTGACACAGGGTTCCGGCGCGACAATGGGCGGAGGAGCACTCGCCGTGGACTGGTTCACCGCACCCGACTACTGGCTGAGCCGGCTGGTCTTCCAGCGGGCCCTGGCCGGCGTGTACCTCGTCGCGTTCCTGACGGCGGCCCTGCAGTTCCGGGCGCTGCTCGGCGCGCGCGGCATGCTGCCCATCCCCCGCCATGTCCAGCGGATCCCGTTCAAGGCGGCACCGAGCCTGTTCCAACTGCACTACTCGGACCGCTTCTTCGCGGCCTGCGCCTGGTCGGGCTGCGCGATCTCGGCGGCACTGCTGGCCGGCCTCGACTCACAACTGCCGTTGTGGGGCGGCATGGTGCTGTGGCTGGTGCCGTGGGTGCTGTATCTGTCGATCGTCAACGTCGGCCAGACCTGGTACAGCTTCGGCTGGGAGTCCCTGCTCCTGGAGGTCGGCTTCCTCGCCGTGTTCCTCGGCAACGACGAAGTGGCCCCGCCGATCGTCGTGCTGTTCCTGCTGCGCTGGATCCTGTTCCGGGTGGAGTTCGGCGCGGGGCTGATCAAGATGCGCGGCGACGCGTGCTGGCGGAAGCTGACCTGCCTGGACTACCACCACGAGACCCAGCCGATGCCGGGCCCGCTGAGCTGGTTCTTCCACCATCTCCCCCGCCCGCTGCACCGGGCCGAGGTGGCGGCGAACCACTTCACCCAACTCGTCGTCCCCGTCCTGCTGTTCACCCCGCAGCCGATCGCCACGGCGGCCGCGTCCCTGATGATCGTCACCCAGCTGTGGCTGGTCCTGTCGGGCAACTTCTCCTGGCTGAACTGGATCACGATCGTGCTCGCGGTCTCGGCGCTGGAGCTCCCGGGCGACCCGCCTTCCCCGCCCGCCGCCCCGCTCTGGTACGAGATCGTGGTCCTGACCGTCGCCGCGCTGATCGCGTACCTCAGCTACCACCCGGTGACGAACATGATCTCCCGCCGCCAGATCATGAACCGCTCCTTCGACCCGCTCCATCTGGTCAACACCTACGGGGCGTTCGGCAGTGTCAGCCGGTTCCGGTACGAGGTGGTGGTCGAGGGCACAGCCGACGAGGTGCCGCGCGAGGACTCGGACTGGCGGGAGTACGAGTTCAAGGGCAAGCCCGGCGACCCAAGGCACTGGCCGCGTCAGTTCGCGCCGTACCATCTGCGCCTGGACTGGCTGATGTGGTTCGCAGCGCTGTCCCCGTCCTACGCCGGTCCATGGTTCGCCGCCTTCGTGGAACGGCTCCTGGAGAACGACCGCGACACCCTCAAGCTGCTGCGCCGCTCCCCCTTCCCGCCCGACGCCCCGCCCCGCTACATCCGCGCCCGCCTCTTCCGCTACCAGTACACGAGCTGGCGCGAGCTGCGGGAGACGGGCGCCTGCTGGGAGCGGACGTATGTGCGGGAGTATCTGCCGCCGACCAGGCTGGCGGGGGTGACTCAGAGGTCGTAGACCCTGGTGGCGGTCGTCCCGAAGATCCGCCGGTCATGGGAGCCGACCAGTTCCTCCGCCGCGTCCAGGACTTGGGCGTACGTCGCCGCCAGGCCGCACACCGGCCAGTCCGAGCCGAACATCAGACGGTCCGGGCCGAAGGCGTCCAGGACGACGTCGGCGTACGGGCGCAGGTCGTCGACGGTCCAGCCGGCGGGGTCGGCCTCGGTGACCATGCCGGAGAGCTTGCAGACCGTGTTGGGGTGCGCGGCGAGGGCGCGGAGGCCGGCGGCCCACGGTTCGAGGGTGCCGGAGGCGATGGGGGGCTTGCCCACGTGGTCCAGGACGAAGGTGAGCTGGGGCAGGGCGGCGGCCGCCTCGACGCAGGCGGGCAGTTGGCGGGGCAGGACGAGGAGGTCGTAGACGAGGCCCGCCGCGGCCACGGCGGCGAGACCTCGGCGTACGTCCGCCCGCAGCAACCACTCCGGGTCGGGCTCGCCCTGGACCTGGTGGCGGATGCCCTTGAGGTACCGGCCGCCGGGGAGTTCCCCGAGGCGGGCCAGTTCGTCGGCGATGTCGGGACGGGTGAGATCGGTCCAGCCGACGACCCCGGCGATCAGGTCGTGTTCGGCGGCCAGCGCCAGGAACTCCGGGGTCTCCTCGGCGACGGTGATCGTCTGGACGAGGACCGTCCGGTCCACGCCGGCTGCCGCTGCCTCGGGGGCCAGGTCCGCGACGGTGAAGTCCCGCCGGATCGGGCTGTCCTCGGCGATCCAGTCCTGGTCACGCACCGACAGGTCCCAGACGTGGTGGTGCGCGTCGACCGTCACGGCAGCTCCCACACGACGGGCAGGCCGGCGGCCGAGCCCTCGTCGGAGTAGTCGTGCACGACGTCGAGGAGCTCGGCCATGCGGGCCTGCCAGGCGACGTTGACCGGCAGTTTCTCCAGTTCGGCGAGGAGCCGGCCGTAGTCCTCGCACTCCAGGACGTGGAAGAGGTCGGTGCCGCTGCGCCAGATGGTCCAGGAGGTGGCGCCGGCGGCGCGGATCGCGTCGGTGAGTTCCTTCGGGACCTCGCGGTGGGCCGCGTCGTACTCGGCGATGCGGTCGGCGCGGACCTTGGTGTGCAGGGCGACTCTCATGACGGCTCCTCCACCGGCAGGAATCCGGTGTCCCTGAGCTCCTGCCAGAACTCCGGTGGCACCGCGGTCTCGAACTGGTCCGCACAGTCGTGGACTTCGGCGGCCGAGCGGGCGCCGACGAGGACGCTGGTCACCGCCGGGTGGGCCGCGCAGAAGGCCAGGGCCGCGGCCCGCAGGGTGGTGCCGTGACGCTCGGCGACGGACTTCAGGCGCAGGGCCCGGTCCAGCAACTCGGGCGGTGCGCCGGCGTAGTCGTACGTCGCTCCCGGGCGCGGGTCGGCCAGCAGGCCGGAGTTGAAGGCGCCGCCGACGACGACGGAGGTGCCGCGCGCCACGGCCGCGGGCAGCAGGTCGGTCAGCGCGCTCTGGTCCAGCAGTGTGTAGCGGCCCGCGCACAGCACCACGTCCACGTCGGTGTCGCGCACGAAGCGGGTGAGCATCGCCGTCTGGTTCATGCCCGCGCCGATCGCACCGACCACGCCCTCCGCGCGGAGCTTCTCCAGGGCCGGGTAGCCCTCCCGGAAGGCCGCTTCGGCGTGGTCGTCGGGGTCGTGGAGGTAGACCACGTCGACGCGGTCGAGGCCGAGCCGTTCCAGACTGGCGTCCAGGGTGCGTCGGATGCCGTCCTCGGTGAAGTCCCAGACGCGGCGGTGTGTGGCGGGGACCGCGAAGCCGTCCGCGAGGTCGTCACCGCCGCCGGCCCACGGTTCCAGGCGGCGGCCGACCTTCGTCGAGATCGTGTACTCCTCGCGCGGGTGCTCGCGCAGGGCCGCGCCGAGGCGGCGTTCGGAGAGGCCGATGCCGTAGTGGGGTGCGGTGTCGTAGTAGCGGATGCCTCGCTGCCAGGCGGCGGACACGGCCTCGTACGCCTGCTCGTCGGTGACCTCGGCGAAGAGGTTGCCGATGCCGGCGGCCCCGAAGCCCAGGCCGCCCGGGGTCCTGGGGGCCCTCCTCACTGGCCCGCCGGGCGCAGTCGCAGGCCGTGCATGCCGCCGTCGACCGCGAGGGAGGTGCCGGTGGTCGCGCCGGACAGCGGGCTCGCCAGATAGGCGATGGCGCCCGCGACCTCGTCCGCCGAGACGAGACGGCCGCTGGGCTGACGGGCCTCCAGGGCGGCGCGCTCGGCGGCCGGGTCGGGGGCCTTGTCGAGGAGGCGGCCGATCCAGGGCGTGTCGGCGGTGCCGGGGTTGACGCAGTTGACGCGGATGCCCTCGCGGACGTGGTCGGCGGCCATCGCGAGGGTGAGGGAGTGCACGGCGCCCTTGGTCGCGCTGTAGAGGGCGCGTTGCGGAAGGCCCGCGGTGGCGGCGATGGAGCAGGTGTTGACGATGGCCGCATGCGTGGACCGGCGCAGGTGGGGCAGGGCGGCACGGGCGGCGCGGACCATGCCGACGACGTTGACGTCCAGGACGCGGTGCCACTCGGCGTCGTCGTTGTCCTCGACGGTGCCCTGGGCGCCGATACCCGCGTTGTTGACCAGTATGTCGAGGCCGCCGAGCTCCGCGACGGCGGCGGCGACCGCCTCGCGCACCGAGGCGTCGTCGGTGACGTCGGCCTTGAAGCCGAGCAGCGGCTCCGCCACCGAGGAGGGGTTCAGGTCGAGGACGGCGACCCGGGCGCCGCGTGCGGCCAGGAGTTCGGCGGTGGACCGGCCGATGCCGGAGGCGCCGCCGGTCACCAGGGCTTTCAGCCCCTCGAAGTCACTCATGCCGCATGCCCCTTCTTGCCCGAGGTCTCGAGGTCGGCGGCCCAGAAGGCGCCGTCCGGGAATGTGTACCGCGCGATCGACTCGGCCTTCATGGCGGCCGAGAAGCCCGGTGCGGTGGGTGTCATGTAGTGGCCCTCCCTGATCACCACCGGGTCGAGGAAGTGGTCGTGCAGATGGTCGACGTACTCGATGACCCGGTCCTCGGTGGTACCGGTGACCGCCACGTAGTCGAACATCGACAGGTGCTGGACAAGTTCGCACAGACCGACGCCGCCCGCGTGGGGGCACACCGGTACGCCGAACTTGGCGGCGAGCAGCAGGATCGCGAGGTTCTCGTGGACACCGCCGACGCGGGCCGCGTCGATCTGGACGATGTCGAGGGCGCCGGCCTGGAGGAGCTGCTTGAAGACGACGCGGTTCTGGACGTGCTCGCCGGTGGCCACCTTCACCGGGGCGACGGCCTGGCGGATCGCCGCGTGGCCGAGGATGTCGTCGGGGCTGGTGGGCTCCTCGATCCAGTAGGGGTCGAACTCGGCAAGCGCCTTGGTCCAGCGGATCGCGTCGTCGACGTCCCAGCGCTGGTTGGCGTCGATGGCGATACGGACGTCGGGTCCGACGACCTGGCGGGCGACACGGCAGCGCCGTACGTCGTCGTCGAGGTCCGCGCCGACCTTCAGCTTGATCTGCCGGAAGCCGTCGGCCACGGCCTGGGTGGCGAGCCGGGTGAGCTTCTCGTCGCCGTAGCCGAGCCAGCCGGGGGAGGTCGTGTAGGCGGGATAGCCGCGCTCCAGCAGCCTGGCCGTGCGCTCCTCGGCGCCCTCCCTGCCCTTGCGGAGGATCTCCAGCGCCTCTTGAGGGGTGAGGACGTCCGTGAGGTAGCGGAAGTCGATCTGGGCGACCAGCCACTCGGGGTCGGCGTCGGCGAGCAGTCGCCACAGCGGCTTGTCGGCGCGCTTGGCGGCCAGGTCCCACACGGCGTTCATGACGGCGCCGATCGCCATGTGCATCACGCCCTTCTCGGGGCCGAGCCAGCGCAGCTGGCTGTCGCCGATCAGGTCGCGGTTGAGGGTCCCCGGGTCGGCGCAGAGCTCCTCGACGTCCCGGCCGATCACGTGGTGCCTGAGCGCGTGGACGGCGGCCACCTGGACCTCGTTGCCCCGCCCGATGGTGAAGCTGAAACCGTGCCCCTCGTGCCCGTCGGTCCCGTCGGTGCGCAGGACGACGTACGCGGCCGAGTAGTCGGGGTCCGGGTTCATCGCGTCGGAGCCGTCGAGCTCGCGCGAGGTCGGGAAACGGATGTCATGGGTGTCGAGCGCGATGATGCGAACAGGGGGGCCGGGGGTCGGTGACACTGAGGGCCTCTCGGTCGGGGTCGTGGGAACAGGCAGGTCAGTCCTGGGCGCGGCCGGTCGTCACCCGGGCGATGATCAGGGCGAGCAGGATGATTCCGCCGTAGATGGCCTGGATCCAGAAGGACGGCACCTGGGCCAGGGTGAGCAGGTTCTGGACGACGCCGAGGAGGAGTACGCCGGTCAGGGCGCCGAACATGGTGCCCTTGCCGCCGTCGAGGCTGATGCCGCCGATCACCGCGGCCGCGAAGACGGTGAAGATCATGTTGTTGCCCTGGTTGGCGCTGATCGCGCCCACGTACCCGGTCTGCATGATCCCGCCGACCGCGGCCAGCGTGCCCGCGACCACGAACACGCCGAGCATCACGCGTTCGACGCGGATACCGGCGGCGCGGGCCGCGTCGGCGTTGCCGCCGATGGCGTACAGGGCGCGGCCGATGCGGTGGTACTTCAGGACGAGTCCGGCGACCGCGAAGGCGATCGCCGCGACCCACACGGACATCGGGACGGTCAGGAAGGTGGTGGTCGCCAGGGAGTAGAAGCTGTCGGGCATCCCGAACAGCGTCTTGCCCTTGGTCGCGCCGACCAGCAGTCCGCGCAGCACGATCAGCATCGCGAGCGTCACGATGAACGCGTTGAGCTTGAACTTGACGACGAGGATGCCGTTGAAGGCGCCGACGGCGGCCCCCACCAGGAGCACCGCGAACAGGGCGAGCGCGGCCGGGAGTTCGGTGCCCCAGCCGGACTGGGCGGCCGGCAGCACCAGCAACGCGCCCACGGCGGGCGCGATACCGACGACGGACTCCAGGGACAGGTCGAACTTGCCGGTGATCAGCACCAGCGACTCGGCCAGCACGACCATGGCGAGTGCGGCGGAGGCGCCGAGGATCGAGATCAGGTTGCGTTCGGTGAGGAACGAGTCGTTGACGATCGTGCCCAGCACCATGAGCACCAACAGGGCGGGCACGAGAGCCAGTTCGCGGGCTCGGCGGAGCAGGACCGTACGGGCCACCCGCGCCTCGGGTACGCGCGGCAGCTTCACCGGCGGCGCCTTGGTGTCAGCCATGTTGGTCCACTCCTTCTATGGAGGCGATCAGCTCGTGGTCGCGCCAGCCCGCCGGGTGCTCGGCGACCACGCGGCCGTGGAAGAGGACGAGGACGCGGTCGCAGCGGCGCAGGTCGTCGAGTTCGTCGGAGACGACGAGTACCGCGGTGCCGTCCTCGCGGGCGGTGTCCACGCGGGCCAGGAGGGATTCCTTGGACTTCACGTCGACGCCCGCGGTGGGGTTGATGAGCACCAGCAGGCGGGGGTCGGAGGCCAGGGCGCGGGCCATGACGACCTTCTGCGCGTTGCCGCCGGACAGGTCGGACACCGGCTGGTCGGGGCCCTCGGTGTGGATGTCGAGACGCTCGATCAGCTCGGTGGCGAAGCCGCGCTTGCGGTCGCTGCCGACGAAGCCGAAGCGGCCGAGCCGGTCCAGGACGGTCATGGTGGCGTTGTCGCCGATGGTCATGCCGAACACCAGGCCCTGGCCGTGCCGGTCGCGCGGGACGCAGCCGACGCCGGCTTCCAGAGATCGGTGCACGTCCCCGAACGGCAGCTGCTCGCCGTCGAGTCGGGCTGTGCCGCCGGTGGGCGTGTGCAGTCCCGTGAACGACTCGGCGAGCTCGGTCTTGCCGCTGCCGCTGATGCCGGCGAGCCCGACGACCTCGCCGCGGCGGACGCTCAGGTCGACGTCCCGGTAGGCGGCCGAGGTGAGGCCGCGCGCTTCCAGGACGACGGGTGCGGTGGGGTCGACGTCCCTCACCGCCACGGTCTGCTCGGCGATGGTCTCTCCGGCCATGGCCTCGACGAGGGCCGCGCGGGGCATGTGGGCCACGGGTGCCGTGGTGATCCAGCGGGCGTCCCGCAGGACCGTGACGGTCTGGCAGACCTCGTAGACCTCCTGGAGATGGTGGGAGATGAAGAGGAACGTGACGCCGTTCTCCTGCAGGGCCCGCATCCGGGCGAAGAGCCGCTCGATCTCCCGCTTGTCGAGCTGGGCGGTCGGTTCGTCGAGGACGATGAAGCGTGCTCCGAAGCTCAACGCCCGGGCGATCTCCACCATTTGGCGGTCCTCGACCTTGAGGTCGGCGGTGCGTGCCTCCGGGTCGACGCGCACGTCCCAGGTGTCGAGGAGTGCCGCGGCCTCTTCCCTGAGGCGGCGCCAGCTGATGAAACGGCCTTTGAGTGGCTGCCGGTTGATGAACAGGTTCTCGGCGACGGTGAGTTCGGGGACGACGGTCGGCTTCTGGTAGACGCAGGCGACCTTGCGGCGCCAGGCGTCCCGGTCGGCGAGCGCGGGTGCGGGCTCGCCGTCGAAGCGGACCTCGCCCTCGTCGGGCGCCTGGAGGCCGGTGAGCACGGTGACCAGGGTCGACTTGCCGGCGCCGTTGCGGCCGACGAGGGCGTGGGACTCGCCGGGCAGGACGGTGAGCCTGCCGTCGGCGAGCGCGGTGGTGGGGCCGTAGCGCTTGACGATGCCGCGGGCCTCGACGAGGGGGGTGCCGGCTTGGCTGCTCATCCGACCGTGTTGCCCCACAGCTCGGGGTCGTCGACATTCTCCTTGGTGACCAGCGGGGCGGGCAGCTGGTCCTCGAGGATGCCGCTGGGCAGCTTGACGATGGTGGAGTCGTGGTCCGTCGGGCCGGGCTGGAACGTCTTCCCCTGCATCGCCGCCTTGATGTAGTACATGCCGTACTTGGCGTACAGGTCGGCGGGCTGGGAGACGGTGGCGTCGATCTCGCCCTTGCGGATGGCGTCGTACTCCTGCGGGATGCCGTCGTTGGAGACGATCGTGATGTGGCGGGATTGCCCGGCCTTCTTCAGCATCCCCTTCGACTTCAGGGTCTGCAGGGTCGGCGCGAGGTAGACGCCGCCGGCCTGCATGTAGATGCCCTTGATGTCGGGGTTGGCGTTGAGGAGGGTGTCCAGCTTGGAGGCCGCGGTGTCGGACTCCCACTTGGCGGGGATCTCCAGCACCTTCAGCTCGGGAAAGTTCTTCTTCACACAGGCGCGGAACGCCTCCGAGCGGTCCCGGCCGTTGACCGAGGCGAGGTCACCCATGATCTGCACGACCTTGCCGGAGGGGATCTGCTTGCCGAGGTAGTCGCAGGCCTTCTCGCCGTAGGCGACGTTGTTCGCGCGGACGACCATGGCGACCTTGCCCTTGTCGGGCGCGACGTCGACGGCGACCACGGGGACGCCCTTGCGTTCGGCCTGGTCGAGGCCGGCCTCGATGGCGGCGCTGTCCAGCGGGGCGACGACCAGGCCCTCGACACCCTGGTTGAGCTGGTTGTTGATGTCGGTGATCTGCTGCGAGGGGTCGCTGTTGGAGTTGACGGTCTTCAGCGCGTCCACGTCCTCGGACTTCGCCATCTTCGGGACGTAGTCGTTGTACGACTGCCAGAACGGCGAGGTGAGCAGGGGCAGGATCACCCCGACCTTGCCGGTGCCGTCCCCTTTCCCGCCGCCGGCCGAGTCGGCGTTGTCCTTGGTGCTCCCGCACGCGCCGAGCACGAGCGAGGCGACCGCGGCCGCTGCCACCGCGCCGACCATCCGGGACCTGTTCCGCTTTCGCACTGTCCTGCAGGGCATCTCACGGCTCCTCGTTGAGCGTGTTCGAGCAGATGACCGCATACTTATCAGACCACTCAGCCGAAAGAACACCCTCCGACGGCGAGTTTTCCGGAGTTTGGGCCGTAGTGGTCGGACCACATCCGTGGCTAGACTTCCGCCACCTGGTGAGTGGAGGAATGGCGTGGCCGACGAGACCGCCCCGCAGAAGGGCACCGTGACCCAGCGCGCCATCGACCAGATCAAGGCGATGATCGGCGAGGGACGCCTGGAGCCGGGGCAGCGACTGCCCACCGAGCGGGATCTCGCGGTCCAGCTCGGCATCTCCCGCAGCTCGATGCGCGAGGCGATCCGCGCGCTCACGGTGCTGGGGGTGCTCGAGGCGCGGCACGGGTCGGGCATCTACGTCACACAGCTGGAGGCCGGCGATCTGCTGGAGACGTTCGGCGTGGTCGCCGATCTGTCCCGGGGGCCGCGTCTGGTGGAACTCCTCGAGGTGCGCCGCATCCTGGAGTCGACGGCGACGGCACTGGCGGCGGCGCGGATCACGCCGGACCAGCTGGCCGAGGTCGAGAAGCATCTGACCGCGATGAACACCACGGAGGACCCCGAGGAGATCCTCGCCCACGACATCGCCTTCCACCGCGAGATCGCGACGGCCGCGGGCAACGAGACCATGGCGGCGATTCTGGACGGCCTCTCGTCTCGCACCTTCCGCGCCCGCGTGTGGCGCGGCTACCAGGAGGAGGGCGCGTTCGCGCGGACGCGGCGCGAGCACGCGGCGATCCACCGGGCGCTGCTGGCGCGTGATCCGGAGGCGGCGCGGGCCGCGGCGGCTGCGCATGTGGGGGAAGTGGAACAGTGGCTCAAGAGCCAGCTCGGGACCTAGCCGGGGAGCGTCCGTACCTGCGCCTCCGGCAGCTTGCTCCACCAGTGGCCGTAGCGGCTGTAGACGTTCGGCTCCCGGTCGGCCAGTAGCGCGCCGAGCGAACGGGCCTCCTCGGCCAGGCCCTCCCATGCCGCACGCGGCAGGTCGTGGAAGGCCGTCGCCTCGATGCCGCCCTCGACCGGCCGCCACACCCCGGCCACGTAGCCGTCGACCAGCAGTGTCGGCAGTACGTCGCCGTTGGTGCGGGTCACCAGGCGGCGGTAGCCGGGCGGGATCACCCGACTGCGGTCGTGATGGGCGAGCAGGGTGCTGTCCCACATCGCCATCAGGCGGGGCGGGGCCGGGGTGTCGGCGGGTGGACGCGGGCCGCCGGGGACGTCGTACACCTTCGTGCCCTCCGGACCCTCCAGTTCCTCCACCGCCTCGCCCAGCGCGCGCAGCGCCGTCCGGACCCGCGCCCGCTGCACCGTGGCGAACTGCGCCACGTCCGCGACCGAGGCGGGCCCGAAGCCTTCCAGGTATCGCAGGGTGAGGGCCTGCAACGCCTTCTCCTGCGGCGCCGGTTCGCCGGTGAAGCGTCCCTCGGCGGCCGCGACGTACGCCGGCGCGTACTCGAAGGACCACGGCCCGCCCGTCGGCACATGCACCAGCGGCGCGTACGACCGCAGCCCCCACCACGCCCCGTCCTTCTTCTCCGCGCCCACCCGTTCCGCGAGCCACGCCGTCATGTCGCCGTTCGACCGGGGCAGCCCGGCGAACTCCAGCAGCCCCGGCTCCAGTTCGGCCGCGTCCGCCGGTGTGAGCCCGGCGGCGGCGAAGCGGTGGCCGAACCGGGAGGCGTACAGCGTCGGCCGCATCGCCTCCCGGACCATCCGGTAGTCGTCGCGGTGGACGGCGTGCAGGGTGATCCGGAGCAGGGTCGCCTTGACGAGAGTGCGGTCGGCGAAGGCGGCGTCCAGGTCGGCCGGTGCGAAGCCGTCGATCCGGTTCCACAGCGCGAGATACGGCGACGCCGGCTGTTGCGCCTGGAGCGCCAGAAGCCGCCGGACCGCTTCGGCGACCCCCGACGGCTCCCGGCGCAACAGCAGCTGACGGGCGAGCGTGGCCCGGTTGAGTTCCCGCGCGGTGATCGTCACGTCCCGGATTGTGCCCTCTGGAACCGGAGCGTCACCAGCTCGAACGGACGCAGCCGCAGCGCCACCCGCCTGCCGTCACGCTCCACCGCTTCGTCGGCCAGCGGCCGCTCCAGCAGATCCGTGGCCGCGACGTCCACGACCTCGAAGCCCGCCGTGAGCGTCGCCCTGGCCCGGCCCCCGTGCGCCTCGTGCAGCCGCACCACGACGTCCCCGCTCCCGTCGTCGGCCAGCTTCACCGCTGTGATCACGACCGCGTCCTCGTCGACCGTCACCAGCGGCGCCACCGCGACGGCCCCGGTCACCCGCCGTTCCGGCAGGTTGATCCGCCACCCCTCGCGCACCGCGTCCCCGATGGACGCCCCGGGAATC
Source organism: Streptomyces sp. NPDC002817 (assembly GCF_053592055.1). Classification (NCBI taxonomy): domain Bacteria; kingdom Bacillati; phylum Actinomycetota; class Actinomycetes; order Kitasatosporales; family Streptomycetaceae; genus Streptomyces; species Streptomyces sp. NPDC002817. The sequence continues at coordinate 168,319 of NZ_JBSFUY010000009.1, forward strand.
AGCGCGTGCCGGAAGCGGTGGACGCCCTGGTCGGTCTCGGGGTCGGGGAAGCGGGGGGCGCGCAGCAGGGAGACGCGGACTGTCGTCGTCGTACCCCTGTCGCCCTCGGTGCGGACCGTGCGGGTCACGTCGTGGCCGTACGTCGAGTCGTTGGTGAGGGCGACGCCCCAGCCCGGTTCCTCCAGGTGGACGAAGCGGTGGTTGCAGGCCTCGAACTTGGCCGCCTCCCAGCTGGTGTTGGTGTGGGTGGGGCGGTGGAAGTGTCCGAACTGGGTCTCCGAGGCATAGCGTTCGGCGTGCACGTCCAGGGGGAAGGTCAGCTTCAGGAACTTCTCCGTCTCGTGCCAGTCCACCTCGGTGTCCAGCAGCAGCCTCCGCTGCCCGGGCGCGAGTGACAGCACCTGGGTGACGCGCGACGAGCCGAAGGACCGTACGATCCGGACGCCTTCGCCTTCGGGGGCGATCTCGTCCGCGTCGGTCAGGTCCGTCACCGTGTTGCGGTAGAACTCGTCGACGTCCCACGCGTCCCACATGTTCGGGAAGTCCGGGTGGAGTTGGAGGAGGTTGGCCGCGGCGCCCGGGGCGACGGTCTCACGGTCCGCCTCGATGTCGTACGCGGAGACGACGAGTCCCTGGGCGTCGATCTCGATCCGCAGCAGGCCGTTGTCCAGGACGAAGCCGCCCGAGGGGCGCGGGGTGAGGTGGGTGCGGCCCTCGGCGGCAGGTGTGCTCGCGCCGCCCGCGGGGACGCCGTCGCGGGTGTGTGGGGCCGAGTTGAACACCAGCTCCCGTACGCCCTCTCCGGCCAGGGCGTGTTGGGCCGCCTCGATGATCGCGGTCAGTTCCCCGGCGATCCGCTCGTACGTCCGCCGCGCCTCGCGATGGACCCAGGCGATCGACGAACCCGGCAGGATGTCGTGGAACTGGTGGAGCAGCACCGTCTTCCAGATCCGGTCCAACTCCTCGTACGGGTAAGGGACTCCGGCGCGTACGGCGCCCGTCGCCGCCCACAGCTCCGCCTCGCGCAGGAGGTGTTCGCTGCGCCGGTTGCCCTGCTTGGTCTTCGCCTGGCTGGTGAGGGTGGCGCGGTGGAGTTCGAGGTAGAGCTCGCCGACCCAGACGGGGGCGTCGGGGTATTCGGACTCGGCCTTCTCGAAGAACTCCGCGGGGGTCTCCCAGACCACGGTCGCCGAGCCTTCGAGGTCGCGCAGTCGGGCCGCCTTCGCGACCATCTCGCGTGTCGTGCCGCCTCCGCCGTCACCCCAGCCGGTCGGGGCGAGGGAGTGCCGGGCGACCCCCTTGTCCTTGAAGTTGCGGGCCGCGTGGGCGATTTCGCTGCCCTTCATGGAGCAGTTGTAGGTGTCGACGGGCGGGAAGTGCGTGAAGATCCGGGTGCCGTCGATGCCCTCCCAACGGAAGGTGTGGTGCGGGAACTTGTTCGTCTGCGACCAGGAGATCTTCTGCGTCAGAAGCCACTTGGAGCCCGCGGCCTTGATGATCTGCGGGAGTCCGGCGGCGAAGCCGAAGGTGTCCGGCAGCCACGCCTCGTCGTTCTCGATGCCGAACTCGTCGAGGAAGAACCGCTTGCCGTGCACGAACTGACGGGCCATCGCCTCCGAGCCCGGCATGTTGGTGTCCGACTCCACCCACATACCGCCGGCCGGCACGAACCGCCCGTCGGCCACCGCCTTCTTCACCCGCGCCCACACCTCGGGCCGGTGCTCCTTCACCCAGGCCCACTGCTGGGCCTGGGACATGGCGAAGACGAACTCCGGCTCGTCGTCCAGAAGGGCGGTCATGTTGGAGGTCGTACGGGCCACCTTCCGTACCGTCTCCCGCAGCGGCCACAGCCACGCCGAGTCGATGTGGGCATGGCCGACGGCGCTGATGCGGTGGGCGGAAGGTACGGCGGGTTCCGACAGCACCGTCTCCAGGCGTACCCGCGCCTGCGCGGCGGTGCCGTTCACGTCCTGGAGGTCGATCGCGTCCAGCGCCTTCTCCAGCGCCCGCACGATCTCCCAGCGGCGGGCGGAGTCCATGGGCAGCTCGTGCATCAGCTCGCCGAGCACCTCCAGGTCGAGGACGAGCTGCCACACCGTCTCGTCGAAGACGGCGAGGTCCATGCGGGTGAGTGTGTACTGGGGCTCGCTGCCCGCCGTCTCCTTGTCGCCCAACTGCGTGGGCAGGAAGGGGTGGTAGTCGAGGATGACGGGGTTGGAGGCGGCCTCGATGTGCAGTCGCACCTCCTCGCCGCCCTCGACGGGCGTGCCGATCCTGACCCACTGGTTGCGCGGGTTGAGGCCCTTCACCGGGGTGCCGTCGGGCCGGTACACCAGGCCCTCGCACTGGAATCCGGGCATGTTCTCGTCGAAGCCGAGGTCCAGCAGGGCCTCGACGGTCCGGCCGGCCCATGCCCCGGGGACGGTCCCGGTGACCCGGAACCAACTGGTCCCCCAGGGAGCACCCCACCGGGCGCCGACCTCGATCGGCTCGGGCTCGGCCGCCAACCCCTCGGCGACCGGCACGGGTTCACCGGGGGCGTTCCACACCGCCACCTCCAGCGGCACGGACTCGGGGTACACGGCGGGGCGGATGCGCTCGTCGAGGACGCGCTTGAGACGGGCCTCGACCAGACGGCGGTCGTCATGCATGCGGGGTGCTCCCAGGCTGAGGGGGGATGGTTACCAGGTGCGGGTGACGGTGGCCGGAGCCGACGACGTGTACGGCTCCCCCACGGAACGCGGTTCGAACCGTGCCGTCCGCTCACCCTGTCCGGACCGGAGGCCGTCGAGGAAGTACGCCTTCCGGCAGGTGAGGAGGGTGCGTCCGGTGGGGTTCACGAGCGGGTGCCTCCTTGTGGGGTGCGGAGTGCCTGGTCGGACGTGACGACTTCGGTGATGCCGCGCGCGGTGAGGTGATCGCCGTCCGCGGCCCGGGTGTCGAGGACCGTGGTGGGCCGTGCCCCGTCGGCGACGAGCCGGAAGAAGGCGTCGTAGACCGGCCCGCCGGGTGCGCACAGCGAGCGCCTGGACGGGTGGGCGGGGACGACGAGTGCCGTGGTGCGGGGTGCCGGGGCGGATCTGTGCCCGCCGGCCGCCTCGGCCAGCACCCTGGCGATGTCCTTGGGCCGGCGGTCGTTGGTCAGCAGGCCGAGCCCGTATTCGAGCGCGGGGAAGTCGGCGAGGTCCCGCGACACGTCGTGCGAGCACCACCAGGTGATGCCCCACAGGTCGGGGCAGTCCAGGGCGTTCGCGACGGTCGCCTCGGTGAAGGCGGCGGCGTGCTCGGACGGGACGAGGGGCGCGGGTGCGCCGACCTCCTGGAGCCAGACGGGGCGGTGCGGGTCGTCGGCCCATGCCTTGCTCAGCTCGACGAGGTACGCGGCGTGGTGCTCGGTCGGCACGGAGGCACGGCCGTGGCGCTGGGCGGTGCCGTTGAAGACCCAGGAGTGCACGGCCGTGACGGCACCCAGGCGGGCGGCCTGCGCCGGGGTGAACGGCTGGTCGTCCTGGTACCAGGTCGCGTCGTACTCGGCGTGCAGATGCAGCCTGCCGGGAGCGCCCTCCTCACAGGCGGCCAGCAGACGGACGAGCCAGGCGTCGATCTGGTCGGAGGTGGCCCGGTCCGGGTCCGGATGAGGGCCCGCAGAGAACTGGTTGACCTCGTTGCCCAGGGTCATGCCGATGAAGTTGGGCCGGTCGGCCAGAGCCGCGGCGAGCGTGCGCAGGTAGGCCGCCTGGCCCTCGACGACCTCCGGGTCGGTGAAGAGGTTGCGCCGGTGCCAGGTCCGGGTCCAGGCCGGCAGGAAGTCGAAGCTGCTCAAGTGCCCTTGCAGACCGTCCACGTTGACGTCGAGTCCCCGTTCGGCGGCGGCGTCGGCCAGCCGCACGAGGTCCGCGACGGCCCGCTCGCGGATCAGGGTGCGGTTGGGCTGGAAGTACGGCCACAGCGGGAAGACCCGGATGTGGTCCAGGCCCAGCGCGGCGATCGAGTCGAGGTCGGCGCGGACGGAGTCGAGGTCGAAGTCGAGCCAGTGGTGGAACCACCCTTCGCTGGGGGTGTAGTTGACGCCGAAGCGCACGGCAGCAGGCATGCGGTAGTCCTTGAACTCGGTGGCGAGGTCAGCCCTGTTCAGCCCTTGACCGCTCCCTCGCCGACCCCGCGGAAGAAATACCGCTGGAGGCAGGCGAAGAGGGCGATCAGCGGTGCCACGGCGATGACGGTGCCCGCGGCGACGAGGCGTTCGTCGTTGGCGAAGGTGCCGTGCAGATAGTTCAGGCCGATGGTGAGCGTGAACTTGGACGGGTCGCTCAGCACGATGAGCGGCCACAGGAAGTCGTCCCAGGCGCCCATGAAGGCGAAGATCGCGACGACCGCGAGAGTGCCCTTCACCGACGGCACGGCGATGCGCAGGAACCGCTGCCAGACGTTGGCGCCGTCGACGTAGGCCGCCTCCTCGATCTCGTACGGCAGATTGAGGAAGGCGTTGCGCATCAGCAGGACGTTCATGGCGCCGATGCAGCCCGGCAGGACCACACCGATCAGGGTGTTGTTGAGGCCGAGCTCCCGCATGGTGGTGAACTGGGCGATGATGATGCCCTCCACGGGCACGAGCATCGCCAGGATGAAGGCCAGGGTGGCGGCGCGGCGGCCCCGGTAGCGCAGCCGGGCCAGCGCGTAGCCGGCGAGGGCCGAACCGACGCAGTTGGCGGCCACGTTGGCGGTGGCGACCTTCAGCGAGTTCCACGCGTAGTCCCACACGGGGATGGTGTCGGCGACCCGCTCGTAGTTGTGCACGGTCGCGTGCTCTGGGAGGAACGTCGGCGGGGAGCTGTAGATGTCCTCGGTGGGGCCCTTCAGCGAGGTCGACAGCTGCCAGAGGAACGGGCCGACGGTCAGGGCGAGTACGGCGAGCAACAGCACGTACCGCAGGGCGAGTTCCCACCCCCGTACGCGACGGCCGTGCTCGTCGGTGACGCGGGGTTCGCTCGCCGCGGGAGCGGGACGGACCTTCTCGATGACGCTCATGACTCGTCCCTCCGGTCCGCGCGCAGCACTAGCAGCATCAGCGCGACGGTGACGACGAAGACGACGACCGAGATGGCTGAGGCATAGCCGACCCGGCCGGTCAGACCCATACCGGTGCGTTGGACGAGCATGACGAGCGTCGTGTCCTCGCCGGCCGGACCACCGCTCGGTCCCGCCATGAGATAGACCTCGGAGAACACCTTGAAGGCGGCCACCGACGACAGCGCCCCGACCAGCACCATGGTCGACCGGACGGCGGGCACCGTGACCGAGAAGAAGCGCCGCACGGCTCCCGCGCCGTCCACGGAGGCGGCCTCGTGGAGTTCACGCGGCACGTTCGCCAGCGCCGCCAGGTAAATGATCATGTAGTAGCCGAGGCCCTTCCAGACCGTGACGGCCATGGCGCTCAGCAGGAGCAGCCACTGGTCGCTGAGGAAGCCGACCCGGCCGACGCCGATGGTCTCCAGCAGGGAGTTCACCAGACCGCGCTCGTCGAGCAGCCACACCCAGATCAGTCCGACCACGACGATCGACGCGACGACCGGGGTGTAGAAGGCGGACCGGAAGAAGGTGATGCCGGGGATGTTCTTCTGCACGAGCAGCGCGAGCAGCAGGGGCAGGATCACGAGCGCGGGAACGACGCCGAGGACGTAGAGCGTGCTGTTGCGCAGTCCGATCCAGAACATGTCGTCGTGCAGCAGCTCACGGAAGTTGGCGAGTCCGACGAACTTGCCGGGGATGAGGGTGCGGCGGTCGGTGAAGGCGTTGACCAGCGTCGACACGAACGGGTACAGGATGAACGCGCCGATGATCAGCAGGCCGGGTGCGGCGAACAGCCAGGGACTGGTCGGCAGTTGGCGCCGCACCTCGCGCACCCGGGACAGAGCGGAAGCCATCGCGCGCTAGCCCTGCTGCTGGAGCAGTGTGTCGCAGGCCTTGACAGCGTTGTCGAGGGCTTCCTTCGGGCTCTCCTTGCCCTGCAGCGCCTTCGCGACCTCGTTGCGCAGCGCCGTCTTCATCTGCTCGCTGAACAGCACCGGTGTGTAATTGACGGCGCTCTTCAGCGACTTGGCGGCGGCGATCCGCACCCGTGTCTCGTCGGTGCCGTCCTCCTTGGTGAAGTACGGGTCGTCGAGCGAGCCGGCGGTGCTCGGGAAGATGGCGACCTGCTTGGCGAAGGACATCTGGTGGGCGGCGTCGGTGACGTAGTGCGCGAAGGCGACCGCGGCGGGCTTCCTCTTGGTCTGCGCGTTGACCATCACGCCCATCACGTACATGTTGACGTGGCCGGTGCTGGTGATCTGGTCGGTGATCCCGATGTTCTTGTACAGGTTGGGCGCCTGCTTCTTGAAGTTGCCGAGGTCGAGGGCGCTGCCGGGGTTCATGGCGACGGCCCCGGTGAGGAACTTCTTGCCGGAGGACTCGGGGGTGGCGGTCAGCGCCTGCGGGTCGAGGGCCTTCGCGTCGTACAACTCCTTGTACTTGGTGAGGAGTTCGACGCCCTTCGCGTCGTTGAAGGCGAAGGCGGTGCCCTCCTTGTTCATGAGCTCGACGCCGTAGCGGCCGAAGTCCTCGACGGTGGGCACGTTGGCGAGGGTGGCGACCTTGCCGTCGGTCTTGTCGGCCAGCGCGAGGGCGTCGGTGAAGAGTTCGTCGTACGTCTTCGGCGGCTGGTCGGGGTCGAGGCCCGCGTCCTCGAACAGGGCCTTGTTGTAGAAGAGCGGCCCGGTGTTGAGGTACCAGGGGAAGGCGTACGTACCGGTCGTCCCAGGTATCTGGTGGCTGGCCCAGGCCCCCTCCAGATACTCCTTCTTGTACTTCGCGGCGGCCTTGTCCAGGTCGAGTGCCAGGCCGGCCTTGGCGAGCGGGGCGACGAGGTCCGGGGAGACGTTGACGACGTCGGGCAGAGTGCCGCCGGCGGCGTCGGCGCTGATCTTGTCGGCGTATCCCTCGGCGGGCTGGTCGATCCACTTCACCTCGGTGCCGGGGTACTCCTTCTCGAAGTCGGCGATGACTCCCTCGAAGTAGTCCTTGAAATTGGCCCTGAGGTTCCAGGTCTGGAAGGTGATGTCGCCCTCGATCTTGCCGGAGGCGTCGGTCGAGGAGCCGTCGTCGCTCCCCGAGCCGCAGGCGCTCAGCGGCAGGACGAGGCAGACGGCGGCGGCGACGAGGGCTCTGCGGGAAACGGACACGGCGGAACGGCCTCCTTGTGCAGCGGGGTCGGTGCGGCGGGGTTGGCCAACGACGGAGACCTTGCACGCCGGTTCCCAGGCCCGTCAATGGAGCCGGCCGAGCTAATTTCTTTAGTTACTAATACGCATTAGGATCGTCCAGCTGAACCGCATTAGCTTGACCTCGCTGAACCGCATTAGTGCATACTGGCCGGAAATCCACCGCAGGAATGGGGAAACACCGTGTCAGGCAAGCGCTCGCCCGCGCGTCGGCCGACGATGAAGGACATCGCGCGGCACGCCGGGGTCTCCCAGAGCGCCGTCTCCTTCGCGCTGAACGGCCGCCCCGGTGTCTCGGACGACACCCGCGAACGGGTGCGCCAGGTCGCCGAGGAGCTCGGCTGGCGGCCCAGCACCGCGGCCCGGGCACTGTCCGGCGAGGGCGCGGCCACGGTCGGCTTCGTGCTCGCCCGCCCCGCGGACACCCTGGGTGTGGACTCGTTCTTCCTCCAGCTCGTCTCCGGCATCCAGGAGGTGCTGGCGGAACGTCATCTCGGGCTGCTGTTCCAGGTGGTGGAGGACGTCGACGACGAGTGCGCGGTGTACCGGCGCTGGTGGGCCGAGCACCGGGTGGACGGGGTGCTGGTGGTCGACCCGCGCACCGCCGACCCGCGCCCGGACCTCCTCGACGAACTGGGCCTGCCCGCCGTGGTGATCGGCGGCGCGCCGGACGAGCGGCACCCCGGTCTGTCGACGGTGTGGGCGGACGACGCGGGTGCGATGGCCTCGGTGGTGGACGGCCTGTACGCCCTCGGCCACCGCCGGATCGTGCACATCGCGGGGCTGCCGGGACTCGCCCACACCGAGCGCCGGATGCGGACGCTGCGCGCCGAGGCCGAGCGGCGTGGGCTGACCGGGGTCGAGTCGGTGACCACCGACTACTCGGACGCGGAGGGCGCGGCCGTCACCCGCCGGGTCCTGGAGGCCGCCGATCCGCCGACCGCGCTGATCTACGACAACGACGTGATGGCCGTCGCCGGTGCCGCCGCCGCGACCGGGCTCGGCCGCCGTGTGCCGGCGGACGTGTCGGTGGTGTCCTGGGAGGACTCGGCGCTGTGTCGCATGGTCAAGCCGTGGCTGTCCGCGCTGTCCCGGGACAGCGTGGAGTTCGGCCGTACGGCGGCCCGGGAGCTGACCGCGCTGCTGGACGGGGGGCCCGCGCGGACCGTACGGGTGCCGGTGCCGCGGTTGATCGAGCGGGACAGTACGGGGCCGGCGCGGGGAGTCTGAGACACGAAGTGGCTGACAGGCCGGGTGGCTGATCCAATCGGCGGCCGAGAAGACCAGTGGCCGAGCCACTCGGTAGCCGAGAAGCCCAGTGGCCGATCCACTTCTCGCGCTCGTGCGGTGCGGTCCGGGCCGCCGCAAACGGGCCCGTCCCCTTGCGCGCCCTCCGGGAGATAATGGGCCGCATGCGAGTACGGGGAACGGCCTGTGCCGCCGCCGGGCTGACGCTGGTCGTCGCGATCGGCTGCACCGGGGGCGACGACGAGGCTGCGCCGGCACCGAAGAAAACCTCCGCGTCGGCCCAGCCCCCCACGACCACACCCGTGCCCTCCCCCAGCAGGACGCCCGTCAATCCGGTCTCCCTGCCCGCCCTCATGGAGAAGAAGCACCGGGGCTCCGACCTCCGGCTGGGCACCGTCCTGGCCCGCACCGACGCCTACACCAGCTACCGGGTGACGTACGAGTCGAACGGTCTGACGATCTCCGGGCTCATGAACATCCCCCGCGGCAAGGGCCCCTTCCCGGCGCTGGTGCTGGCGCACGGCTACATCGACCCCGCCGTGTACACGACCGGCCGGGGGCTCGCCCGCGAGCAGGACCTCCTGGCCCGCAACGGCTACGTCGTCCTGCATACCGACTACCGCAATCACGCGGCCTCGGACGACGACCCGAACAGCGACATCAACCTGCGCCTCGGCTACACCGAGGACGTCATCGGCGCCGCGCTCGCGCTGCGCGACTCCGGGCGCCCGGAGATCGACGGCGACCGGCTCGGGCTGCTCGGCCGCTCGATGGGCGGCGGCGTCGTGTACAACACCCTGGTCGTGGCGCCGGGCCTGTTCGACGCGGCGGTCGCCTTCGCGCCGGTCAGCTCCCGCCCGGACGAGAACATCGACCAGTTCCAGCGCTCGGCAGACGACCCGCTCGTCGCCGAGATCGACGCCAAGTACGGCACACCCGAGGAGAATCCGACGTTCTGGCGGGAGGTCTCGCCCCGCACCTATGTGGACCGGGTGACCGAACCGCTGCTGATCCACCACGGCACCGCGGACGACACCTGCCCGATCGTCTGGTCGGAACGGATGGCCGCCGCCCTGAGCGGAGCAGGCAAACGCGTCGAGCTCCGCAAGTACCAGGGCGAGGGCCACACCTTCTACCCGCGGTGGCCGGCCTCCATGGACGCCACGATGGACTTCTTCTCCCGGCATCTGCGGTGACCCGGCGGGCGGCCACCAGGTCGCCGACGCCCTGGTGGCCGCCCTGTCCGAGTACCCTCAGAGCCGCGACCTGTACAGGCCGAACTCCGTTATCCGTACGGCACTTCGGGACCCGGTGACCCGCACCCGCCACCGGCGGGCCCGCACCGGAACCGGCAGCAGCAGGATCCGGCTCGCCCCGACCGTCCCGGCCCGGGTCACCTCCGTCCAGGCTCCGTCGCGCAGCGCCTCCACCACGAAGCTCTCGACCTGCTGACCGTGCGCGATGTCCTCGGCCAGCCGGAACCGGTCCACCTCGCGGGCGGTGCCGAGGTCGACGGTCACCAGGCCGGGTGCCACGGTCGTACGGGCGCCGCGCGCCAGGTCCTCGGGCAGCTCCCGGTCGATGCGGTCCCGGAACTCACGAAGTCGGGTCACGTCCGCGGCTGGCAGCAACCCGTCCGTGTCCGGCGGGATGTTGAGCAGGAGCACCGAGTTGCGCCCGACGGACCCGAAGTAGATGTCCGTCAACCGGTCCACGCTCTTGGGTTGTTGGTCGGCATGGTAGAACCAGCCGTCCCGGATGGACACATCGCACTCCGCGGGCCACCACTGGAGGTAGTCGGTGGTGGGTTGTGCCCGCACCAGCGCGGCACGGCTGCCCTGGTCGGCGGTGTCGTAGGACAGTGCCCAGTCGGTGCGCCCGTACTGGTTCTCCTTGACCGGCACGACACTCCACTCGTCCTCGCGCGCCAGCCCGCTCTCGTTGCCGACCCAGCGCAGGTCGGGGCCGGTGACGGCGATCGCCGCGTCCGGAGCGAGCGCCCGCACCAGGGTGTACCAGCTGTCCCAGTCGTAGCTCTCCACCTTGTCCGGCGGGATACGGCCCTGAGCGCCGTCGAACCACACCTCGTCGACCGGCCCGTATTCGGTGAGGACCTCGTAGAGCTGGTTGAGCATGTGGGCGCCGTAGTCGGTGGCGTCCAGCGTGTACGTCCGCGCGGGTGTGCGGTCGTCGCCCTCGACAGGCGTGGGGATGGTGCGCGTGGAGCGGGCGCTGCCGTTGGCGTAGACGCCGTCCAGGTACTGGTTCTCGTCGGCGGGCGAGATGTAGACGCCGACCTTGATGCCGTGCCGCCTCATGGAGTCGGCGAAGGAGCGCAGTACGTCACCCTGCCCGTCGCGCCAGCTGCTGGAGGCGACGGTGTGGTCGGAGTAGCGGGAGGGGTAGAGGACGAAGCCGTCGTGGTGCTTGACGGTGAGGATGGCCAGCTTGAAGCCACCGTCGCGCAGGGCCCTGGCCCACTGGTCGGTGTCCAGGCCGGCGGGCTGGAAGACGTCCGGGTCCTCGTCCCCCGTCCCCCATTCCAGGCCGGTGAAGGTGTTGACGCCGAAGTGCAGGAACGCGGTGCGCTCCAGGGCCTGCCAGGCGATCTGGCGTGGGGTGGGCCGGACTTGGGACGCCTTGCGCACCAGGTCCTCGGCCGTGTCGTCGGGGCTGACGGGGATGCGGTGGGCGGGTTCGGCCGGAAGGGGGGCTCCGGCGGCGGACGTCGGGGTGAGGCCGGTCGCGAGGAACGCGGAGACCGAGCCGGCGACGAAGGTGCGTCTGGAGACGGTCATGGAGGTGGGGCTCCTCAGGTCAGCTGCCATACGGCGGGCGGGTGCTGGTCGGGCGGGTACTGCACGATCCGGCCGTTCGTCACGCTCATGGCCATCTGCGTGATGGCGTTGACGAGGCGGTATCCGTCCCCGGCACGCTGCAACTCCCAGCGTTGCAGCGTGTTCGCGGTGGCGCAGGTGTCCCAGGTGGCCTCGACGCCGGGCTGGAGCGGGACGTTGAGCGTCAGCTTGCCGCCGCTCACGGCCAGGCAGCCGGCCGGGCCGCGCAGGGTCACATAGCCGTCCGGTGTGCGCGCCACGTCGGCGTCGAAGGACACGCCGTCCGCCTGGAAGGTGTACGTCCCGTCCGCCACCGGCGGCTTCGTCGGGTCCCGCCATCCCGGCGCGTGCCCGACAGCCGTACCGCGCGCGGTGAACTCGGTGTACGTGGCGTCCGGATGCGGGGCGCCCCAGGTGGCCTGGGCGATGTGGCGCAGGGCGGGCCAGAGCCGTACCGCGACCTCGTTCTCGGTCTCCCCGCGCCCGTTGTCCGGCCAGAGGCTGATCTTGGCGCCGGTGATGCCCTCGGCGGAGGTGAGCTTCTCGCCCTCGAAGCTGCGCGGGTCCCAACTCTGGTCGTACAGGCCCTCGGTGTCGCTGTGGAAGCCGCCGCGGACGAGGTAGAGGGCATAGGCCGCGTTCATCAGCGGATAGCCCTGGGCGATGATCCGGCTGGGCTTCACCGTCACGTTCAGCCAGTGCTCGACGGTCGTGCCGGCCGTCACCGGGACGGTGTTGGCGCCGGTGAGCCCGTCGTTCCAGATGCGCAGCTTCTTGCCCTTGCCCGCCGCGTAGGTGTGGACGCGGTTGACGAAGTCGATGAAGGCGTCCTGCGGGGTGGCGCCGGAACCGTACCTGTCCTGCGCGTACTTGAGGATCTGCGGGTACTTGGCGAAGTCGGATCCGAGCATGTACTCGTCGGCGCCCATGTGCCAGGCCGGGGCCTTGAAGACCTGGGCGTACTCGTCGATCAGGCCGGTGTAGTAGTCGAATGCGGCGGGCTGGGTGATGTCGAGCCGCGAGGGCTGCTTGTCGCCGTCGGCGTCGGTGAGCTGGAGATCGGGGCGGTTCTCGATCCACGGGTCCATGTGCCCCGGGGAGTTGATCTCCGGGATGATCTCGACGTGGTACTTCTCGCCGAGGGCGACGAGCTGCCGGATCTCGTCCTTGGTGTAGTAGCCCCAGGTGTTCGCCTCGGGGTGGGCGTCGCTCTTCACCTTCAGTTCGAGGAGCAGCTGGTTGAGCTTGTTGTACGCCATCTCCCGGACGAGGTTCTCCAGCCAGGGCAGGGAGATGTGGACGTAGCAGGCGCAGACGCCGACGCCGCGTTCCTTGTAGCGGGGCACGTCCACCGTGCGTCCGGCGGGGATCCTGTCGTCCTGGGCGAGGAGTTGGAGGAGGGTCCGGGTGCCGTGGAAGGCACCGGTCTCGGTGGCACCGGTCACCGACAGCCGCTTTCCGGACCGGAGTTCGTAGCCCTCGGCTCCGAGCGACTTCCGGGACGGCAGAACGTCGACAACGATGTCCCCGGCACGCGCCGCGCCACCGACGACCGGCACGGTGCCGTGTCCGGCATCCCGGAGATCGTCGGCGAGGGTGTCGGCGACCCTGCGCTCGGCCGGACCGTCCGCCACGAGGCGGGTACCGGGTCCGAAGTCGTAACGGCCGGATTCCGGTGTCCAGTTGCTCAGTGCGGGCACCGTGACCGGCGGTCGGGTCCCCTCCTGGGCGACCGCCGGGACCGGCGCCAGGAGCAGGGCCAGTGCGGCTGCGACGCCCAGGATCTGACGTCTCGGAAACGTTCTCACGAGCGACTCCCATTCATCGGATGACTGATGATTGGACTGCCCCCAGAGACTGTCAATGGGACGAGAAGTCAGCCAAGTTGAGCCATTGATCGGATGACCTGGGCTTCTTCGGATGCCCGGTCGCGAAAAGTCCAAGAACACCGGCGCGAATGTCCAAGGCGGCCCTCCGCCCGCCCGAAGGCCTGGCCCGGGCCCGGCCCCCTCTCGACGTGACGCCCGAGCAGAGGCACAGTTCTCCCTACGTACTCGCCAGTACCCCCGAGGAGCACCCGTGACCAGCTGGATCGGCCGGACCGCCGCCGAGATCGCCGCCGCCGTGCAGGAGAAGCGGGCCACACCCCGTGAGGTGGTGGCCGAGCACCTCGCCCGGATCGAGCGGCTCGACGGCCGTATCGGGGCCTTCCGGACGGTACGGGCGGAGGCCGCACTCGCCGAGGCGGACGAGGTGGGCGCCCGCGCCGACCTGGCCGAGCTGCCCCTCGCGGGTGTGCCGATCGCCGTCAAGGACAACCTCGCCGTACGCGGCGAGTCCAAGCGCGTCGGCTCCGCGGCCACACCGGACACCCCCTCCACCGAGGACCATGTCACGGTGGCCCGGCTGCGGGCGGCGGGCGCGGTGGTCGTGGGTCTGACCAACGTGCCGGAGCTGTGCGTCTTCGGTACGACGGAGGGCGTGCACGGCACCGCCCGCAACCCCTGGGACACCTCGCGCACCGCGGGCGGCTCCTCGGGCGGCAGCGCGGCCGCGGTCGCCGCGGGCCTGGTGCCGATCGCGCTGGGCAACGACGGCATGGGCTCCCTGCGCATCCCGGCGGCCAACTGCGGCCTCGTCACCATCAAGCCCGGCCACGGCGTGGTCCCGGCGGGCGTCAGCGACGGCGACTGGTTCGGTATGTCCGAGAACGGGCCCCTGGCCACGACGGTCGAGGACGCCCGGCTGATGCTGGACATCCTGGCGGACACGGAGCCGGCGTCCCCGTCCGCGGCCGCGACGCACACCATCGCGCTCTCCCTGCGCAGCCCGATCGCCGGCATCGCCATCACCAAGCCGTACACGGCCGCCGCCCGGGAGGCCGCCGGAGTCCTGATGAAGGCGGGCCACCAGGTCCGCCGCGCCGACCCGTCCTACCCGATGTCGCTGAGCTTCACCTCGCTCGCCCACTGGACGGCCGGCACCTCCGAGGACGCCCAGGGCCTGGACCCGCGACGGCTGACGCGCCGCACCCGGGTCCACGCGGCGGTGGGCCGCCGCTTCGTGAAGGGGGTGCGCACCGGCGCGAGCCGCGACGCACTGCGCCGCCGCCTGGAGCCGTTCTTCGAGGAGTACGACGTCCTGCTCACCCCGGCCCTGGCCCGCCGCTCCCCCAAGTCGGTGCCCTGGCACGAGCGGGGCTGGCTCCGCAACGTCCTCGCCAACACCAACTACTCGCCGCTCACCCCGCCCTGGAACCTCACCGGCTGGCCCGCGATGTCCGTCCCCTTCGGCAAGCTCCCGTCCGGCGCCCCCACCGCCGTGCAACTGGTGGGACGGCCGGGCTCGGAGGCGGTACTGCTGGAGGTCGCGGAGCAGCTGGAGAAGCTGCACCCGTGGGAGCGGACGGCACCGCTGGACTGAGCCGGGTCAGCCCCAGCCGGGCGGCAGGAGGTCCCAGGAACTGCGGCCGAGCCACTCTCCGAAGGTGACGGGGCGGGCGCCACGCATGTGGTCGAGGGAGAGCGGCACGATCAGATCGCAGGTGGCCCGCCCGTCCCACCAAACGGTGTCGGCGAGCGGGCCGGTCAGCGCCAGGAGCGTGGCGAAGCCGCAGCCGTGCTCCTGGACGACGATCGCGCCGGCTGTCCTGCGGTCCTCGAACGCTCCGCACTCGTCGTCCCACGCCTGCCAGGCGGCCTGATGGGCGCCGGCGTCGGCGAAGTCCTCGGCACGCGGCTCACGGCCGCTGAGCTGGTCGTCCTCGACGACGTAGGTGTCGGGGTGCGGAAAGGGAACGGCGAGCAGCTCGCGCGCCGCACGGGAGTTGTTCTCCCACCACCAGCCCTGTTCCGTCCGCGCCAGCCGGGAGACGGTCCCGCCCGCACCCGCCTCCAGCAGATACGCGCGGTACTCGGCAGCGAACGAGACACCCAACTCCCGCTCGGCCGCGGCCACCTCGGTCGCACTCAGAGGCGGTGTCTCCACCTAGAGCGCCTTGTACATCACGTGCAGCCCCACCAGCCCCTGCCGCGGATGCTCATACGCGTCCGGCACCGTGCCCAGCACGGTGAAGCCGAGGGAGGTCCACAGGGCGACGGCCGGGTTCGTCTCGACGACGGCGTTGAAGACCATGCCGCGGTACCCGTCGGACTTGGCGGCGGTCAGGACATGCTCGGCGAGGGCGCGGCCGACGCCCCGGCCCGTGTGGTCGGGGTCGACCATGAAGCCCGCGTTGGCCACGTGGGCGGCGGGGCCGCCGTAGTTGGGGGTGGTGTAGGCGGAGGCAACCACGGCGCCGGCCTCGTCCTCGACGACGTACACGCGCTTGGCCGGACTCATCCACAGCGCCCGTGCCGCCTCCTCGGAGGTGTCCGGATCCCAGGCGTAGGTCTCCCCCGCGGCGACGATCCGGTGCCAGAAAGGCCAGATCCGCGGCCAGTCGTCGGCCGCGGCTTCTCTGATCAGCATGGGCGTGAGTCTGGCACGCCCATGCTGACGGCGATCGCGACGGGGCTCAGTCCACGCTGGGCAGGATGTGGGGCTCGGCCAGGTCGTCCTCGTATCCCGCGAGACGGATGGGGGCGGAGCGCGCCCACACGTCGAGGCTGCCGAGCTGTCCGGGCCTGCGGCCCGCTCGCTCGGGGCGTTCCTTGGGCCGTTGATCGCGATTCGTCTTCTCCGGTGTCACCGCGCACTCCTTATGTGTCGGGTCACCCTCGGGGCATACCGGTCAGTGTGCGATCTGTCACCGGACGCCCGCTCGGGTCTGAGTCGAGAACAGCTCGGACGCGGTGGCGCCGGTCACTCATGTCAGAACAGGCCGTGGTGATCGGCTGCCCCAGGACGGACGGTGGGTGTGGGTGGGACCCCGTACTGCTGTCCGTCCGCTACAGATTAACCAAATGAGCGGAGGCCCGCTCGATGGGGCTGAAAACAAGGGGTAACTTTCCCAAGTCGCCTGTGTGCACTCAGTCCTACTATGTGCTGGTTTGCCATCTGATGCCCCGTCGAGACATCACCCGTTCGGCCTACGTCGGCGATCGCGCCTTCGAGGACCCCGACAGCGCAGTTCAAGTCCCGTTGGCCGAATCGCAAGGCGGCCATGATCTGCTGACGGACGGCAACGGCTTGTCCGGCGGGAGGACTGGCGCATGGAGCTGCGCAGTGTCGAAGAGCTGATGGATCTGCTGTACGCCTGCCGGCATCAGCACGCGCTGCGGACCGCCGCACTGCTGCGCCGCGGCCGGCCCGCCGACAAGGAGCTTCAGGTGGCGGGGCTGGTGCACGGCGTCGGGCAGCTGCTGTGCCCGGGCGACGAGACCTTGCGGGCCGAGCGCGCGGCCGAAGCCGTGCGGCCCCTGCTGGGCGAGCGGGTCTTCCACCTCGTACGCCGACACGGTCGCGTCGGCGACGACGATCTGATGCGCCTGCGGCTGGCGGACGAGGAGAGCCGGACCGCGGGCTTCGACGCCGGGGTCCTGGAGGACTGGCGCACCGTCCTGGAACTGGTGGCGGCCAGGAACTCCCGTCTCGGGGCTGTCGACTGACGGTCCGTCATGAGACGGTACGCCGATGACGTCGCCGTACGGACTTCAGGGCAGGGCCGCGATCGTCACCGGCGGCACGCGCGGCATCGGGCGGGCGGTCGCCGGGCAACTGGCCTCGGCGGGCGCGCTGGTGTGCGTGACCGCGCGCGACGCGGCGGAGGTGCGGCGGGTCGCCGCCGAGCTGGACGGCGTCGGCGTGGCGGGGAGTGTGGCGGATCCGGCACATCTGGACGAGGTCGTCCGGCTCGCCCTGGGCACGTTCGGCCGGATCGACGTCGTCGTCAACAACGCGGCGACCAACCAGCCGTACGGCCCGCTCATGGACGCCGATCCGCAGGCCTGGCGCGAGGCCTTCCTCGTCAACGTGGAGGCGCCGCTGCGGCTGGTGCAGGGCGCATGGCGGGCGTGGATGCGGGAGCACGGCGGTGCGGTCGTCAACATCTGCACGGAAGGCGCGGAACACGTGGGCCCGCAGATCGGTGCCTACGGAACGAGCAAGGCGGCTCTGCTCCACCTCACCCGACAGCTCGCGGGCGAGCTCGCCCCGCGGGTGCGGGTCAACTCCGTCTCCCCCGGTCTCGTCCGCACGGAGATGGCCCGTTTCGTGTGGGAGCCGGGCGAGGACGAGCTCGCGGCGGGGCTGCCGCTCGGACGGATCGGGGAGCCGGAGGACGTGGCCCGGGCCGTCGTGTGGCTGGCCTCGGACGCGGCGGAGTGGGTGACCGGGGCGGACCTGCTGGTGGACGGGGGGACACGGGTGCGGGCCGCGTCCTCCTCCGGGGCGTACGCGGTGCACGAGCGGCTGCGCTCGCAGGTGCCGGGAGCCGGCTGAGTGCGCGTGCCCGAGATCAAAGCGGTTACGCGGTTGCCCTCCGACCGGGCGACAGGCCCGCGGGCCTGCGTGGGATCGAACCAGAAGAACGCGTGACCATCGCACCGGGCACACCGGCGCTCCACCGTCACGGTAGAGCGCCGGCGCCCGGGCCCGCGAGCGAATAAGGGCCTACCACTTGCCTGGCGCGTAGTCCTTCATGAAGACGCCGTACAGGTCCTCGCCCGCCTCACCGCGCACGACCGGGTCGTAGACGCGGGCCGCGCCGTCGACCAGGTCGAGGGGGGCGTGGAAGCCCTCCTCCGCGAGGCGCAGCTTGTCGTAGTGGGGGCGCTCGTCGGTGATCCAGCCGGTGTCGACGGAGGTCATGAGGATGCCGTCGCTCTGGAACATCTCCTGGGCGCTGGTCCGGGTGACCATGTTCATCGCGGCCTTGGCGGCGTTGGTGTTCGGGTGGCCCGCACCCTTGTAGCCGCGGCCGAAGACACCTTCCATCGCCGAGACGTTGACGACGTAGGCACGGCCGCTCGCCGCCTCCTTCGCCGCTGCGGCCATCGCCGGCCGGAGCTTGCTGATGAGGATGAACGGCGCCGTGTAGTTGCACAGCTGGGTCTCGAGGAGCTCCACCGGGGAGATCTGCTCGATGGTCTGCACCCAGGTGTTGGTGTCGACGACGTCCGGGACGAGACCGCCGGCGTCGATGGCGGTGCCGTCCAGGTGCCGGGCGACGCTGGCGTTGCCGGCGACCAGGGCGAGGTCGGCGACCTGCTGGGCGTCGAGACCGCTGATGCCGACCGGCAGCGCGGCGAGGCCGTCCACGGCGCCGGAGCCGAAGGCGCCGATGACATGGTGGGCGGGCAGTTCACCGGCGGGCAGCGGGGCGCTCTCGCCGTCGACCAGCGCGGCGTACGCCGAGGGCAGGCGGCGTACGGTCTGCGTGGCGTTGTTGATCAGGATGTCCAGCGGGCCCGCCTCGGCGACCTGGTCGGCGAGGGCCACGGCCTGGGCCGGGTCGCGCAGGTCGATGCCGACGACCTCCAGGCGGTGGATCCAGTCCGCGGAGTCGTCCATGGCCTTGAAGCGGCGGATGGCGTCCTTGGGGAAGCGCGTGGTGATCGTGGTGTGCGCGCCGTCACGCAGCAGCCTGAGCGCGATGTACATGCCGATCTTGGCGCGGCCGCCGGTGAGCAGGGCGCGCTTGCCGGTGAGGTCGGCGCGGACGTCGCGCTTGTCCCGGTTCAGGGCGGCGCAGTCCGGACAGAGCTGGTGGTAGAAGTAGTCGACTTCCACGTACCGGGTCTTGCAGGTGTAGCAGGAGCGCGGGCGCTGGAGTATCCCCGCGATCCTCCCGGCCTCGGTGACCGACGACGGCAGGATGCCCTCGGTCTCGTCGTCGATGCGCTGGGCGGAGCCGGTCGCCGTGGACTCCGTGACCGTCTTGTCGTGGGCGGTCTTGGCGGCCCGGCGCTCCTGGCGACGGCGCTGCTTGACGGTGCGGTAGACGCCGGCGGTGGCCCGGCGCACGGCGATCGCGTCCGGGTGGTCGACCTCCAGCTTGTCCAGCTCGTCGAGCACGCCGAGGCAGACGGCCAGTCGCTCCGGGTCGATGCCGGGGCCGTGGACGACCTCGTCGCCGGGCTCGTGGACGACCTCGTCCGTGGTCGCCGGGCCTTCCTCTGTCACCGTCATCGCGCTGCCGTTTCCTTGGCTCACCGTGCGGCGCTCCGACCGCGTCCGCTTTCGAACAGGGAATTCTACGGAGCGCCGGGCCGGTCCTCCAAAAACCGGGACGGTCAAGCCTCGCAGGCGGTGATGAGCGTCTCGACCTCCTCGGTGATGGCCTTGGCCAGGACGTCGAGGTCCGGCACCGCCTCGGCGTCGGCGACGAGGCCGTAGTGGACCCGCCCCCGGTACGTCGAGACCGCGACCGCGAGGGACTGACCGCGGGCCAGCGGCGCGAAGGGGAAGACCTCCGTGACCTGATGGCCGCCGAGCTTCAGACCGATGCTCGGCAGGGGGACGCTGGTGACGAGGATGTCGAACCAGAGCCGGGCGGCCTGGCTGACCAGCGGTCCGCCGAGGCGGTGCCCCAGCGCGGGGACGTGGTCGGCGAGCAGGGCGACCGCGCCCGCGCCACGGTTGGGCCCCGCGTCCTTGTTGCGGTCCATCGCCGTGCGGACCGTGTCGAGGCGGGCGAGCGGGTCGGGGTCGTCGACCGGGAGCCGTATCAGGTAGCCGGAGAGCCGGTTGCCCTGTGGGTGCGCGGTGCGCGGGCGGCGCTTGGAGACCGGGATCAGGGCGCGGGGTGCGACGCCCTCGCTGCCGTCGCCGCGCTCGTCCAGCCAGCGGCGCAGGGCGCCGGCGACGACCGCGATCAGGACGTCGTTGACGGTGCCGCCCTGGGCCTTGCGCACCCGGTGCACGTCGTCGAGGTCGACGACGACTCCTGCGGTACGGCGGGTTCCGCTCGGCTCGGAGGTCAGCGCGGACGACGAGCGCACCCCGACGGTGGACAGGGCGACGGACGCGCCGATGTCGAGGGCGCGGCCCACGTCGGAGACGGTGCCCTTGATGAACCCCGGCAGCTTGCGTACGTCGGGGAAGAAGCCCTTCGCGGGCTCCTCGGGACGCGGCTTGCGGGCCGGCAGGTCCATCGGGTCGAGGATGGCGGCCGCGAGGGTCAGCGCGCGCAGTCCGTCGGCCAGGGCGTGGTGGAACTTGAAGAGCACGGCGAAGGAGAAGCCGTCCTCCCCGGGGAGCACATGGGCCTCCCACGGCGGCCTGCCCCGCTCCAGCGGACGCTCCATGAGCCGCCCGGCCGCGGCCTGGAAGTCGGCGGTGGGCGCGTGCAGCCGGACATGGTCCAGGGGGTCGAAGTCGGGGGCGGGCTCTCGCGTGGCGCCCCCGAAGGCCAGCGGCTGCCAGACGTCCCGGATCCGCATCCGCAGCCCCGGCACCGCCGCCGCCCGTGCGGCGAGCAGGTCGGCCGCGTGGGCGCCCGCGGCGGGCGAGTGGGCCGAGAAGACGCCGAGGGCGCCCAGGTGCATGGGGTGTTCCGGGGACTCGATGTTCCAGAAAGCCAGGTCGAGAGGGGCGAGCAGGTCAGAAGTCAATGGCTTGCCTCGCGTCGACGACGGGTGAGCAAGCAGTCAATCGCCCGCACGTGATTACGGTCAAGTACGATCAAGCTACGCACAGTTAACAGCAGATTAAGTCCAGCCATGGGCGCCCCAGCAGCCACAGGGGCGCCCCTCACTGTGTCTCAGGACACCTGCTGGCCCTTCCCGAGCGCGATCACGCCACCCTTGGAGACGGTGTAGAGCTCCGCGTCCCGCTCCGGATTCACCCCGATCGTCGCACCCGGCGGCACCTCGACGTTCTTGTCGAGGACGGCGCCGCGCACCACCGCGCCCCGGCCTATGCGGACGTTGTCGTGCAGGATCGAGCCCTGGACCACCGCCCCCGGGTCCACCCTGACGCCCGGCGACAGAATCGACCGCGTGACCTGGCCGCGGATCAGGCACCCCGCACTGATGATCGACTCGCTGGCCATGCCGCCCGCGTTGAACCGGGCCGGGGAGAGCTGGCCGGAGTGGGTGTAGATGGGCCACTGCCGGTTGTAGAGGTTGAACGCGGGGCGCTCGGCGATGAGGTCCATATGGGCGTCGTAGTAGGCGTCCAGGGTGCCGACGTCACGCCAGTAGCCCTGGTCGCGGGTCGTCTCACCGGGCACGTGGTTGAGGCTGAAGTCGTACAGCTGCGCCTCACCCCGGTCGGTGAGCTGGGGCAGGATCGAGCCGCCCATGTCGTGCACCGAGTCCTCGTCCTCGGCGTCCCGCTGCAGCGCCTCTATCAGCGCCTTGGTGGTGAAGATGTAGTTGCCCATCGAGGCGAAGACGCACTCCGGGTCGTCCGCGAGACCGGGCGGGTCGGCGGGCTTCTCCAGGAACCGCTCCACGGTCAGCCCGTCCGACCCCGGCGTGATCACACCGAACTGCGAGGACTCCGAGCGCGGCACCCGGATGCCGGCCACCGTCACCCCCGCCCCGCTCTCGATGTGCTGGGTGAGCATCTGCCGCGGGTCCATCCGGTACACGTGGTCGGCGCCGAACACCACGACGTACTCGGGCTCCTCGTCGTGCACGAGGTTCAGCGACTGCAGGATGGCGTCGGCGCTGCCCAGGTACCAGCGCGGGCCGAGCCGCTGCTGGGCCGGGACCGGGGTGACGTAGTTGCCGAGCAGGCTCGACATCCGCCAGGTGGTGGTGATGTGCCGGTCCAGCGAGTGCGACTTGTACTGCGTCAGGACGCAGATGCGCAGGATGTCGCCGTTCACGAGGTTGGAGAGGACGAAATCGACCAGGCGATACGTTCCTCCGAAAGTGACCGCTGGTTTCGCGCGGTCCGCGGTCAGGGGCATCAGGCGTTTGCCTTCTCCACCCGCCAATACGATTCCGAGCACCGAAGGTCCGCCACGCCGCATGGCCGCTCCCCTCACCCTGGTTGATCCATGCCTGCCCTGGACCGGTGTCTAGTACGCCTGTTTGAGGATCTCCTCATAGAGCCGCACCGTCCGCCGCGCCACCGCGTCCCAGCCGAACTCGCCCACGGCGCGCTCCCGTCCGGCCTCGCCCATCCGCCGGGCCCCCTCCGGATCACCGAGGACCGAGTCCAGCGCACGTGCCAGCGCGGGCTCGAAATCGTCGTCCACCGGGACGAGCACGCCGGTCTTGCCGTCGTCGACGACCTCCGGGATGCCACCGATCCGCGAGGCCACCACGGGGGTTCCGCACGCCATGGCCTCCAGGTTGACGATGCCGAGAGGTTCGTACACCGAAGGGCAGACGAACACGGCGGCGTGTGTGAGGAGTTGGATCACATCCGGACGCGGCAGCATCTGCGGGATCCAGTGGACGCCCTCGCGGACGCTGCTCAGCTCCTGGAACAGCTCGCGGAACTCTCGGTCGATCTCCGGGGTGTCGGGCGCTCCGGCGCACAGCACGACCTGTGCGGCCGGGTCGATGTCCCGTACCGCGCGCAGCAGATGGGGCACGCCCTTCTGCCGGGTGATGCGGCCGACGAAGAGCACGAAGGGCCTGTCCGGGTCGACGCCGATGCGGGTGAGGGCCTCGGTGCCGTGGTCGGGCCGGTAGAGCGCGGTGTCGATGCCGTTGTGCACGACGTGCACCCGGGCCGGGTCCAGGGCCGGATAGCAGGCGAGAATGTCCTCGCGCATGGCTCCCGACACGGCGATCACCGCGTCGGCGGCCTCGATCGCGGTGCGCTCGGCCCAGCTCGACAGGGCGTACCCGCCGCCGAGTTGCTCGGCCTTCCAGGGGCGCAGCGGCTCCAGCGAGTGCGCGGTCATCACGTGCGGGATGCCGTACAGCAGCTTGCCGAGGTGGCCGGCCAGGTTGGCGTACCAGGTGTGCGAGTGCACGAGTTCGCGGCCTGCGAGGCCCGCGGTCATCGCAAGGTCCACGGAGAAGGTGCGCAGCGCGTCGTTGGCGGTGTCCAGCACGGGCCAGGAGCGATGGCGCACGACGCCCTCGGCGCGGCCCTCGCCCCAGCAGTGCACGTCGAGGTCGATCAGGGAGCTCAACTCCCGGGCGAGGAACTCGACATGGACGCCCGCGCCGCCGTACACGTCCGGCGGGTACTCCCGGGTCAGCAGTCCCACTCGCACCCGGAACCCCCTGTTCTCAGCGGCTGGTTGTTCCTCATGGTCACCCAGATGCGGCGCCCGGGGAAGACCGCGGGGGCCGTGTGAAGCAACAGTCGCCGCAGACACCCCCGCCGGGCACGCGGTAGTAGAGGCAGCAGCTGCGGCGCCGCAGGGTGCCCGCGTCGAGCGTGCCGGCGAGACCGGGGTGGGCGAGGAGTCCGGTGACCAGGGCGCGGGTGCGGGCGGCGGCCTCGGGGCGGTCGTTCGCCCGCGCCCATCCCGCCAGCTGCCGGGCGGCCCCGGCCAGCGCGGAGGCCGCATTGCCGCGCAGCAGTCCGGCCGCGACCCGGTACCGGGTGTGCAGCGCCTCCCCCAGCGGTGCGAGGTGGCCCTCCAGTACGGCCTCCGCGAGGCTCGCGGCGTCCCCGGGCAGCGGGCGGACCTCGGTGAGCCACAGGTCGTCGGGGGCGCTGCCGTCGGCGTCCCAGCGCACGAGCCGGGCGTCCAGGTCGGGGATGCGGCCGTACAGGACGGCACAGCCGAGCGCCGCCGACCACAGCCGGGACGCGAGTCCCTGGTGGGCGATCGAGGCGGCGATGCGCAACTCGGGGGCGCCCAGCAGGCCGGCGACCTTCCGAATACGGAAAGTCATGGAATTTCCATAAACATCATACTTTTCGTCTTCGTACGCCTGGGCGAGCGTCGGCAGTGTTGAACGCGGCGCTGCGCCCGTGCGTAGGAGAAAGAAGCCGCCGAGCGGGCGGAGCGCGGCGAGATCGGCGTCGAGGTCCACGAGGAGCAGTAGTACCAAGGCCCCTAGGGGGTGTCCCCAGGAGGGCTCTGCGTGGTGTCACCCACCTTGGGGAGGACCCACCCTCCGTAGTACTCCATCGGCAGTAGGACCCATTGCCTGCTCAGGTACGACGACGGGAATGGCTTTTCGCGGCATCGTGTTGCACATGGAAGCCGACCGTTCGCCGCGCCGGGGCCGTCGCCCCTGCCTCACGCAGAGGAGCAGCTCATGAGCGCCCTCGCGTTGTCCGTGGTCCTGTCGCTCGTTTCCGCCGTCGCGTACGCCGGTGGGGCGATCGTCCAGGAGCAGGTCGCGGTGTCCTCCCCCGAGCAGCAGTTCGCGCCCCTGCGGCGGGCGAGCTGGTGGGCGGCGGTCGCGCTGAACGGCCTCGGCGGACTGCTGCACGTGGTGGCGCTGGCGTACGGCCCGCTGAGCCTGGTGCAGCCGCTGGGCGCCCTGACCATCGTGTTCGCCCTGCCGATGGCGGCACTGTTCGTGCGCCGCAGGGCCGGAGCGACGGCCTGGCGCGGCGCGATCATGTCGACCGTGGGTCTGGCCGGTCTGCTCTCCCTGGTCGGCACGTCCGACGCACAGTCGCTGGACACGACGCAGCGGGTGGCCGTCGCCACGGCCACCGGCCTCGCCGTCGTCGCGCTGATGATCGCGGGCCGGGCGGCCCACCGGCACCCGGCGGTGCGCAGCATCCTGCTCGCCACCGGGTCCGGCATCGCGTTCGGCATGTCCTCGGTGTTCACCAAGACCGTCGCGGTCGACTGGACCGGCGGTGTGTCGACGGCGGACGTTCCCTCCCTGGCCGTGATCGGCGTCCTGGCCACGGCCGGTGTGCTGCTCTCCCAGGCCTCTTATCGCGGTGCGGGTCTCGCGGCCCCGCTGGCCACCCTCACGGTCGTGAACCCGGTGGCCGCGGCCGCGGTCGGCATCACGATGTTCGGCGAGACCTTCCGCTACGGCACCACGGGCACCGTGCTCGCCCTGGGCTGCGCCGTGGTGGCGGCGGGCGGTCTGATCCTGCTGACGACCGAGCGGCTCGCACGCACCGAGACGCAGCCGCAGCCCGAGCCGGCCGCGGCGCTGCCCGAGCCCGCCGCGAGGGTGAGCGTGCCGACCGCCAGGGTGAACGTGCCGGAGCCCGCCTCCGCCCAGCAGCTGCTGGCCGGCCTGGCCGAGTCCGTCACCGCCGAGGAACTGCTCGCCGGCCTCCCCGAGCAGTCGGCGGTCCGGGAGGAGGTCCTGGTCCCGGCGCCGGAGTCGGTCCAGGACGTCGCCCCGCAGGACCCCGACGACTCACCGGTCTTCCTCTACGGCCCGCTCTACGGCGCGTCGTACGTCCCGATGCGGGTCCCCGACCGCCATCGCATGCGGGTCAAATCCTGACCGCACGCGATGCGCACGCGACCATGTCCCCGACAGAGCTCAGAGCCTGACACCGCCCGTCCGCAGATACGCGACCGGATCGATGTCGGTGCCGAAGCCGGGACCCGACCGCACTTCGAAGTGCAGATGCGGGCCCGTGCTGTTGCCCGTGGACCCGGAGCGGCCGATCCGCTGGCCGGCGCCGACGCCCTGTCCGCTCTTCACGGAGATCGCCGACAGATGCGCGTACTGGGTGTACCTGCCGTCCCCGTGCCGGATCACCACCTGGTAGCCGAACGAGCCGGCCCACCCGGAACTGACCACCCGCCCCGCCGCGACCGCCTTCACGGAGGTGCCGGTGGGCACGGCGAAGTCGACGCCGGTGTGATAGCCCTTCGACCAGGACGAACCCGCCTTGTGGTACGGCGTTCCCGTGGGGGCGTCGACCGGGGCCACGAGGGAACGACTCGTCTCCCTCGCCTCCTCCGTGTCCGAAGCGG
The DNA here is from genome assembly GCF_053592055.1 of Streptomyces sp. NPDC002817. Lineage (NCBI taxonomy): Bacteria > Bacillati > Actinomycetota > Actinomycetes > Kitasatosporales > Streptomycetaceae > Streptomyces > Streptomyces sp. NPDC002817. The sequence continues at coordinate 194,376 of NZ_JBSFUY010000009.1, forward strand.
ACTTCTCCGACGTCGACTTGGAGGACGTCCCGGTGGTCGTCGTCACCGCCTTGCCGCGCAGACTGAGCCGCTGCCCCGGCAGGATGAGATCGGGATCGGCCCCGATGGTCTTCCGGTTCGCGGCGTAGAGCCGCTGCCAGCCGCCCTTGACGTCCTCCCGGTCGGCGATGCCGGAGAGGCTGTCGCCGTGGACCACGGTGTACATCTCGGCCGTCCCGGCCCGGGACTGGGGCGTGGTCTGCGGCTGTACGTCCTGGACGGAGCTCTTGGTGGACCCCGCGGGGTGGATGTCCGGGGTGTCGCCCCCGCGGGTGAGCCCGGCCTCGACCGAGCACACCGGCCAGGCTCCCGGCCCCTGCCCGTCCAGCACCTTCTCCGCCACGGCGATCTGCTCGTCCTTGGTGGCGAGATCGGCCCGCGGCGCGTACCGCGTACCGCCGAACGCCTCCCAGGTGGACTGGGCGAACTGCAGCCCGCCGTAGTACCCGTTGCCGGTGTTGATGCTCCAGTTGTTGGTCGACTCGCACGCGGCGACCTTGTTCCAGGTGTCCACGTCGGCCGCCTGGGCCGTACCGGCACCGATGAGCGGCATCGCCATTCCGGCACCGCCCGCCGTGACCGTGAGCGATGCGCGGTTGATCCTGTTCGGCTGATACCGGCGGTGCCGGCCGCGTACGGCCATGGAGCTCCCCCTCGACATTCGTCAGGAGGGCCAAAAGTAAGCGCCCCGAACAGGCCATGACAAGACGGCAATCGGCCGCCCTGCACCGCGAACGACCAGGAACGCGCCGCACTTTCACCACGGCTGAGGCGGATGGGGCCCTCGTCCGTATCTGCGTACGTCACGCCGAGCACCCCGGACATGCGCTCGGCGTAGCGGCAAGTCAGGATGGTCGGTGGGGCGATACTGACGTGCACGACCGGCACCACCGATACCGGATCCTTTAGGAGCCAACCGAATGAGCAATACAGCCCAGATCGGCGTCACGGGACTCGCGGTCATGGGCCGCAATCTCGCCCGGAACTTCGCACGCAACGGCTACACGGTCGCGTTGCACAACCGGACCGCGGCGCGTACGCACGCCCTGGTCGAGGAGTTCGGGAACGAGGGCGACTTCATCGCGGCGGACACCGCCAAGGAGTTCGTGGCGGCACTGGAGCGGCCGCGGCGGCTGGTCATCATGGTCAAGGCGGGCGATCCGACGGACGCGGTGATCGACGAGTTCGCACCGCTCCTGGAGCCCGGCGACATGATCATCGACGGTGGCAACGCGCACTTCGCGGACACCCGCCGCCGTGAGAAGGCACTGCGCGAGCAGGGCATCCACTTCGTCGGCATGGGCGTCTCCGGCGGCGAGGAAGGTGCGCTCAACGGGCCGAGCATCATGCCGGGCGGCCCGAGGGAGTCGTACGACTCGCTCGGACCCATGCTGGAGAAGATCTCCGCCAAGGCGGTCGACGGTGCGCCCTGTGTGACGCACGTCGGTCCGGACGGCGCGGGGCACTTCGTGAAGATGGTGCACAACGGCATCGAGTACGCCGACATGCAGCTGATCGGCGAGGCGTACCAGCTGCTCCGCGATGTCGCCGGGTACTCGCCCGCGCAGATCGCGGACATCTTCCGGACCTGGAACACGGGCCGGCTGGACTCCTACCTGATCGAGATCACCGCCGAGGTGCTGTCCCACGTGGACGCTGCGACCGGCAAGCCCTTCGTGGACGTGGTCGTGGACCAGGCGGAGCAGAAGGGCACGGGGCGGTGGACGGTACAGATCGCCCTCGACCTCGGCGTCCCGGTCTCCGGCATCGCCGAGGCGGTCTTCGCTCGCTCGCTGTCCGGGCACGCCGAGCTGCGGGAGGCCTCGCGGGGGCTGGCGGGGCCCCAGGCGACCGCGCTGGGCGAGGCGGAGGCCGGCGCGTTCGCCGACCGGGTCGAGCAGGCGCTGTACGCCTCGAAGATCGTGTCGTACACGCAGGGCTTCCACGAGATCGCGGCCGCTCGTGAGGAGTACGAGTGGGACATCGACCTCGGTGCGGTGTCGGCCATCTGGCGTGGTGGATGCATCATCCGCGCCGCGTTCCTGGACCGGATCCGGGCCGCGTACGACACGCGGGCCGATCTGCCGAGTCTGCTGTCCGACGAGACGTTCGCCCGGGAGATCGCCGACGCGCAGGACGACTGGCGTGAGGTGATCGTCGCGGCGACCCGGCAGGGGGTGCCCACGCCGGGGTTCTCGGCGGCGCTGGCGTACTACGACGGGCTGCGTTCCGAGCGGTTGCCCGCGGCGCTGACGCAGGGGCAGCGGGACTTCTTCGGAGCCCACACGTACCGGAGGGTGGACCAGGAGGGGTCGTTCCACACGCTGTGGGGTGGGGACCGGTCCGAGGTGTCCGCGTAGCGCCTGGCGGACGAAGTGCTTCGGTACGAGGGCGGGCGCGGGGAACCGGTGGGTTGATCGCGCAGTTCCCCGCGCCCCTCAGCCTCGTTTCACTCAGCTGAGCGGAGGGCCTGGCTCCGGGTTCGGTACCGGCTCCGGGGGGACCGGGGACGGTGCGGGGTCGGGAGTCGGGGTCGGGCCCGGTGTCGGAGGGGTCGGCTGCGGCGGGGGGTCCGGGTAGGGGCCCGGCGTCGGGCCCGGGTGGACGGGGTCCGGGAACGGGTTGGTCATCGTGTCCTCCAGCCAGTGGTGACGTCGGCTCTGGACTACTCCCCCGCGTACCCGGCGTCCGCCGCCCCAGTCACCCGGATGGACCGCTTCAGAAGCGCCCGGGGTGGGCGGCCAGCCAGCCCTTCGCCGCGCGGAGCAGCTCGGGGCCGGCGGGCGGGGCCTCCTCGGGGTGGCGTTCGGCCCACTTGACGACGTAGGGGCAGAGCGGGGCCACCACGATGCCCTCGCGCTCGGCGGTGGCGTAGAGCTCGCGGGCCAGGGAGCCCGCGATGCCCTTTCCCTCGTGGGCCGGTTCCACGATCGTGTGGACGGGGACCAGGGCGCGCTCGGGCGATTCGAGGACGAAGTACTCGATGCGGCCCACGACTTCACCGTCGCCGAGGGCCTCCAGGCGGCCGGCCGGGCGGTCGTCGCGGATCTCGATGTCGCTCATGGGCACGCTCCTGGTCGAAAGCCGTACGGGGATCAGGCCGGTACCGACTGCGGGCCGCGCTCCTGGTCCGAGCCCGGCACCGGCTCCGACGGATCCGCGCCCAGGGCCACGATCCGGTTGTCGCGGTCCACGTGCACGACCCTCGGTTCCAGCACCCGCGCCTCGGCATCGGTCACTTGAGCGTAACTGATGATGATCACCAGGTCGTCGGGGTGGACCAGATGCGCGGCGGCCCCGTTGATACCGATCACTCCGGAGCCGCGCTCGCCCTCGATGACGTACGTCTCCAGGCGGGCGCCGTTGGTGATGTCGACGATGTGCACGAGCTCGCCGGGCAGCAGGTCGGCGGCGTCGAGGAGGTCCGCGTCGATGGTCACCGATCCCACGTAGTGCAGGTCGGCCTGGGTGACGGTGGCGCGGTGGATCTTGGACTTGAACATGGTACGAAACATGAAGAAGCTCCCGTTCGGTCTGCTCCCTGCCTGCTGTGCAGGTCAAGGGCGGTGGCGGAAGCGTACAACCCTTCGCATACTCCCCGAAGCTGTCCGCGACCTTCTCCATGAGGCCGCCGTCGACGACTCCCGGGTTCCATCCGAAGACGGGACACTCGCCGTCCTCGTCGGGCCGGGACGTGTCGAGTACGGCCAACAACCACACGTGGTCGAGCAGGACCACCATCAGTTCCCGCGGCATGTCGACCTCGGCCCTGGCGTCGAGGGTCTCGGTCACGGATCCCGGCAGCACGTCTCCGGCGGCTTCGGTCCGGTAGACGCCGAGGAACTGTGTGGGCGGTACGTCCCACGTGCCGAACTCCTCGATCAGGAGCCGGTACGACGGCGGGAACGTGAGACCCATCTCGCGCTCGGCCCGGGCGATGGTCTCGGAGCGCAGCCCCGACCGTGGGACGCACTGTCCTGGTTGGCACGCACCAGGTCGATGACCTGGCGACTCGCTTCCGTGCCCGTCATTCGCCGCGGTCCTCCGCCCGGAGTGATCAGTGATGCGGACGGCTCCGGTGGTGACGCCGGCCGGCACGGCCGGGCGCGCCGGCGTCGCACCGGGCCGTCAGCTACGTCGGCCGATCGGCTCAGCCGCCGCTCTTGCGCCGGAACGAGCGCTGACTCGAAGCCGGGCCGTGGGCCGCACGCACCTTCGACGCGTCGGGGTTGGCGGCGACGTCGGCGGCGTCCGCCTGGACACCGCGCTTGCGGTCCAGGGCTTCGCGGAACTTGCGCTTGAGGTCGTAGTTGCCGTCCTCGTCCGGCGTCAGAGGGGACGTCTCGGCGGCAGCCGGCTCCGAACCTTCCGGGGATGCGGGCTCTGCGGTCATGGTGACCTCCTGGGTTCGGGGTGGGGAAGCACAGCTTGTCATGCCGGGCGCGGTGCGGGGCGCCGGGTCCCGGCCACGCACCGGGACCCCCGCCACCGTGATGTTCCGCCGGGCCGCCTCACTCCAGGCCGGTGGGCCTCCGTGACGCCGCCATCGCCTCGTCCACGTCCGTCAGCGGCCGCAGCCGGTAGGTGTAGGCGTAGTCGCGGTCGGCGAACAGCTTGTACTCGTCGTGGGTGTGCGCGCCCCAGCTGTTGTCGCCGCCGACGCCCATCTGGTGGTGGCTCAGACGCAGGACGACCTCCTTGCGCGGGGTGAGCTGGTAGTCGTGGCGGGCGCCGACCGAGAGGTCCTCCGGGGTGAAGTGGGAGGCGTTGACCTCCAGGAGCGGTTCGCCGGTGACGAGCAGCCCGGGGCCGTCGCCGCCGGTGAGGGCGATCCAGCGGACGTCGGTCCTGTTGCCGCTCTCCTGGGGGCGCAGATAGGAGGTCCGCTGGCCGGTGACGGTGCCCGAGTACAGGCCGACGTCGGTGGCGTTGTTGCGGTCCCAGTGGTTCTCTTCGGGCCCACGGCCGTAGTAGCGCAGCTTCTCCAGACGGGCGGGCAGGAACAGCAGGGTTCCCACCTCCGGGATGTACGGCAGCGAGGAGGCGCCCGGGTGCAGGGTGTTGTCGACCTTGATCTCGCCGTTCCCGAAGACCGTGTACGTGGTGGTGTACGTCGACTCGGTGGTGGTGGGCAGGGTGCCGGCGACCTCGATCACGACGGCCTTGTCGTCCAGGGTGCTGACGACGACGTCCGTGACCTTGCGGTCGGTGCCGGCGTCGCGCCAGGTCTGGTTGCGGGTGTGCTGGCCGTTGCCGTGGTCGTTGTCGGTGGGGGCCCGCCAGAAGTTGGGTGCGGGGCCGGAGGAGATCAGCTCGGCGCGCCCGGTCCGGTACGAGGTGATGACGCCTGTCGTCTTGTCGACGGTGACGGAGAAGCCCTTGCCCGTGACGGTGACCGCCCCGTCGGTGTCCTTGTGGCTGAGCGCCGGGACGCGGGCCGGCGGCAGCGGTGTCACGGCGGGGCTGTCGGAGTCGACGGCGAGTTGCTGCCGGGCCACCTCGAAGCCGGCCTTGGCCCACTTCGTGGTCTCCGTGGTGGTGAAGGACAGCCGCAGGAAGTACTCCGCGCCCGGGGCCGGGTCGTCCGGCACCTCGAAGGGCACGGTGATGTCCTTGCTCGACAGCGGTGCGAGGTCCAGCTGGGCCCGGCTCAGCCTGCCGCGCCGGACCGCCTTTCCGTCGGCGACGAGCTCCCATCGTCCGTCGAACTCGCGGAGGTTGGTGAAGAGGTACTCGTTGGTGAGGGTCACCGCCCCCGAACCGCCGGACGCCCAGGCCGCGTTGATGGCCTGGTAGATCTGCTTGACCTCGGCGGACTTGCCGGTGGGTCCGCGGTCGGCGGTGACGATGCCGTCGCCGGAGAAGGCCCCGTCGTTGGGGTTGTCGGCCCAGTCGCCGCCGTAGGCGTGGAACGTCCTGTCCCGGGGCCGCTTCTCGGTGAGGTCGACGGTGGCGGCGTCGAACCAGAACCGTACGCCGTCGTCACCGGGTCCCCGGCCGGCGGAGGCGATGTCGGCGGCGCTCAGCGCGCGGGCGTACACACGGGCCCGTCGGACGGTGCCGCTGAACTCCCGGGTGGGGTTGTCGACGTCGGTGGCCAGAGCCAGGGACGCCGTGTTGTTCGAGGGGCGCCGGGTGGTGGTGCGGGTGGCCCGTATCGCGCCGTCGACGTGGAGGGTCAGGGTGCCCGCGTCCGCGTCGAAGACGCCCGCGAGGTGGTGTTCGCGGCCGGTCCAGTCGGCCGGCAGCGCCCAGCTCACGCTGACCCACTGACCGCCGCCGTAGATGAAGAACTCCAGGTTCCTGTCCGTCTGCTTGAGGGCGTACTGGGTGTCGCCCTTGGCCAGGATCGGCTGGTGGTAGCCGGTCACATGCGGGGTGACCCAGGCTTCCAGGGTGAGGGAGCCGGTGAGGTCGAGGCTCGGGTCGCGGGCGAAGACGGTGCCGCCGGAGACGCCCTCGGCGCGGGTGAAGGTGCCGGCGGGGGCTTGGATCTCGCCGCGCAGGGAGGAGGGACCGGACTCTGTGAACTGCTTGCGCGTCGGAGTGGGCCATTCCAGTGCCTGGTCGGCGAAGTCCCAGATCCAGCCGCCCTGGAGGACGTCGTAGCGGCGGACGATGTCCCAGTACTTCTTGAAGTTGCCGTTGGAGTTCCCCATGCCGTGCGAGTACTCGATCATCACGTACGGCCGGGTGTCGTTGGTGTCCTTCGCACGCGCCTCGACGCGGGAGGGACTGTCGTACATCTCGGAGCGGATGTCGCTCATACCCGGGCGGTCGTCGCCCTCGTACTGGATGACCCGGGTGGTGTCGTACGACTTGATCCAGTCGTACATGGCGTTGAAGGTGCTGCCGCCGCCGGCCTCGTTGCCGAGCGACCAGATGACCACCGAGGCGTGGTTCTTGTCGCGGTGGACCATGTTGCGGGCGCGGTCCACGCAGGCCTCGGTCCAGTCGGCGTGGTTGCCGGGGTACTCGCCGCGGATGCCGTGGGTCTCGAGGTTGGTCTCGTCGACGAGGTACAGACCGTACTCGTCGGCGAGTTCGAGCCACTGCGGGTTGTTGGGGTAGTGCGAGGTGCGGACGCTGTTGATGTTCAGCCGCTTGATGATCTCGATGTCCTCGACCATGTCCGCGCGGGTGAGGGCCGAGCCGCGCACCGGGTGCATCTCGTGGCGGTTGGTGCCTCGGAAGGAGACCGGTTTGCCGTTGATGCGCATCAGGCCGTCCTTGAGCGCGAACTCGCGCAGGCCGACACGGTGGGAGAGGGTCTCGATCACCTTGCCCGCCGGGTCGCGCAGGCGGAGCACGGCGGTGTACAGGTCGGGGTGTTCGGCCGACCACAGGCGCGGCCGGGGCACGGCCTTCGTGGCCTGTACGGTCTCCTCCTTGCCGGAGTCGAGTGCGACGGCCTGCTGCAGCGGTCTGGGCCAGACCGGGTGCCCGCTCGGGTCGTACAGCTGGGTCTCGACGGAGTACCGGCCGCCGCCCTGGCCGCCGTAGTCCCGCACGCTCGCGGTGACCGACAGTTCCGCGGACCGGTAGTCGTCGCTCAGCGGGGTGTCCAGCCTGAAGTCGCGCAGGTGCACGGCGGGCGTGGAGTACAGGTGGACCGAGCGGAAGATGCCGCTCAGCCGGATCATGTCCTGGTCCTCGAGCCAGTCTCCGTCGGAGTAGCGGTAGACCTCGACCGCGATCTGGTTGGTGCCCGGCTTCAGGTGCGGGGTGATGTCGTACTCGGCGGGGTCGTAGGAGTCCTCGTGGTAGCCGACCAACTCCCCGTTGATCCAGACGTAGTGGGCGGACTTGACCCCCTCGAAGTGGAGGAAGGTCCGCCGGCCCTTCCAGTCGCGCGGGACCGTGAAGGTGCGGCGGTACTGGCCCACGGGGTTGTGGCGGGTCGGTGCGGCCGGCGGCCGCGCCTCCTCGCCCAGGCCGTTGGGGCCCCACCAGGGGTAGGTGATGTTGATGTAGATCGGGCGGTCGTAGCCGTGCAGTTGCCAGGCGGAGGGGACGGGGATGGTGTCCCAGTCGCTGTCGTCGACGTCCGTGCGGTGGAAGTCCTCGTCGCGGTCGTCGGGGCGGTCGGCGTACGCGAACTTCCACTTGCCGTCGAGGCTCATCCGGTACGGGGAGCGGGTGCGGTCCGCGGCCAGGGCCTGTCTCACGTCCGCGTACGGCATGAGGGTGGTGTGCGCCGGCTCGGAACCCAGCCGGAAGACGGCGATGTTGCCGTTCCACTCGGGAGTGGCCGCCGCGTCGGCGGCTCGTGCCGCGGTGACCGATCCGGGCAGGGCGAGCGCGCCGAGGACAGCGGCACCGCCCTCCAGCAGACGGCGGCGGCTGACGGGCGACACGGGAAAGTGCGACATGACCGTGGCCTTCCTCGGGACGACAGTGTGGGGGCACTGCTTGAGTGAGCGTCAGATCCTGTTCGGTGCTGTTGGGAAACCGAACGCACACTAGGTCGCCGGGCCCGAGCGAGGCAATGATGTTGTCGGTCTTTGTGTGAATCTGCGGGGTTGACGTGCCGCGTGCGACTGATCTATGCGGCCGTCTCGATCTCCGTGACGTCGCCCGGCCGCTCCTCGAACTGCGTCCGGTACAGCTCGGCGTACCGTCGGCCGGCCGCCAACAGCTCCTCGTGCGTGCCCCGTTCGACGATCCGCCCGCCCTCGACCACCAGGATCTGGTCGGCCGCCCGGACCGTGGACAGCCGGTGGGCGATGACGATCGCGGTCCGTCCTTCCAGAGCCTCGGTCAGCGCCTCCTGGACCGCCGCCTCCGAGGTGTTGTCCAGGTGGGCGGTGGCCTCGTCGAGGATGACGACGCGCTGGCGGGCCAGCAGCAGCCGGGCGATGGTCATGCGCTGGCGCTCGCCGCCGGAGAGGCGGTAGCCGCGCTCGCCGACCACTGTGTCGAGGCCGTCGGGGAGGGAGTCCACGAGAGCCTCCAGACGGGAGCGGCGCAGGGCGTCGCGGAGTTCGTCCTCGGTGGCCTCCGGGCGGGCCAGCAGCAGGTTGGCGCGGACCGTGTCGTGGAAGAGGTGGCCGTCCTGGGTGACCATGCCGAGGGTGGCGCGCAGCGAGCCCGCGGTCAGGTCGCGGACATCGGTGCCACCGATCCGCACGGCGCCCTCATCGACGTCGTACAGCCGCGGGAGCAGTCCGGCGATCGTCGACTTACCCGCGCCGGAGGAACCGACGAGTGCGATCGTCTGGCCCGGTTCGGCACGGAAGGAGATGCCCTTGAGGACCTCGTCGCCGCCGCGGGTGTCCAGGGAGGCGACCTCCTCCAGGGAGGCCAGGGAGACCTTGTCGGCGGACGGGTAGCCGAAGCGGACGTCGTCGAACTCGACCGCGACCGGCCCCTCGGGGGCGTCGAGAGCGTCCGGCTTCTCCTCGATCAGCGGCTTCAGGTCGAGCACCTCGAAGACCCGCTCGAAGCTGACCAGGGCGCTCATCACCTCGACGCGGGCTCCGGCCAGGGAGGTGAGCGGGGCGTACAGCCGGGTCAGCAGCAGGGCGAGGGAGACGACGGCGCCCGGCTCCAGGGTGCCGCGCAGGGCGAACCAGCCGCCGAGGCCGTAGACGAGGGCCAGCGCCAGGGCGGAGACCAGGGTGAGGGCGGTGATGAACACCGACTGCGCGGTGGCCGTGCGGACACCGATGTCGGCGACCCTGCGGGCGCGGGCCGCGAACTCCTCGGACTCCTGCTCGGGGCGGCCGAACAGCTTGATCAGCGTGGCGCCGGGCGCCGAGAAGCGCTCGGTCATACGGGTGCCCATCGCCGCGTTCAGCGCGGCCGCCTCCCGCTGCATACGGGCCATCCGGCGCCCCATCCGGCGGGCCGGGATCACGAAGACCGGCAGCAGGACCAGCGCGAGCAGGGTGATCTGCCAGGACAGGGTGAGCATGACGGCGAGGGTGAGCAGCAGGGTGACCAGGTTGCTGACGACTCCGGAGAGTGTGTTGCTGAACGCTCTCTGCGCACCGATGACGTCGTTGTTGAGTCGGGAGACCAGCGCTCCCGTACGTGTCCGTGTGAAGAACGCGACCGGCATGCGCTGCACATGATCGAAGACAGCCGTCCGCAGATCGAGGATGAGCCCCTCTCCGAGCGTCGACGACAGCCGTCGGCCGAGGATGCCCAGCGCCGCCTCGGCGACCGCGATGAGCGCGATGAGCAGGGCGAGTCGTACGACGGTGCCCTCGTCGTCGCCCGTCACGATCGCGTCCACGACGTGTCCGGCGAGCACCGGGGTCGCGACGGCGAGCAGCGCGGTCGCCACCCCCAGCGCCACGAACTGCGCGATGCGGGTGCGGTGCGGTCGGGCGAACGCGCCGATGCGGCGCAGCGTCGCGCGGGCGAAGGGCCGCGTCTCCTGCTCGGCGTGCATCACGCTCTGCAGCTGTGTCCAGGCTGTGGTTTCCATGCTCATGGGAGCGAACGTACGACCTCAAGCGTTGTTGAGGTCAACACCCCCTGGACGTCCGTCCCCAGGATGTCCATCCCCAGGACCTCTCCCCGCTCGAAGGATCCGATGACCGTACGCAATCCCCCGGCCGCCCTTCCGCAACCCGCAGTTGGCACGGCACGGAGAACCTCTGAGGACGTGAGCCCCCGTCGCGTCCCCGCCCGCAGGATCCGTCAGATCCTGTGCCTGCTTCCGCTTCTGCTCGTCGCGGTCGTCGCCGTGCAGCACCGCTCGGTCCTGTCCGAGGGCTTCGGCCATCTGGAGTCGGCCGAGTGGCCCTGGCTGCTGGTCGCGGTCTGCGCGACCTGTCTGACCTGGGTCGCCGCCGCCTGCACCCGTCAGGGCGCGGTCGTGGAGGGGCTGCCCAAACGGCGGCTGCTGGCCACCCAGTTCGCGGCCGGCGCGGCCAATCACCTGCTTCCCACCGGCCTGGGCGCGAGCGCGGTCAACCTCCGGTTCATGACGGTGTGCGGGCTACCCCTGGCCCGTTCCTCGGCCGCCCTCGCCCTGTATCTGCTGGCGGAGTCGATCGGCCGGCTGACCCTGCTGGCCGCGCTGCTGATCGCCTTCCCCGACGCGCTGAGCCTGGGCGCCCTCCTTCCCGAGGGCGCGCTCGGCGCGCTGCTGCCCGCCCTGGGTCTGGTGCTGCTCGTGGCGGCGGGCGTGCTCGTGTTCGTACGGCGGGTGCGTACGACCGTGACCTCGTTCCTGCGCACGGCGCTCTGCGAGGCACGCGAGGTGCACACCCGGCCCGCCCGGGCATGTGCCCTGTGGGGCGGTTCGCTCGCCTTCCCCGCGCTGCAGGCGGCCGGACTGGCCGCGGTGGGGCAGGCGTTGGCGCTGCCGGTGGCGCCGCTGCACATCGCGGTGGCGTATCTCGCGGCGACGGTCGCCGTCGCGCTGGTGCCGACGCCCGGCGGGATCGGCTCGGTGGAGGCGGCGCTGGTCGTGGCGCTGGTGGCGGCGGGCGGTCCGGCGGCCATCGCGACGGCCGTGGTGCTGGCGTACCGGATCATCACCGTGTGGCTTCCGCTGGTTCCTGGGGCGTTGACGCTCGGGGCCCTGGTACGAATGAAGGTCATCTGACTGAAGGCCGCCCGACCCGAAGGAGCCCGCGATGCCCGCCGTCCGGAGCGAACGCAACGGCCCCGTCACCACCGTCGTCCTGTCCCGCCCCGATGCACGCAACGCGGTCGACGGCCCGACGGCCGCCGCACTCGCCGCCGCATTCCGGGAGTTCGAGTCCGATGCCGAGGCGCGGGTGGCGGTGCTGTGGGGCGAGGGCGGCACGTTCTGTGCGGGTGCCGACCTCAAGGCGCTCGGCACCGGACGCGGCAACCAGGTCACCGAGGAGGGCGACGGCCCGATGGGGCCGACCCGGATGCGGCTGTCCAAGCCGGTGATCGCGGCGGTCGCCGGGCACGCCGTGGCCGGTGGGCTGGAGCTGGCGCTCTGGTGCGATCTGCGGGTCGCCGAGGAGGACGCGGTGTTCGGGGTGTTCTGCCGACGCTGGGGCGTCCCTCTGATCGACGGCGGTACGGTACGGCTCCCCCGGCTGATCGGCACGAGCCGCGCACTGGACATGATCCTGACGGGCCGGCCGGTGGCCGCTCCGGAGGCGTACGAGATGGGCCTCGCCAACCGCGTCGTCCCCACCGGGACCTCCCGTGCCGCGGCCGAGGAACTGGCCGCCGCCGTTGCGGAGTTCCCGCAGGCCTGTCTGCGCGCTGACCGGGCGTCGGTGCTGGACCAGGAGGGGTCGGACGAGACGGCGGCCCTGCGCGGTGAACTCGGCTACGGCATGGGTGTGTTGGCGGAGAGTCTGGAGGGCGCCGCCAGGTTCGCCTCCGGGGCGGGGCGGCACGGGTCGTTCAAGAACCCCTGAACGGTGACGGCCACCCGCGCACCGGCACGGGCGGCCTCGGCCGCGCTCTCCCCCGGGTGCAGCAGACCGCCGGCGGCGAAGACTCCGGGCCGCGAGGTCACGGAGGCCAGGGTCAGCCCTCCTCTGCGCGCCAGCTCGTCCTCGGGCACGAAGTCGCCGGTGAACACGACGGTGTCGCACGCCAGGACAGCCGTACGGCCGTCCCGGTGCCGGACGCGGACGCCGGACAGCCGTCCGTGGCCGAGGAGTTCGACGACTGCGGTCCCGGTGAGCAGGGGGACGCGTCGGCGAAGGCGGGCGTCCTGGGCCCGGAGTCGGGTGGTCCGCGCCCGGTCCGACTCCGTGACCATGGCGACGACGTCGGCTCCGGCGGCCCGTACGGTGTCGACTGCCGAGTACGAGACGCCTTCCGCGCCGACGATCACCGCCCGCGTCCCGATCCGCTGCCCGTACAGGTGCACGGCCTGCTGAAGTTCACCGGTGGTGTAGACGCCGGCCGGCCGGGTCCCCGGCACCAGGCGTGCGGCGCGCGGGCGTTCGCGGGCGCCGGTGGCCAGGATCACGGCCCGCGCCTCGACGGTCTCGGGGCCGTCCCGGCCGACGGTGGCGAGCGCGAGCGGGCCGTGGGGCGGGCCCGCCCAGTCGAGCACGCTCACTCCGGTCCGTACGACCGCCCCGGTCCGCATCGCGGCGTCCGCGAGCAGCCGCGCGTACGCGGGACCGGTCAGCGGACGCAGCCAGGTGCCGTAGCCACCGTGCGCGCAGTGCCGTGGCACTCCCCCGGCCCGCTGCTCCCGGTCCAGCACCTCGACCTTGCCGGCACCGCCGACGGCCAGGCGGGCTGCTGCGGCGAGGCCCGCGGGACCGGCGCCGACCACGAGGACGTCGACCTGACGCGTCACGTCCGGGCCTCCTCGAACAGCTCCCGCACGGCCGCCCCGCAGTAGAACCCCTGGCAGCGCCCCGACCGGGCCCGGGTGCGGCGGCGCAGCCCGTCGAGGCTGCCCGGCGGGACCGTACCGGCCAGGGCGTCGCGGATCTCGCCGCGGGAGACGCGTTCGCAGTGGCAGACGAGGGTGCCGTACTCCGGGTCGGCGGCGATGAGTTCGGGACGCCGGTAGGGGCGGGGGAAGGCTTCGCCGAGGTTGGGCATGTGCACGGGGGCCAGGTCGCGCATGGGGCCCACGTCGAGCCCGTTCTCGGCGAGTTGTCCGACGACATGTCCCGCGATGGCGAGCGAGGCGGTCAGCCCGGTCGAGCGGATGCCGCCCACCGTCACGTAGGACTGTTCCGGGTGGACGTGGATGCGGTAGTCGTCGTGCTCGGTGGCGGCGCGCAGTCCGGCGTAGACGGCGGTGACCTCCTCGTCGAGCAGTGCGGGCAGGATGCGGCGGCCCTTCTCGCGCAACTGGGACAGGCCTTCGGCGGAGGACTGCGTGGCCCGCTTGTCGTCGAGGTCCTCGGCGGTGGGGCCGAGGAGGACGTTGCCGTACACGGTGGGTGCCACCAGGACGCCCTTGCCGAGGGCCGTCGGGACGGGCAGGAGGATGTGCCGGACCAGGCTCCGGGCGAACTTGTCGAAGACGATGAGCTGGCCGCGGCGCGGGGCGACGGTGAAGTCGTGGTGGCCGAGCCGCCGGTCGAGGGTGTCGGCGTCGAGACCGGCCGCGTTGATCACCCAACGGGCGTGGAGGGCGCCCCGCGTCGTGACCTGGACGCCTTGTTCCACTTGTTCCACCCGGCAGTCGAGGTGCAGGTGCACCCCGTGCCGGACGGCCTGCGTGGCGTAGGCCAGGGTCGTCGTCCAGGGGTCGATGATGCTCTCGCCGGGGACCTCCAGAGCCCCCAGCGCACCGGGGCCCAGGTGCGGCTCGCGCTCGTACACTTCGGCCGCGCCGAGCAGCCGGGACTCCTTGTAGTCGTTGCGCTCGGCCTTCTCCGCGAGGCGGGGCAGCGCGGCGAGCTGTTCCTCGTCCCAGGCGACGAGAAGGGCGCCGACCGGCTCGACGGCGATGCCCGACTCGGCTGCGAATGCCGCCAGTTGGCGGGAGCCCTCGCGGACGAGCCGCGCCTCCAGCGAGCCGGGGACCGCGTCGAAGCCGGTGTGCAGGATCGCCGTGTTGGCCTTCGAGCTGCCCTGGCCCACGTCGTTCTGTGCCTCCACGAGCGCGACGCGCAACTGCGGGTAGCGGGCGAGCTCGCGGGCGATGGCACAGCCGACCACTCCGGCGCCGACGATCGCCACGTCGTACGTCGTGGCAGGCAGCGGTCCGGCCGTGGTGACCGTCATACGGGTGTCCGGTCGAGCAGTGCGGCGACCTCGGTGCGGAAGCCGGCGCGGCGCTCGGCGGCCTCGTCGCCGGTGATGCGCGGCTCGTAGACGGCGGCCGGCTTCCGGTCGGGCAGCGCTTCGGCGACCGTCAGGTCGGGCTCTGCGCCCAGCCGGGCCAGGGCGCCGACGCCGAGCGCGGTGGCGTCGGGCAGGGCGGACACCTCGACGGGGCGTTGCAGCAGGTCGGCCTGGGTCTGCATGAGCAGGGCGGAGCGGGTGAGGCCCCCGTCGACACGCAGGGCGGTGAAGGGCGCGCCGAGGTCGGTGCCGGCCGCGTCGGCGAGCTCGGCGACCTGGGCGGCGATGCCCTCGCACAGAGCGCGCACGATGTGTCCGGGACCCGTGTCGAGGCCGAGCCCGGTGAGCGATCCACGCAGGTCGCCGCGCCACCAGGGGGCGGCGAGTCCGGCCAGTGCGGGGACGAAGGTGACGCCGGCGCTGTCGGGCACCGTGGCGCCCACGGCGTCGAGGTCGGCGGCGCCCTTGATGACACCGAGGTCGGTGAGCCAGCGCACGGCGGACGCGGCCGTGTACACCTGGCCGTCGAGGCAGTAGCTCGCCCGTCCGCCGAGCCGCCAGGCGACACAGCTGACCAGCCCGGAGGTGCCGTGTCTCGGGGTGTCCCCGGTGTGCGCGAGGAGGAAGGCCCCGGTGCCGTAGGTGCACTTGGCGCCGCCGGGTGCGGTGATGCGCTGGGCGAGCAGGGCGGCCTGCTGGTCGACGGCGAGGCCGGTGAGCGGGATCTCGGCCCCGAACTCCTTGGTCACGGCGATCTGTTGGGCGTTGTCGACGACCTTGGGGAGCCGTTCGTCGGCGAGTCCGTACAGGTCGAGGGCGCGCGGTGACCAGCGGGCGCGGTCGAGGTCGAGGAGCTGGGTGCGCCCTGCGGTCGCGGCGTCGGTGACGTAGGCGCCGGTGAGACGGTGGACGAGCCAGGCGTCGGTGGTGGTGACGACGCCCTCACGGGTGCGGTGGCAGCGTATCCAGGCCATCTTGGGCGCGGCGAAGTACGGGTCGAGGGGCAGGCCGGTCAGTTCACGCAACTCGTCGGCGTACGGGGTGAGTTCCTCGCACACCGACTCGGCACGGCGGTCCTGCCAGACGAGCGCCTCGGTGAGCGGACGGCCGGTGTCGGGATCCCAGGCGAGCACGGTCTCGCCCTGGTTGGCGAGGCCCAGCGCCACGACGGGTTCGCGCGCCTCGGCCAGCGCGCGGCGGCCGGCGTCGACGACCGAGGCGTACAGCTCCTCGGGGTCGACCTCGACCAGGCCGCCGGGCAGATGGCGCGGCCGCACCTCGGCGAAGCCGGTGCCGATGACACCGCGTTCGGGGCAGACGACGAGGGCCTTGGTGCCGGATGTGCCCTGATCGACAGCGAGCACCGGACCTGTCATCGAGCCCTCCCCGGGGCGTGTCTTCGGATCATTCCTCGGCGATCACCGTGCGACAGCCTGCCGTCGTCCGACACATCGCGTCAAGCGAGGCTGACTGTGAGTCAACCATCCGGCCCCGCAAAGGAGTTCGAAAAGATCGGGAAACCGGAGGAGATGCGGAACCCCCACCTCTATAGTGACCGCCGCGACCGACGTGAGCTCCTCAACTGCCGCCCAGAGGAGGGCTGTTGTTACTCCACCCTGCCGTCAGAATCCGCCCGCTGCCCGGGGCGGGAGGTTGATGGCCAGAGAAGGAGCACGCCCCGCCTACGATCCCGCAGGCCACGACACCGCGTTGCGCGCCACCCTCCAGGAGTTACGCACGGGGCGCTGGATGTCGATGCGCCGGATCCTCACGGAGACCACGGCCTGGTGGCAGTGGACCCAGCGCACCCAGGTCCTCGCCACCGCGGCCGCCGGCACCGACGTGGTGCGCGCCTGGCTCGAGGAGGAACCGCACAGCGTCCCGGCCACGGTGATGCACGCCAGGGTCGCCGTGGAACGGGCGCTGCGGGCGCACCGCGAGGGCCACGCGCACACCCTCGACCTGTGGCACGAGGCCTGGCGGGCGAGCCACACCGCGACCCGGGTCGCCCCGCCGGACCCCGTCCCCTGGGTGTGTCTGCTGGCGCTGGCCCGGCTCGACCGGGAGCGGCAGTGGGCCGAGCACCGGGTGGCACCGCCCGGTCCGATGCTGCCGCCGGGCCCGTGGGGGCTGCTCGCCGAGGCCGACAAGCGCGACCCGTACAACCGCGAGGCCCACCACCGGATGCTCCAGTTCCTCTACGAGCACGGCACCTCGGGGCGGCTCGCGGAGGCCGCCGGCTACGCGCACTGGGCCACCGACACCGCTCCCCCCGGCTCCGCGCTGCACGTCCTGCCGCTCTACGTCCGGGTCGAGCGCTACCGCCGCTCCGGCGGCCGCGACGCCGCACTCGACCTGCACTGGGTCGCCGAGGACGCCACCCGCGAGGCCCAGCGCGCGCTGTACGCCTGGTTCGAGCAGACCTTCACCGCCGAGCGCTCCCTGCTGGACCTGAACCATGTCGCCCACGCCCTGTGGGGCGCCCTCCAGTTCACCGACGCGACGCGGGTGTTCGAGGCGCTCGGCCCCTACTGGACGCCCCTGCCCTGGGCGTACCGCACCCCCGATCAGGGCGACGTCGCCCAGGCCGTGGAGATCTTCCTCCAGGCCCGGGCGCGCTGCCGCCCCGCGTGATCCACGACCAGTCACGGAGGTACGTATGTCCCGCACCACCGACGGCCGCCCACCGCGCGACGAGGAGCAGCGCCTGCGCGAGCTCGGCTACCGGCCGGTCCTCGCCCGCCGCATGGGCGGCTTCGGCAACTTCGCGATCAGCTTCTCGGTGATCTCGATCCTGTCCGGCTGCATGACCCTGTACGGCTTCGGGCTCGGCGCCGGCGGTCCCGCGGTGATGCTGTGGGGCTGGGCCGGGGTCGGTCTGTTCGTCCTGTGCGTGGGCCTCGCGCTCGCCGAGGTCACCAGCGCGTATCCGACATCCGGCGCGCTCTACTACATGGCGGACCGGCTCGGCGGCCGCCGCTGGGGCTGGTACACGGGTTGGCTGAATCTGCTCGGTCTGCTGGGTGCGATCGCCGGCATCGACTATGGCGCGGCACTCTTCGCGGGCGCGTTCGCCAATCTCCAGTGGGGCTTCGAGCCGACGCCGGAGAAGACGATGCTCATCTTCGTCGTGATCCTGCTGCTGCACGCCGTACTGAACCTCTTCGGCGTGCGCCTGGTCAGCGTGCTCAACTCCATCAGCGTGTGGTGGCACCTGGCGGGCGTCGCCCTCATCGTCGGCGCGCTGGCGATCGTCCCGGACCACCATCAGTCGCCGTCCTTCGTCTTCACCGAGTTCGTCAACGACACCGGCTGGTCGAGTCCCTTGTACGTGGCGGCGATCGGCCTGCTCCTGGCCCAGTACACCTTCTCCGGCTACGACGCCTCCGCCCATCTGTCCGAGGAGACCTCCAACGCCTCCGTGTCGGCCGCGAAGGGCATCGTCCGCTCCATCTGGGTCTCCTGGATAGCGGGCTTCGTCCTCCTCGCCGGTCTCACCTTCGCCATCCAGGACTACGACGCCACCCGGGCCACCGACACCGGGGTGCCGCCCGCGCAGATCCTGCTGGACGGCCTCGGCACGGACGGCGCGAGCGCGCTCCTCGTCGTGGTGATCGTCGCCCAGTTGTTCTGCGGCAACGCCGAAGTCGCCGCCGCCAGCCGGATGGTGTTCGCGTTCAGCCGGGACGGGGCGCTGCCGGGCTCGGCCCTGTGGCGCAAGGTCAGCAGCCGCACCCAGACCCCGGTCGCGGCCGTGTGGCTGTCGGTCTCGGTGGCCGGCCTCCTCGCCCTGCCGTCCCTGTACTCGGCGACGGCGTACGGCGCGGTCACCGCCATCAACGTCATCGGCATCACCCCCGCCTACGCCATCCCCGTACTGCTGCGGCTGCGCGCGGGCGACCGGTTCCAGCCGGGCCCCTGGAGCCTGGGCCGGTGGAGCAAACCCGTCGGATGGATCGCGGTGGTGTGGGTGGCGTTCGTCACGGTGCTCTTCTGTCTGCCGCAGTCCTCGCCGGTGACGGTCGACACGATGAACTACGCGTCCGTCGCCCTCGCCGTCGTACTCGTCCTCGCCACCGTGTGGTGGTACGCCGCCCGCCGTTCGTACGGGACGCCGACCACTGCGGCGTACGGCTCCGACCGTGACCAGGCGGAACTGGCCGAGGGAATCGTCTGAGCAGGGGCATCCGCCCCCAGGCCGTCTACGAACTCCTGTGCCGGATACGGCAGGATGAGCGGTCGCGCCCGTCGTGGCGCCTTCACGGCCCGCGCGGTCGCTCATCCAGCACTTTCGAACAGGTGGCAACGTGACAGCATTTCAACGGGATCTCACCATGGACGACCTGGTCGTCCCCGGAATCGCCGTGGTCGCGGGCCTGGTTGCCGCGTTCCTGCTGCGGATCCTGCTCAAGTGGCTGGGCAAGCACGCCGACCGCACGAAATGGAGCGGCGACGACGTCATCGTGGCCGCGCTGCGGACGGTGGTGCCCGCGGCGGCGATCGCGGGCGGCATCGCCGTCGCCGCGGCGGCGCTGCCGCTGACGAGGACGACCCAGCGCACCACCAACCAGGTCCTGACCGTCCTGCTGATCTTCGTGGTCACGGTGGCGGCGGCCCGGCTGGTCGCCAGCCTGATGCGGACGGTCACCCAGTCCCGCCCCGGCGTCGCCGGCTCGGCCACGATCTTCGTCAACATCACCCGCGTGCTGGTCCTCGCGATCGGCTTCCTGGTGGTGCTCCAGACCCTGGGCGTCTCCATAGCGCCGATGCTCACCGCCCTCGGCGTCGGTGGTCTGGCGGTCGCGCTCGCCCTGCAGGACACCCTCGCCAACCTCTTCGCGGGCATCCACATCCTCGCCTCCAAGACCGTCCAGCCCGGTGACTACATCCGGCTGAGCAGCGGCGAGGAGGGCTATGTCGAGGACATCAACTGGCGTCAGACGACGGTTCGGGCGCTCTCCAACAACCTCGTCGTCATCCCCAACGGGGAGCTCGCGAAGTCGAACATGACCAACTTCATGCGCCCCGAGCAGCAGTTGACGATCCTGGTCCAGGTCGGCGTCGGCTACGACAGCGACCTGGACCACGTCGAGCGGGTGACCATCGAGGTCGTCGCCGAGGTGATGACCGAGATCACCGGCGCGGTCCCCGACCACGAGCCGCTGGTCCGCTTCCACACCTTCGGCGACTCCCGGATCGGCCTCACGGTCATCCTGGGCGTCGGCGAGTTCAGCGACCAGTTCCGCATCAAGCACGAGTTCATCAAGCGCCTGCACAAGCGCTATCGCGCGGAGGGCATCCGCATCCCGGCGCCGACGCGCACGGTGGCTCTTCAGCAGGGCGCCGTGGTGATCCCGCAGCAGCGGGGTGCCGAGGAGGCGGGCGAAGTGACCTCCGCCCGCCTCGACTGAGCTGCTCGGTGCCGATCGCCTTACAGAGTGGCCGAGTTGTCGTGATAGCCGCTGCTCGGCCTGGCCTGCGGTTGGCGCAGGGCCGAACTCACCGGCGTCACGGTCCAGTCGGGGTGGCCGGGCATCCGCGGGGTCTTCGTGCCGTAGAGCCAGTCCCGCAGGAACCCTGACCGGTCGGTGCCGGAGACCTCCGAGGCGACGGCGATGTAGTCGTCCGTCGTCGCGGAGGAGTTGCGGAAGCGCTCCAGGAAGGTCCGCTCGACGCAGGTGAAGACGGTCTCGCCGACCAGTTGGCGCAGCGCGTACAGGACGAGGACGCCGCCCAGGTAGCGCTGACTGTCGAAGAGGTTGGCCGCGTTGGGCGACGCGACCGGGCCCGAGCTCTTGCGCCACTGGTCGCCGCGCGCGTACGTGTCCTTCATCCGGGCTTCCATGGTGACCAGCCCGAGGGAGTCGGTCCAGCCCCGCTCGTAGCGGTACAGCAGCCCGTAGAAGTCGGCGTGGCCCTCGTTGAGCCACAGGTCGGACCAGGTGGCGGGGCTGACGCTGTTGCCGAAGTAGGAGTGGACCAGCTCGTGCATCATGTGCGAGCCGATCTTCGACTCGGCCTGGAGCAGGTAGTTCGGCTTGTACAGCGTGAGGGTCTGGGTCTCCAGACCCGTGAAGTCGAAGGCGTCCGAGGCGTCGTTGTTGCACGGCAGGAGGCCGTACGTCTCGAACGGGTACGCCCCGAGCCGCTGCTCGATCCAGCTCACCAGGTTCGGGGTGAGCGAGAGCGCGGGCTCCAGGGCGGCGGCCCGGGCGGTGGGGACGACGTCCCGGAGCGGCAGCCCGTTCGGTCCGGGCCGGTCCTTGATCACGTAGTCGCCGACCGTGATCTGCACGAGCTCGGTGGCCATCGGCTCGCGGGAGCGGTACGTGTACGCGCTGCGGCCGTCCCCGAGCTCCTCGGTGCCCACCAGGCCGCCGCTCGCGACGCCGCGCAGGCCCGCCGGGACGGTGATGCGGAAGGTGAAGTCCGCCTTGTCCGCCGGGTGGTCGTTGCAGGGGAAGACGGTGTGCGCCGAGTCCGGCTGGGGACAGACCGCGAAGCCGTCCGGGGTGGGGACCCAGGCGGTGTGCGCGAGGGTGCGGCGCGGGTCCGCGGAGTAGGCCACGGTGACGTCCACCGGAATGTCCGTGGCCGGCGGCTCGGCGGGGGTGATCCGCAGCTTCTCGCCCGCCTGCTCGAAGGCGGCCGCGGCACCGGCCACGGTCACGGTGCGTATGTCCAGGCCGAGGGCGTCGAGCGAGAGGCGGCTCAGGTCCTGGGTGGGGGTGATCGACAGGGTCGCCGTCGCGTCGACGAGCTTGGTCGTGGCGTCGTACGCGAGGTCGAGGTGGTACGCCGAGACACGGTAGCCGTCGTTGCCGAGGCTCGGGAAGACGGCGTCGCCGAGGGTCTCCGGGCCCGGGGTGCCGGTCTCGGGGGCCGCGAGTGCCGGGGATGCCACGCTCAGTACCGCCGCGGTGCCGAGCAGAGCGGCAGGGGCCGTCACTCTGGTGCGATATCTCATGGTCCGCTTTCGTTCGGGCGGCCGGCTGGTCGGGTCCGGCCGTCGGAAGACGTGTGATCAACATGCATGACCGCAAGATCAGACGCTTCGAACGGCGCTGCGGATGCGCCGCTTCTCGGACAGCGTGCCCGGACCCCTGTCGAGCCTCGGACGTTCAGGAGATATCTTGATGTCGAGCAATGTTGCAGACGTGGAGCGGAGCACCCGGTGACTGACTCGACCATCATCTATACGCACACTGACGAGGCCCCGGCCCTGGCGACGTATTCCTTCCTGCCGGTGGTCCAGGCGTACGCCTCGCAGGCGGGTGTCGCCGTGGAGACGCGGGACATCTCGCTGGCCGGGCGCATCATCTCGGTGTTCCCGGAGTACCTGACCGAGGACCAGCGCATCCCGGACGCCCTGCACGAGCTGGGCGAACTGGCGAAGACGCCCGAGGCGAACATCATCAAGCTGCCGAACATCTCGGCGTCCATCCCGCAGCTCAAGGCCGCGGTCGCCGAGCTGCAGGCGCAGGGCTACGCGCTGCCGGCCTACCCCGACGACCCGAAGACCGACGAGGAGCGGGACATCCAGGCCCGCTACGACAAGATCAAGGGTTCCGCCGTGAACCCGGTCCTGCGTGAGGGAAACTCCGACCGTCGCGCCCCCGCGTCGGTCAAGAACTACGCCAAGACCCACCCGCACCGCATGGGCGCCTGGTCGTCGGACTCGAAGACCAACGTCGCCACCATGGGGCAGAACGACTTCCGCTCCACCGAGAAGTCCGTCGTGATCTCCGAGGCCGGCGCACTGAAGATCGAGCTGGTCGCCGAGGACGGCGCCACCACGGTCCTGCGTGAGTCGGTACCGGTCCTCGCGGGCGAGGTCGTCGACGCGTCCGTGCTGCACGTGGCCGCGCTGCGGGAGTTCCTCACCGCGCAGATCGCCGAGGCCAAGGCCCAGGGCGTGCTGTTCTCCGTGCACCTGAAGGCCACGATGATGAAGGTCTCCGACCCGATCATCTTCGGTCACGTGGTCCGCGCGTTCTTCCCGAAGACCTTCGCGCAGTACGGCGCCGCGCTCGCCGCGGCCGGCCTGACCCCGAACGACGGTCTGGGCGGCATCCACAAGGGCCTGGAGTCCCTGCCGGAGGGTGCCGCGATCAAGGCGTCCTTCGACGCCGAGCTCGCCGAGGGCCCGGCCCTGGCCATGGTCGACTCCGACAAGGGCATCACCAACCTGCACGTGCCGTCCGACGTCATCGTCGACGCCTCGATGCCGGCCATGATCCGCACCTCCGGCCACATGTGGGGCCCGGACGGCCAGGAGGCCGACACCCTCGCGGTGCTGCCGGACTCCTCCTACGCCGGTGTCTACCAGGTCGTCGTCGACGACTGCCGCGCCAACGGCGCCTACGACCCGTCGACGATGGGCTCGGTCCCGAACGTCGGCCTCATGGCGCAGAAGGCCGAGGAGTACGGCTCCCACGACAAGACCTTCGAGATCAAGGCTGCCGGTACGGTCCGCCTGGTCGACCAGGCCGGCAACGTCCTCATCGAGCAGCCGGTCGCCGAGGGCGACATCTTCCGTGCCTGCCAGACCAAGGACGCCCCGATCAAGGACTGGGTGAAGCTCGCCGTCACCCGCGCCCGCGCCACCGGCAACCCGGCCGTCTTCTGGCTGGACGAGACCCGCGCGCACGACGCCAACCTGATCGCCAAGGTCAACGCGTACCTGCCGGAGCACGACACCGAGGGCCTGGACATCCGGATCCTCGCCCCGGTCGACGCGACGAAGCTCTCGGTGGAGCGCATCCGCCGCGGCGAGGACACCATCTCGGTCACCGGCAACGTGCTGCGCGACTACCTCACCGACCTCTTCCCCATCCTGGAGCTGGGCACCAGCGCCAAGATGCTGTCGGTCGTCCCGCTGATGGCGGGCGGCGGCCTCTTCGAGACGGGCGCCGGCGGCTCCGCGCCCAAGCACGTCCAGCAGCTGGTCAAGGAGAACTACCTGCGCTGGGACTCCCTCGGTGAGTTCTTCGCGCTGGTCCCGTCCCTGGAGCAGTACGCGGCGGCCACCGACAACCCGAAGGCCAAGGTCCTCGCCGACACCCTCGACCGCGCCACGGCGACCTTCCTCAACGAGGACAAGTCCCCGACCCGTCGTGTCGGCGGCATCGACAACCGCGGCAGCCACTTCTTCCTGTCCCTGTACTGGGCTCAGGAGCTGGCCGCGCAGACCGAGGACGCGGACCTGGCGAAGGCCTTCGCGGCGCTCGCCGAGACCCTCGCCGCGAACGAGCAGACGATCGTCGCCGAGCTGAACGCCGTCCAGGGCAAGCCGGCCGACATCGGCGGCTACTACCAGCCCGACCCGGCCAAGGCCGCGAAGATCATGCGCCCGTCCACGACGTGGAACGACGCGCTGGCGTCGCTTAGCTGACGCAAGCAGTCCGTGCGGTTCCGCCCCGGTCGGGTTCTCCCGGCCGGGGCGGAGCCGTGTCCGGAGGGCGGCCGTGTGTCCAGCCGGGCCTCGCCGTACGACAAAGAGACTTCCGTGACGCAATTGCGTGAGCCAAATGTCTCAGCCCAACTCCCCGCGGGTACAAGCACCTTGAAGGCGAGGCACACTTGCTTCGAGCAATACTCCACAGCATCGATTGCGAGGGGTGAAGCAATGGCCACGGCCGGGGGACCCACGGTACGGCGGCGTCAGCTCGGCGCGGAGCTGCGGCGTCTGCGCGAGCAGGCCGGCAGGCGGATCGAGGACGTCGCCACCCATCTCGAGTGCTCCATGTCGAAGATCAGCCGGGTGGAGACGGGACAGGCCCCCATCAAGGCTCGGGACGTGCGCGACCTGCTCGAGTGGTACGGCGTCGCCGATCCGCTGCGCATCGAGACCGTGATGCAGATCCACAAGGACGCCCAGCAGCAGGGCTGGTGGGCGCACTACGGGGATGTGCTCCCCTCGGGCATGGCCACCTATGCGGGTCTGGAGGCCGACGCCCGCGTCCTGAGGTCGTACGAGTCGATGGTGGTGCACGGCCTGCTCCAGACCGAGGACTACGCCCGTGCGGTGATCGCCCCGCTGCCGTACAACCAGCCGCACGAGACGGACCAGTTGGTGCGGTTCCGCAAGGAACGCCAGGCCCTGCTCACCCGGCAGCCCGACCCCCTGGAACTGTGGGTGGTGCTGGAGGAGAGCGCGTTGCGCCGACCGGTGGGGGGCAAGGACGTGATGACGGCACAACTGAAGTACCTCGCGGAGGCGGCGGCCATGCCGAACGTCACCCTCCAGATCATGCCGCTCGCGAAGGGCGCGCACGCCGCCCTGTCCGGCGCCTTCTCCCTGCTGGAGTTCGAGCCCCACACGCCTACAGTCGTCTACGTCAACTCCATGGCCGGCAACGTCTATCTGGAGAAGGAGCGCGACGTCCGCACCTTCATCCAGACGTTCGACCTGCTGCGGGCGGCGGCTCCGGATCCGCAGGAGGCGCTCGCCCTGCTGGAACAGCTCACAAGGGAGATACAGAACTCATGAACAAGCAGAACGGCCGGCGCCCGCCGCGGGTCGGTCTCGAGAACGCCGTGTGGCACAGGAGCAGCTACAGCACGGGCAACGGGGCATGCGTCGAGATCACCTTCGTCGAGGAGGTGGTGGCGGTCCGGGACTCCAAGGACACGGACCGGCCGGCCCTCGCCTTCTCGCCACGCGGGTGGCGCGCGTTTCTCGAAACGGCCACCGAAGGCCGCCCGCACCAACGCTGAGAGACCGGCCAGGGGGGCTGACCGTGTACGACGTCCTATCCACCCAACCCGTCGCGTCCGATCCCTTCTACGCGGCGGAGACCTTCTGGGCCGCGGCCGGGGTCGCCGCCACCGTGGTCCTGGGATGGTGCGGGATCTGGGCCGTGTTCCGCACGGCATACCCCCGACGTCGGCTCACCTGCACGGTCAGCCACGACCCGCTGGTCCGCGGCCCCGTCGACGGCAGCCTGGAGATCAGCCACAACGGCACCCCCCTGACCGACCCGCACGTGGTCACGGTGGTGCTCACCAACTCGGGGCGGCGGGACATAGCGAGCAGCGCCTTCGACCGCAGCGAGCCGTTCCGCGTGCGGCTGGGCGTCCCCTACGCCGAGCTGCTGAGCACCGAGTCCCGGCCCGGTGACGCCCAGGCACCCCCGGCCCGGATACGCGGCGCCGAGCTGCGCATAGGCCCCGGACGCCTCGGCTCGGGAACGACGATCACCTACCGCCTCCTCGTCGACACGGTCCCCACCCACGACTTCCGGCACTCCCTGCTCGACGTAAGAGTCCAGTGCACGACCGCGTCGACCCCGCGCGGTCTGTCCCGCACGGTGCCGATGGTGCGGCCCTGAGGCCTCCGCGCACCTCACCAGTCCCGGGTGGCGATCAGCTCCTCGACATCCACGTCCGTGAAACCGTAGGCCTGCGCCACGAACCAGAACTCCTCGGCTATCGCCTCACGCGCGACGGTCTCGATGTCGAAGTCCTCGCCCTCAAGGCCGTTGAACTCCTCGGTGGCCGCCTGCGTCAGCACATACAGCGCGGCCAGATCGGCGGGCCGCTCCGCCTCGATCCGCTCGCACAGGCGCAACAGGATCTCCCTGCCCCGGTCCAGCGCGTGGTCGGGGTAGTAGTCGTCCTCGTAGAGCGCCTTGAGGAAGGGGTGCGCGGTCACCTGCGAGTTGCTGATGTTCATGCTGTGATCGTGCACCACACCACTGACAACGCCCCCGGAGCCGCCGCATGACCTCTGCCGAACCGTCTTTCGAGCTGGTGCCCGGCGCCCAGGGATCCCCCGTGATCCTGCACGTGCCGCACTCGGCGCGGGAGACGCCCGCCGAGGTGCGTGCGGGGATCGTGCTGGAGGACGCCGCGCTGGAGCGGGAGCTGGACCACATCGTCGACGCGCACACCGCGGAACTCGCCGCTCAGGCGGCCGGGGCGTCGCGAGTGGCTCCGTGGCGGTTCGTGAACCGGCTCTCCCGGCTGGTCGTCGACCCCGAGCGCTTCCCGGACGAGCGGGAGGAGATGCTCGCCGTCGGGATGGGCGCCGTGTACACCCGGACGACCCGACGCACGCCGCTGCGGCCCGAGGGCTTCGACCCCGAGCCGTTGATCGCGCGGTACTTCCGGCCGTACGCGCAGGCCATGACCGATGCCGTGACCCAGCGGCTCGCCGCCGCGGGTCGGGCCGTGATCGTCGACGTGCATTCCTACCCCAGCGCACCGCTCCCCTACGAGTTGCACGGCGAGGGGCCGAGGCCGCCCGTCTGTCTCGGGACCGACTCCTTCCACACCCCTCCCGAGCTGGTCGAAGCCGCTCGGGAGGCGTTCGCGGGCTGTGGGGGGATCGGGCTGGACAGTCCGTTCAGCGGGACGTATGTGCCGTTGGAGTTCTACGGCCGGGATCCCCGGGTGTCCGCGCTGATGGTGGAGATCCGGCGGGACACGTACATGAGCGAACCCGGCGGGCCCGCCGGCCCCGGGCTCCGGACTCTGGCGTCGGCCCTCGCCGCTCTCGTCGACGCCGTCACCCGCTGACCTCCGGCTGGAGCACTCCCGCGCGACAGCGCACCACAGGGCCGGTGAGGCTGGGGGCATGACCGAGGAGACCAGCACGCTGACCGGCCAGGACCTGCCCGACGTACGGGACTGGCCCACCCTCGACCTCGACGGCACCGAGTTCGATCCGATCCTTGCCGACCTCATGCGGGAAGGGCCACTGACCCGCATCCGGCTGCCGTTCGGCGAGGGCTGGGCATGGCTGGCCACCCGCTACCAGGACGTCAGGGCGATCACCAACGATCCGCGCTTCAGCCGCACCGCGGGGATGACCCGTCAGGTCACCCGGATCGCCCCGCACTTCAGCCCCCAGCCGGGCTCCCCCGCGTGGGCCGACCAGCCCGATCACAACCGGCTGCGCAGGACGGTGGCCGGCGCGTTCACCGTGAGCGCGATGAAGCGGCTGCGCCCTCGCGCGCAGGAGATCCTGGATCCGCTGGTCGAAGGTGTCCTACGGGACGGGCCGCCCGCCGATCTCGTCGAGCGGGTGCTGGAGCCCTTCCCGGTCGCCGTGATCTGCGAGGTCATGGGGGTGCCCGCCGCCGACCGGGAGCGGATGCACGCCTGGGCGGCGCAGATCGTCTCCACCAAGGGCGGGGCCGAGGCCTCCGCGGAGGCCAAGAAGGGCATGTTCGGCTGGATCGCGGACACCGTCCGGACCCGCGCCCACAGTGCGGGTGACGACGTGTACTCGCTGATCGGCGCGGCCGTGCGGCGGGGCGAGATCAGCGAGGCGGAGGCGGTCGGGCTGGCCGCGCCGTTGCAGATCGGCGGCGAGGCCGTCACCCACAACTGCGGTCAGATGCTGTATCTGCTGCTCACGCGCCCCGAGTTGCTGGAGCGGATGCGGGAACGGCCCGCGGAGCGCGGACCCGTCCTCGACGAACTGCTCCGCTACATCCCGCACCGCTCCTCGGTCGGCCTGGCCCGGATCGCCCTGGAGGACGTCGACCTGCACGGGGTGCGGATCGGGGCGGGCGAGGCGGTCTACGTCTCCTACCTCGCCGCCAACCGCGACCCCGACGTCTTCCCGTCCCCCGACCGGATCGACGCCGACCGCGACCCCAACCCGCACCTGTCCTTCGGCAACGGCGTGCACTACTGCACCGGCGCCGTCCTCGCCCGGCTGCAGATCGAGCTGCTGGTCGACACCCTGCTCGACCGGCTGCCCGGTCTGCGCCTCGCGATCCCGGCCGACCAGGTCGTCTGGCGCCGCAGGACGATGATCCGCGGACCCCGGACGCTCCCCGTGACCTGGTAGGCCGACCCTCGCAGAGGGCTCAGACCCGCAGCCACTCCGTGACCACGACGTCCCCGCCCGCCCGCAGCCGCAGCGCGAAGGGGCCGACGGGCGGCGCGTCGCCGGTGAAGCGACCCATGTCGTCGGTGACCAGGGGTGCGGCCCCCTGCGGACCGGTGAGCACCTCGATCAGGGCCTGCTGGGGCGGGAGCACCTGTCCCAGCAGTTCCTGTCCGGTCACCTCGACGTCGACGGTGACCTCACCCGCGCGGAAGGTCAGCATCCGCGGTGCGTCGACGGCTCCCCGCACGGGGATGGCGTCCACCACCGAGTCGAAGGTCAGCTCGGCGATGCGGGCGTCCATGTCGTGCAACGCGTAGGCCGCCACGGCCATCTCCCGCAGCTGGGCCGGTACCGGATCGAGGATCGAGGCGGCCCTGCGGAGCTCCTCCTCCAGCAGATCGACGTCGAACTCCTCGCCGTCGTGGGCCTCTTCGTCGAAGTCGTCGTGCACGGTGTTCACACCGCCCCCCTTGCTTCCATGCGTGCCCGCAGCCGGCGCAGACAGCGCTGGCGCAGGGGTCCGATGCTGCCCACGGCGATGCCCAGAGCGGAGGAGACCTCCTGGTAGCTGGGCGGCGGTGAGGCCATCAGGATGCGCAGCAACTGCCGGCAGCGGTCGCCGAGTTCCTCGAACTCCTGCCACAGATGACGGATCCGCTCGCTCTGCACGGCCGCCTCCTCGGAGTCGAGCAGAGACTGCTCCGGGGTGCGGTCCTCGCTGACCCGGTCGAGCAGCTGCGGATCGTCCGTGGGCGTCAGTCGCCTTAAGCTCTTGAGCACCTTCAGGCACTCGTGCCGTGCGGTGCTCGCCAGCCACGAGCCGGCCTTCTGCGGTTCACGGATCCGGCCGAGATGCTGGGCGAAGCGGAACCACACCGTCTGGTACACCTCGTGTGCGTCGGCGTCGGACAGCCGGTGCGCGCGCACGACGGACCACACCAGTGGGCTCAGCCCTTCCACGAGCGCCTTCCAGGCCGCAGCGTCACCGTCGACGGCGGACTGGACCAGCGCGCCGACATCTGCTCGGTCCACGGCCCCACCCCTCGTGTACGGCATGTCATCGTACGCCGTGACGGGGGCGAGTTCGGCCTTCACAGTTGTACAGCCGTACTCGGGCGCCAGGTCGGCGGAATGAGCGCGGTGACGTGCGCCCCTCGCACCTCCGCGAACTCGGTGTTGGCCGCGATCAGTTGCTGCCGGGCGGCCCGCGGGTCGCCTTCCTTGTTGGCGTTCATGTACGCGGCCACCATGCCGGCGGCGGCAGGGGTGGCGAAGGAGGTGCCGCTCCAGTGCGCGAAGCCGTCGAACATCACCTGGTCCGGCTTGGCGGGGGTACCGTCGTCGCTCAACACGCCCGCGTGACGGGGGTGTTGGCAGGTGCACAGGTAGCTGAAGTGGAAGCGGCAGGCCTCGTACGTGGAGTGCTGGTACACGTACGGGATCGGTGCGTCGAAGCCGGTGAGGGTGCTGGTGAGGCGCTCGCCGGGGGCGTAGGCGTTGACCCAGGAGCCGTGGTTGCTGAAGCAGGCGCCGTGGTCGCCGTCGGTGCGCAGCGCGCCGATCGACAGGACCGAGCCCGCGTAGTCGGGCAGCGAGGCGTAGGCGGCGGGCCAGAACGGCGTGGCGCTGGCGTTGTTGCCGGCCGCGGCGACCAACAGGGTCCGCTGCTGCCGGAGTTCCCGCATGAAGGCGTCCACGCCGAGCAGGCCGTCGGTGCGGCCGTTGGAGGTGCCCGCGGACAGGCTGATGATGTCGGGCCAGCCGCCCTCGTCGACGGCGGCGAACAGGGCCTCGCCGAAGTCGGATTCGAGGATGGCACCGGCGTCGTTGAGGGTGTTGCGCACGGTGATGTTCGTGTTGGGCGCGATGGCCGCGAGTATCCCGGCGATGAAGGTGCCGTGGCCGACGTACTGGAGCAGGTTGCCGTGCTCGTCGGTCTCGTTGCCGTGCAGGTCGCCCTGGACGTGGCCCAGCAGCGGGACCAGCTGGTGGTCATGGGTGAGGCCGTTGTCGATGACGAGGACGCCGACGGCGCTGTCCGCGTCGTAACCCGCCTCGGCGGGGGCCGGGTTGGTGCCCTGGTTGAGCGGGGCGGGCACGGGCTCGTCGCCGGGACAGGAGTTCACCGCGATCGACACCACGTGGTTGCGGCTGACGAGACGGCGTCCGGCGCGTCCCTCCGGCTCGCGCATGGCGCGCAGGGCGTTGGCGACGGCCCGGTCGGCGCGCCGGTCGCCGTGGCCGGGGTCGCCGACCTCGATACGGGTGATGCCGGAGCGGTTGGTCTGCGGCCCGGCCCGGCGCACTTGATCGCCGCTCAGACCGGTCGCGGCGGTGAAGTGGGTGCGCACGGTGTCCTCGACGAGTACCGCCTCCTCACCGTCCCGGGCAAGTACGACACCCTTCTCGTAGATGAACTCGGCCGAATCGTCGGGCCCCAGTGCCAGGGCGACGTCGGGCATCGAACGCTGGATCTGGTCGAACTGCTCGTTGAAACGCTGTGGTGCCATGGCGTGTCCTCCCACTGGGCGGTGGTCGTCAGTCAGAGTCGCGGGGCCGCTGATTGATACAGCGCCAAACCTGTGTGGCGCACTACCCGGAGCACTACCATCCGTTGAGTGACGGCGAGAAGCGACTCGGTTCTCGAACTGCTGCCCATGGTGTTCGCCGCCCCCAACCAGGCGCTGGCGAGGGCGGAAGAGGTACTCGGCTCCGATCCTCTACCGCTGCACGCCTCCGTCGCCCACCAGGTCATCGGTATCTGGCAACGGGACTGGGGCGACCTGAGGATCGCGCTGGAGCATCTGCGGCGTGCCCGCGATCTCGCGGCGCGGGCGGAGTCGGCCGACCGCGAGGCGGATGTGCTGGCCGCCCTCGGTGTGGCGCTGGTGCACGCGGGCCGGACCCGGGAGGGCCTGGACGCGCTGGAGCGGGGTGTCGCGATCGGCAGCGGACACACCCGTGCGCGTGTCCTGTTCCGCCGCGCCTTCGCCTCGTGGGTCCTCGGCCGGCACCGGGAGGCGCTGGAGGACGTACGCCGGGCGATCCCGGTGCTGCGGCAGGCGGACGACGTGATCTGGACCGCTCGGGCGCTCACCCTGCGCGCGACCGTGCATCTGGCGCTGGGCGCGGTGGAGCGGGCGGATGCCGACTTCGCCGCGGCCGAGACGCTGTGGGACACCACCGGGCAGGACCACGACAAGGCCGACGTGGTGGAGAGCCGGGGTCTGGCCGCGTTCCGGTCCGGGGACGTCCCGGTCGCGCTGCGGCTGCTGGACGAGGCCGAGGAGCGGTACGCCAAGCTCGGCACGCCGTCCTTCATGCTCTACATCCGGCGCTGCGAGGTCCTGATGGCCGCCGGGCTCGTCCCGGAGGCGCTGGCCGAGGCGGACGCGGCGATCGGGGTGCTCGACCGGATCGGCGGGCAGTCCACCCGCAAGGCGGAGCTGCTGCTGGCCGCCGCGCGCGCCGCCCGCCTCGCGGGCGATCCCCATACGGCGATCGCGCGTGCCGCGCTCGCCGTGCGGCTGTTCGCCGCGCAGCGGCGACCCTGGTGGGAGACGCATGCCCGGCTGGTGCTGATCGAGGCGCGGGTCATGGCCGGGCGTGGTTCGGGCCGGCTGGTCGCCGACGCGGCCGAAGTGGCCGAGCGGCTGGCCTCGTTCGGCGCACCGGCCGCGCCGGAGGCCTCGTTGCTCGCGGGCCGGATCGCGCTCGGGCTGGGCTGGACGGCCGACGCGGAACGGCATCTGGCCGTCGCGGCCCGCAGCAGGCACAGTGGTCCGCCGCTGGCCCGGATGACGGGCTGGGCGGCACAGGCGCTGCGGGCCCGGGCGGCCGGGTCGGGGCGGGGCGTACTGGAGGCCTGCCGGCGCGGCCTGGACGTGCTCGACGACCACCGGATGACGCTGGGCGCCGCGGAGCTGCGGGCCCGGGCCACCGCCCAGGGTGCCGAACTCGCCGCGCTGGCCCAGCAGGCCAGTCTCGACTCCGGTCCGCGCCGGCTGCTGGTGTGGAGCGAGCGCTGGCGGGCCACCGCGCTGTCCACGCCGCCCACCCGTCCGCCGGCCGATCCGACGCTCCTCGGCGATCTGACCGCGTTCCGCGAGATCGCGGCCCGCGCGGAGGGGGCCCGCATGGAGGGCCGCCCCGTGCCGGCGCTGGATCGCGAACAGCGCCGGCTGGAGCGGGAGATCCGCTCCCGGACCCTGCACATCCGCGGGGACGCACCCGGCTACGGCAGCCGGTTCGACCCGGCGAGGCTGCTGGAGCGGCTGGGGGACGAGATACGTCTGGTCGAACTCGCCGTGCTGGACGGGCGTGTCCAGGTGCTGCTGTGCGGGCAGGGACGCGTGCGGCGGTTCGAGGCGGGGCTGCTGGCGGACGCGGTGACCGAGGCCGAGCATGTGCAGGCGGGGCTGCGGCGGCTGGCCCACCCCGGGGCGGAGGCACGGCTTCCGCTGGTGGCGGAGGCGGGGCGCCGCCTCGAGGAGCTGTTGCTCGGTCCGGCGGCGGCACAGCTCGGGTCCGGCCCGGTCGTCGTCGTCCCCCCGGGCCGGCTGCACCGGGTGCCGTGGGCGCTGTTGCCGTCGTTGCGGGAGCGGGTGCTCAGCGTGTCCCCGTCGGCGAGCGGCTGGCTGCGGGCCCGGGAGACCGAGCCGCCGCCCGGTGGGCGCCAGGTGCTGGTGCGGGGGCCGGGGCTGGCGACCGAGGGCGCCGAGGTGCCCGAACTGGCGGACCGGTACGGCGGGTCGACGGTGCTGGAGGACGACGACGCGCGCGTGCCGCGGGTGCTGGAGGAGCTCGACGGGGCCGCTCTCGCGCATATCGCCGCGCACGGCACGTTCCGGGCCGACAGCCCGCTGTTCTCGTCGCTGCGGATGGCGGACGGCCCGCTCATCGTGCACGACTTCGAGCGGCTGGACCGCAGCCCGTACCGGATCATCCTGTCCTGCTGCGACACCGCCCGCTTCGCGTCGGTCGGCGCCGACGAGCTGCTCGGCCTGGTCACCGCGCTGCTGCCGCTGGGTACCGCGGGCGTGGTGGCGTGCACGGCGCCCGTCAACGACGCGGCGGTGGTGCCGCTGATGCTCGCGCTGCACAAGGGGCTCGACGCGGGGCTGTCCCTCGCGGAGGCGCTGCGCGACGCGCGGGCCGCGCTGCCCGGGGACGCCACGCATCAGGCCACGGGGTGGGCTTTCTCGGCGTTCGGTGCGGCCTGAGGTCCTGCGGGGACAACGTCGCGGCGAGGATGTGGCGGCCTGACCCCTCCCCCGATCACGGGGGTCAGACCGCCGGTCCGTGGGCCGGCTCAGGCCGGCTGTGCGTCGGGCAGTTCCACGAGCCACGGCAGTGCGCCCCGGCCGCCCGCGCCGAGCCGGGCGTACGCGCTGTAGAGGTGGTTGCCGACGGTGCGGATGGACAGGGTCAGCTTCTCGGCGATCTGCCGGTTGCTGAGGCCGGCGGCCGCGAGGGTGACGATCTGCCGCTGGCGGGCGGTGAGTTCACCGAGGACGAGACCGGACAGGGCCGGGGTGCGGGCCCCCTGGCAGCGGCGTGCCAGGGCGACCGCACGGGTGCGTGAGGTGCGGGCGGCCCGGGGGTCGCTGTGGACGTGCACGGCCTGGGCACAGGCCTCGGCGGCGAAGAGCAGGAACCCCCGCTCCTCCAGCCGCTCGGCCGCCCGGTCCAGGGCCGGACCGTCACCACGGGTGAGCGCGTCGGCGTGCAGCGCGAAGACCCCCGCGCCGGGCGACTCGCCGGGGGCTCCCAGGCGTACGGCGTCGTAGGCGTCGGTGACCGTCTCCAGGGCCGCGTCGAGGTCGCCGCGTGCGGCCGCCAGCCAGGGCGCCGTGCGGGGGTCGGTGCGCACCCGGGTGTCCGCGCCGGTGTCCGTCATCTCGCCGGACTGCAGGACGGCCAGGGCGAGTTCGGCACCGCAGGCCGGATCGCCCGCCGTGTCCCGCAGGCCCTCCCTCGCCCAGGCAGCCGCCTCCCGCAGCTCTCCCCGCAGCCGCGCGAACCCCGCGCGCACGGCCGCGTACCAGGACGGCACCGGCTCGCCCTCCGCGACGAGCCACTCCCCCACTGGTGCGTACAAGGTCCGTACGTCGGCCCGTTCCATCCCCCGCGACAGCTCGGCCGCCTCGTCCTCCAGGGCCGCCTTGCACTGCTCCGGCGCACGGGCGAGCCGCCGCGCCCGCAGTCGGCCGGCCGCCGCCCGCAGGACGGGACCGTGCAGGGGGTGGGCCAGGCATACGCCGCCGTGGTCGTCGACCCGCACCAGGCCCTCGGCCTCCAGGTCCTCCAGGACGCGCAGGTCCAGTCCGTCCATGTCCAGCGTCAACGGCTCGGCGAACGCGAGGAGTTCGAGCGTCTCGCGCTCCGGCCGGTCCAGGACGCCGGCCGTCCGTTCCCGCACGGTCGCCGTCACGGGCACCGGCCCCCGCCACGCCCACTCGTCCGAGCCCGGCAGCCGGCCCAGCAGCCCGCCTTCCCGCACGGCGCCGACCACCTCGCGCATCAACCGCAGATCCCCCCGGCACAGACGGTGCAGCCGGTTCACGGTGAGCGGCTCCAGCCCGCCACCGACGCCCGCCGCCAGCAGCTGGGCCGTCTCCTCGTGGGGCAGTGGCTCCAGAGCGAGGCGGGGCAGCAGCTCACCGGTCCACAGCCGGGACACCGCGCCCGGGACGCGGACGCCGTCCGTGGCCACCACCAGGAGCCGGGTGCGGCCGTGCACCGCGAGCTGGTGGACCAGGGCGGCCGAGGCGTCGTCGAGCAGGTGCGCGTCGTCCACCAGCAACAGCCGTACAGCGGAAAGCAGTTGGACGGCCCGGTGCAACGACACCGTCTCGGGCAGCAGATGGGCGAACGCGGCGAAGGGGATGTGCCGGGTCTCGGGCGTCCCGGCCACCCTGGCGCAGTCGGTGCCGCGTACGGCCTCCGAGACGAGCCGGGTCTTGCCGCAGCCCACCGGACCGGTCACCACGATGCCGTGGTGACCTGCGGCCGAGGACCGGCGGATCAGCTCCAGTTCGTCCTCCCGGCCGGTGAACGGCCAGGGCAGTTCCAGGGTCTTCGCATCGCGTTCGAAAGTCGTCACGCAGACAAGAGCCCGAGTACTCACGTCTGATACACAGGGACTTGAGTAGCCCTCGACTCAGGCGCCCACGGAGCACCGACGGCACTCTTGGCGCATGACCTCCCGCTACTGCTCCCTCGCGCAGCAGCCGGCCCCCGCCTTCACACCGGGGCTGGCCGCCGAGAGGCTCAGTGCGCTCATCGGCGGAAGCCGGATGTGGGTCAACAACACCGTGCTGCACTACCACTTCTTCGACGGCGAGTCCGATGCCTCGGTCATCGCCGTACCGGGCAGCGGGGCGACCCGGCGGGTGTCGTGGGTCGGCGCCAAGGAGCAGCGGGACGTGGTGCGCGAGTGCTTCCAGGAGTGGCAGGACCTCGGCGTCGGCGTCACCTTCGCCGAGGTCGGCGACCGCGGCGAGGCGGAACTGCGCATCGGGTTCCAGCTCGGCGACGGCTCCTGGTCGACCGTGGGCAAGGACGCGCTGCGGGTCGGACTGCACGAGCGGACCATGAACTTCGGCTGGGACCTGACCGCGCCCGGGGAGCGCGGGACGGCCCTGCACGAGATCGGGCACGCGCTCGGCATGCACCACGAGCACCAGAACCCGTTCGCCGGGATCCACTGGGACGACGAGGCCGTCTACGCCGACCTGGCGGGCCCGCCGAACTTCTGGACCCGGGACAGGACGTTCTTCAACATCCTGCGCAAGCTCGACGGGCGTGAGGTGAACGGTTCCGTCTGGGACCCGCAGTCGATCATGGAGTATCCGTTCTCGGCGGGGCTGATCCTGGAGCCGGAGCAGTTCCGAGCGGGTCTGAACCCGCCCGGCGCTCTCTCGCCCTCCGACAAGGAGTACGTCCTGCGCTGGTACCCGTCGGCCGGACCGTCGCGGCCGCCCGGACTGGTGCCGTTCCGTTCGGCCCCGCTCGGTCTGGGCCCGGGCGAGCAGGCCGACTTCACCGTCGAGCCGCCGGAGACCCGCGAATACAGCGTGGGCACCTTCGGCGACAGCGACACCGTCGTGGTGGTCTTCGAGGAGCGGGACGGGGAACCCCGCTATCTCGCCGGCCACGACGACGGAGGAACGCCGCACAACGCCACCGTCAAGGCCCGTCTCGTCAAGGGCCGTCGATACTTCGTCCGTGTGCGCCTGTACTCCGCGTGGGGTTCGGGGGAAACCGCGGTCATGTGCTGGTGACAGCACGTACAGGCCGCACACGGGCGATGCCGGCCACTGTCCGGCGCCGGGGGAAGCGGCGGCGACAGTCTCCTTCGGGGGAGGGAGACTGTCGCCGCCCACGCCATGTCCGGAGCACCGGCCTCCGCCGGACGTGCTGCTCGCGGCCGTTGCCGCCGCCGGACCGCCCGCCTAGGATCCGCTCATGCTTGCTTCGGACGGTGGCACGGGCGATGAGCTGCGGGGCTTCCTTCTGATCGTCCTGTGGCTGCTGCCGATCACGGCGGGGCTGTGTGCGGTGTCCTGTGGGGTGTTCTTCGGCGCCGGACGCAGGCTGCGGGCGGCCGGTGAGACGTATGCCGCGACGGCCAAGGCGCGCAACGCCGTGGCGACCGGGATGCTCGCCGTGTTCCTCGCCGCCTGCTGGGGTGCCGCTGCCCTGATGGTTCAGTAGCGGGCGGCTGTCCGGCGTGCCGTGTCCGCCACCGACTCCCTGACCTCCGGCGGTCCGAGGACCTCGGCCTCCGGGCCGAAGCCGAGCAGTCGGCGGCAGGCGGCCTGCGGGTCGTCGAAGTGGAGGTCGAGCCGGTACCCCTCCCCGTCCGGAGTGGCCCGGGCGGCCGCCTCCGCGTCGCCCAGGACCGCCGGCAGAGCGGCCAGGCCCGCCTTCGACAGGCGTACCGTCACCCGGAGTCGGTCCAGGCTCGCCTCGAACTCGGCTGTCCAGCGCGTCCAGAACTGCGCCAGGTCGAATCCGTCCGGGCGCAGGAAGGTCTCCGGGAGTGAGGCGGCGTGGGCGATGCGCGCCGCTCGATGGGCCCGAACTCCCTTGTGGGAAGCGGCGATCAGGTACCAGACGCCCGCCTTGGCGACGAGGCCGAGCGGTTCCACGGTGCGTTCGCTCGTCCGGCCGTCCCGGCCCGCGTAGGTCAGACGCAGGCGGCGGTCCCGACGTACGGCATCCACCAGCACGGGCAACGCCGGGATCGTTTCGGCGGGCCTGAACCAGGCCTGGCTGTCGATGTGGAAGCGGCTCGCGGCCGCGCGGGTGTCCTCGCGGCCGGACGCCGGCAGTGCCGCCAGCAGTTTGAGCCGGGCCTGCGCCAGCGCGTCCCCCAGCGCGATCCGCTCCAGTGGGCCGCCCGCGGAGACGGCCAGCAACGCCGTCGCCTCCTCCGCGCTGATGCCGAGCAGCGGACTGCGCCAGCCGTCCAACAGCCGGCATCCGCCCCCGGGACCGCCTCTCGACACCACCGGGACGCCGGCCGCGCCGAGCGCCTCCAGGTCCCGGTAGACCGTGCGCACCGACACCTCCAGCTCGACGGCGAGTTGACGTGCCGTCACCTGGCCCCGGGACTGCAGGCACAGCAGCAGGGACAGCAGACGGTCCGCTCGCATCCCGTGGTTCCCCTCATCGGCGTATGACTGACAGAGGATGTCAACCATGGGGCCGTAGCGTCTCCTTCGCCCGGCCCTCGACCCAGGGAGACAGCACATGATCACCGGTTACGTCCTCGGCGAGAGCCTGCGTCCCGGCGCCGAGTTCGCCCCGCGGGGCCTGCGCATCCGTGCGGTGAAGCGGCTCGACGTCTCGACGAGCGCCGCGCAGGGGCAGCCCCCTGTGTGGACGCTCGTGGAGTGGGAGGCCGAGGAGAGCGCCGCCCAGGAGATCGCCGACGCGCTCGCCGGGGCGCTGGAGCCGGCGCACGGGTGGTACGCCGACTTCACCGCCGGGGACGAGCGTGTCGTCGTCTTCGCCGGGAGGGTCTTCCGTTACCGGCGCGGGGACGAGGCGGGCCGTGCCGAGGCGATCGCCCACGGCAGGTCCGTGGGCACGCCCGGGCATCAGCTCGACTGGGCGGAGTGACCACGCTTGCGCCACTCCTCGGCGAGCAGTTCGTAGGAGCGCACCCGGTCGGTGTGGCCGTGGGTGATGGTGGTGATGAGCAACTCGTCGGCGTCCGTGGCCTCCTGGAGCTGTTCGAGGCGGTCGGCGACCGCGGCCGGGGAGCCGACGAACTGGGTGTCGACGCGGTCCTGCACCAACTCCCGGTCCTCGTCGGTCCATGTGTGGGCGCGGGCCTCGTCCGGCGTCGGGAACCGGATGGCGCCTTCGGCGGTGCGGATGCTGCGGACCCACGGGCCGTACCCGGTGGCCAGTTCACGGGCGGTCTCGTCGTCCTCGGCGACCACGACGTCGGCCGACACGCTGACGTACGGCTTGTCGAGGATGTCGGAGGGCTCGAAGAAGGACCGGTAGCCGTCCACGGCCTCCAGGACGGTGGCCGGGCTGACGTGGTAGTTCGCCGCGAACCGCAGGCCCCGCGCCCCCGCCGTCTCGGCGCTCGTGCCACCGCTGCTGCCCAGGATCCACAGCTCGACGTCGGCGCCCTCGCCCGGCACCACGTGTGCCTCGATGCCCTCCGGGGAGCGGTAGGTGCCGGCCAGCAGGGCGAGGATGTCGTCGATCTGCTCGGCGTACTCCTGCGACTCGGCACCGGGCAGCAGGAGCAGTTTGCGCTGGAGGCCGATCCGGGGTGAGCCGAGGAGGCGGGCGAAGGAGAAACGGGGCGGGATGAGCAGGCCGTTCGGGGCGCGGCCCTCGACCTCGGAGGAGTCGGCCGGCTTCTCCGCCGGCGGCCGGCCGCCCGAGCGGCCCAGGCCCAGGTCGAAGCGGCCCGGGTGCAGGGCGTCGAGCAGGCCGAACTCCTCGACCGTGTTCAGCGCGGTGCGGTGACCGAGCTGGACGGCGCCGGAGCCGAGCCGGATCGTGGAGGTCGCGGCGGCCGTCAGGGCGAGGACGACCGCCGGGGACGTGCCGGCCACGCCCGGGTTGAGGTGGTGTTCGGCGAACCAGTGGCGGGCGTAGCCGAACCGCTCGGCCTGCTGGGCGAGGTCGATGGAGTTGCGCAGGGCGTCGGCGGCGGTGGAGCCGGTCGAGATGGGGACCAGGTCCAGGACGCCGAGGGGGATCTCAGGCATGGGCGGACTCCTCCCGTACGGGTCCCCAGGGGAACGGCGGGTCCGGGATGTCGCGCCGCAGCACCGGCGTGACCGCGGACTGGAACAGTTCCAGGGAGTCGCGGTGCTGAGTGTCCGTCAGACCACTGGCGTCGGCGTGCAGATGAAGGACTGTGTGCCCGAACTGCTCGTGGTAGCGGTTCACCTTCTCGATGACCTGCTGCGGGCTGCCGATCAGGGCGGAGCTGCGTTCGACGAACTCCTCCACGGTCTCGAAGACCACCGGCAGGCCGAACTGCTTCTGGAACGCCAGGGTCGACTCGAAGATCGGCCGGTAGATCCTCAGCGCCTCCTGGGAGGTGGGCGTCACCAGGAGCCCTGCCGTACCGGCGCCGACCGCGATCCGCGCCGGGTCGTGCCCGTAGTGCTCCCAGCGCTCGCGGTAGTGGCGGATCAACTCGGCGTACGGCTCGATGGGGTTGGTGACGTTGGCGGAGAACAGCGGGTCGCCGTAGCGGGCGGCGAGGTCCACCGACTCCTTGCTGGTGGCGCTGCCGTGCCAGACCCGGATCGGCCGCTGGTAGGGCCTCGGCCACACCTCGGCGTCCGTCAGCTCCGGCCGGAAGCGGGTCTTGGCGGTGACCTTGTCCTGTCGCCAGATCTTCCGGAAGACCTCGTAGCTCTCGGCGTTGCGGTCCCACTGGTCCTCGGGCGTGACCTGGAACAGCTCACGCTGGGCGGAGCCGTTGCCCTTGCCGATGATGAGGTCGAGGCGGCCCTCGGAGAGGTGGTCGAGGGTGGCGTAGTCCTCGTAGGCGCGCACCGGGTCGAGCAGGCTCAGGGTCGTGACCGCCGTGAAGAGCCTGATGCGCTTGGTCAGGGCGGCGATGTGGCTGAGCACGACGGTCGGCGAGGAGGAGATGAACGGCCGCTCGTGCCGCTCCCCCGCACCGAAGCCGTCGAAGCCCAGCTCCTCGGCCAGCACGGCGTTGTCGAGCACCTCGCGGAACCGGTCGTGGGTCGACTTCTGGATGCCGGTGACCGGGTCCGGGCGGTGCACGATCAGCGTGATGGCGAGGAACTTCACGACGCCACCCGCTGCTCGTCCCGTGTCTCGTCCGGGTGGGCCAGGCCGAGGTGGTCGCGCAGGGTCGGGCCCTCGTACTCGGTGCGGAACACGCCCTGTTCCTGGAGCAGCGGGACGACTTTGTCGGCGAAGACGTCGAGGCCGGTCGGGGTGATGTGCGGGACGAGGATGAAGCCGTCGCCGGCGTCGGCCTGGACGTAGTCGTTGATGGTCTTCGCGACCGTCGCCGGGGAGCCGACGAAGTTCTGCCGGTTGCCCGACTCGATCACGAGGTCACGGATGGACCAGTTGTTGGCGGCGGCGAGCTCGCGCCATTCGCGGGCGGTGGCCAGCGGGTCGCGGTACATACGGACCTGAGCGCGGCCCTTGGCGATGTGGTCGCCGCTGACGTCCGGGTCGATGTCGGGGAGCGGGCCCTCCGGGCCGTAGGAGGACAGGTCCCGGTTCCAGACGAACTCCAGGTGCTTGAGGGCGGTGGCCCCGCTGACCTGCTGGCGGCGGACCTCCTTGGCGAGTTCCTCGGCCTCCTCGTCGGTGTCGCCGAGGACGAAGCTCGCGGCGGGCAGGATCAGCAACTGGTCGTGGCGGCGGCCGTACTTGGCGAGGCGCTTCTTGACGTCCGTGTAGAAGGCCTGGCCGCCGTCCAGCGTGGCGTACCGGCTGAAGATGGCGTCGGCGCTCGACGCGGCGAACTCGCGGCCCTCCTCCGAGTCGCCCGCCTGGAAGACGACCGGGCGGCCCTGCGGGGAGCGGGGGACGTTGAACTGGCCGTGGATGTCGAAGTGTTGGCCGGTGTGGACGAAGGAGCCGGCCTTGGCGTCCCGCAGGAACTCACCCGAGGCCTGGTCGGCGAGGATCTCGTCGCCGTGCCACGAGTCGAAGAGCTCGTTCGTGGTGGCGAGGAACTCCTTCGCGCGGGAGTAGCGCTCCTCCTGCGGGAGGAAGCCGCCGCGGCGGAAGTTCTCGCCGGTGAAGGCGTCCCAGGAGGTCACCACGTTCCACGCGGCGCGGCCGCCGGAGAGGTGGTCGAGGCTGGCGAACTGGCGGGCCACCTCGTAGGGCTCGTTGAAGGTGGAGTTGATGGTGCCGGTCAGACCGAGGTGCTCGGTGACGGCGGCGAGCGCGGCGAGGATCGTGAAGGTGTCGGGTCGGCCGACGACGTCCAGGTCGTAGATCTGGCCGCCCTGTTCGCGCAGCCGCAGGCCCTCGGCGAGGAACAGGAAGTCGAACTTGGCGCGTTCGGCGGTCCGCGCGAAGTGGGCGAAGGAGCTGAACTCGATGTGGCTGCCGGCCTCGGGGTCGCTCCACACGGTGGTGTTGTTGACGCCCGGGAAGTGGGCGGCCAGGTGGATCTGCTTCAGCGGCTTGGTCATGGCTCTGACGGTCCTTCCGGCTCAGGCGGCGTAGCGGTTGGCGGGGCGGGCGAGGCCCAGCAGACCGCGCAGGGTGTCGGCCTCGTAGGCGTCGCGGAAGGCGCCGCGGCGCTGGAGTTCGGGGACCAGGCCCCGGGTGACGGCCGGGAGGTCGTGGCCGAGGACGGCGGGGCGCAGCCGGAAGCCGGTCAGCCCGGCGGACCGCAACTCCTCCAACAGATCGGCGAGTTGGGCCGGGGTGCCGGTGAAGATGCGGGCGTCGCTCTCGTACGGCTCTCCTGCCGCGGCGTCGAGGCGCGCACGGCGTGCCGCGGCGGCCGCGGGGTCGTCGTCGAGGAAGACCACCAGGTCCCCGAAGATGTGCAGGGGTTGGCCGGCGCGGCCGGCCGTCTCCTGCTCGGCACGGATCTCGGCGACGATCGCCCCGGCCTGGTCGGCGTCGTGCGGGGTGACGTAGCCGACGTCGGCCTGCCGGGCCACCAGCCGGTAGGGAACGGTCTGGTGCGCGAGGGCGGTGACCAGGGGCTGGCCCTGCGGCGGGCGCGGGGTGATGGAGGGGCCCTTGACGCTGAAGTGCCTGCCCTCGAAGTCGATGTAGTGCAGCTTGTCGCGGTCGATGAAGCGGCCGGTGGCGACGTCCCGGATCTCCGCGTCGTCCTCCCAGCTGTCCCAGAGCCGGCGGACGGCCTCGACGTGGTCGGCGGCCTCGTCGAAGAGGTCGCTGACGAGTTCCTGTCCGGCGGGGCTCTGGAGCTCGGCCAGGCTCAGCGCCGGGACGGTGCGGCGCCCGAAGTGCTCGGCCTCGTCCGGGCGGGGCGAGATCTGCACGCGCAGCCCGGCCCGGCCGGTGCTGACGTAGTCCAGGGTGGCGATCGCCTTGGAGATGTGGAACGGCTCGGTGTGGGTGGCGATCACGGTCGGCACCAGCCCGATGTGCCGGGTCAGGGGCGCGACGCGGGAGGCGATCAGTACGGCGTCCAGGCGGCCGCGGACCTGGTCGGTGCGGCCGTCCAGCTCACCGAAGACCGAGGACTGCAGGCCGAGGCCGTCCTCGAAGGTCACGAAGTCGAGCAGGCCGCGCTCGGCCTCGGCGACCAGGTCGGCCCAGTAGCCGGCGGTGAACACGTCCCGGGGGCGGGCGGCCGGCTCGCGCCAGGAGGCCGGGTGCCAGCCGGTGCCGTCGAGGGCCACGGCGAGGTGCAGGGAGGAAGAAGGGGACACGAGTGGGTGCCTTCCTGGAGATCCGTACGAGATCACCGGCCCGGGCATGCGGCACTCAGGGCACGGTGGCGGAGAAGGAGGTCAGGGGCGACAGAGGGCGCCGGCGACACGCTGGAGGTCGATGTAGGGCCGGGAGTGCAGAAGGAGTCGGTCGATGTGCCGCACGTCCCTGCCTCCCGCCCTGGTGGTGCGTGTCGCGTCGCCAGTCACAACGCCCTCGCCCGGGCATCTGTTCCTGGCGTGCGTACCTGGAGGATGGTCGTCCGGCGGCGCAGGGTGAAGCCGATCGACTCGTACAGCCGGATCGCGGTGGCGTTGTTCGCGGCGGCGTGCAGGAACGGGGTCTCCCCACGCTCCCTGATGCCCGCCGCGACCGCGCGCACCAGCCGGGTGCCCAGTCCCCGGCCGCGGTGTGCCGGGTCGGTGCAGACGGCGCTGATCTCGGTCCAGCCGGGCAGGTGGAGCCGTTCGCCGGCGAGGGCGACGAGCCGGCCGTGGTGCCGGATGCCGAGGTAGGTACCGAGGTGGACGGTGCGGGCGAGGAAGGGCCCGGGTCTGGTGCGGGCGACCAGGTCCAGGATGTCGGGTACGTCGCCGGGGCCGAGCCGTACGGCCTCCGGGGTGGGTTCGGCCCGCAGCCGGGTGTCGACGAGCTGGACGCCCTGGCCGCCGCCGACGACGTCCCATCCGTCGGGGACGCTCTCGACTGCCTTGACCCGGGCGGTGGTTGCCGGGCCCAGGAGGGTGTGCAGGTCGTTCCAGGCGGCCGGGTCCGCCGGGTCGGCGAGCGCGGCGAACGCGTACACGTCCGCCGGGTAGCGCGCCGCCCGGCCGATCCGTTCGGCGAATCCGTCGTGAGGTCCGTCCAGTGCAGCCCAGACGGGATTGTCCAGAGGGTGGGTATCGATGCTCTGCCGGACCACGACGGCCCTTTCTCACAAGAGGTGTTGACGGATGATCAGGAGTTGGTCAGGGGCAGCCCGGGCGGGTTCACCTCGGACTTGGCGACGGCCTCGCCCGAGAGGTTCCAGGCCTTGAGCCACTTCGCGT
Organism: Streptomyces sp. NPDC002817; assembly: GCF_053592055.1. Classification (NCBI taxonomy): domain Bacteria; kingdom Bacillati; phylum Actinomycetota; class Actinomycetes; order Kitasatosporales; family Streptomycetaceae; genus Streptomyces; species Streptomyces sp. NPDC002817. The sequence goes on from NZ_JBSFUY010000009.1 coordinate 238,929, forward strand.
ACTGACCGTTCTCGATCAGATGGTTGATCGCGGCGGCCAGCGGCTTCGCGAGGCCGCTGTCCTTCTTGGCCGTCGCGGCGATCAGGCCCTGAAGGGTCTCACCGGCACCCGAGAACTGGCCCGCGACTCGGGTCGCCTGGGGCGTTTTCGCGGTCTGCGTCGTGTGGTACGAGAGGTTCGGGCTGGGGCCGAAGTAGGCGTCGATCTTGCCGCTGTTCAGCGCCAGATAGAGGCTGTTGGTCTCCTGGAAGTACTTGACGGTGAGCTTCTTGCCCTCCTTCTCCAGCTTCGCCTTCCACTCCAGGAGGAGCTTCTCCTGGTTGGTTCCGTTGCCGACGGAGACGGTCTTGCCGGCGAGGTTCTCGTAGTTGTTGTCGAAGTTCCAGGTGTTGTCCTTCTTCACCTCGAACGCGAGATCGTCCTTGCGGTAGGAGGCGAACTCGTACTTCTGCTTGCGCTCCTCGGTGTCGGTGACGTTGGAGAAGGCCACGTCGACCTTGCCGCTGTCGAGTCCGATGAACAGGTTCTCCCACGTCGAGCGCTGCACCTGGGCGTCGAGTCCGAGGACGGCGGAGACCAGGCGGGCGAGGTCGATCTCCGAGCCGGTGAGCGTCTTCTGGTCGCTGCCGACGAAGCCGAGCGGCGGGCTGCCGGAGGGCAGGGTGCCGGACCCGATGACCAGCTTGCCGCTCTTCTTGATGTCGTCGGGCAGCAGGGAGCTGATGGACTTCACCTCGGCGACCTTCAGGGCGGTCTCGGTGGCCGCGCCGTTGGAGAGTCGGCCCACGGTCACCGTGCCGGCGGTGTCGGAGGTCGTGGTCGCGGCGTCACTCTCGCCCCCGCAGGCGGCGAGCCCGGTGGCGAGGGTGACGACGGCGGTGGCCGCGGTGATGCCCCGTATCAGGCTGCGTCGGGAGAACTGGGTAGGCATGGCTGTCCTTTGTGGCTGGGAGAGGGTGGTGAGGGTGATGCCGTGGGGGAAGTCGTGGGGGGGAAGTCGTGGGCGGTGCCCGGAACACCGCGTGTCAGAACCCCTCGCGGGTCAGAGCACCTTGCTGAGGAAGTCCCGGGTCCGCTCGTGCCGCGGCCTGTCCAGGACCTCGGCGGGCGGGCCCTGTTCGACGATCCGGCCGCCGTCGATGAAGACGACCCGGTCGGCGATCTCCCGGGCGAAGCCGATCTCGTGCGTGACGATCACCAGGGTGGTGCCGCTCTTCGCGAGGTCCTTGATGACGGCGAGTACCTCGCCGACGAGTTCGGGGTCGAGGGCGGAGGTGGGCTCGTCGAAGAGGATGACGCCGGGCCGCAGCGCGAGGGCACGGGCGATGGCCACGCGCTGTTGCTGTCCGCCGGACAACTGCCGCGGATAGGCGGCCGCCTTGTCGGCGAGGCCTACCCGGTCCAGGAGTTCACGGGCGAGTCGCTGGGCCGCGGTCCGGTCGAGCTGTCCGGTGGCCGCCGGGGCCGCGGCGACATTCTCCAGCACGGTCAGATGCGGGAAGAGGTTGAAGTTCTGGAAGACGAACCCGATCCTGCTGCGCTGAGCGAGGATGGCACGCTCGCTCAGCTCCTTGAGCCGATCGCCGTGCCGGCGTACGCCGATCAGTTCGCCGTTGATGCTGACGTGGCCGATCTCCGGCTTCTCCAGGTGGTTGACGACCCGGAGCAGGGTGGACTTGCCGGAGCCGGACGGGCCGAGGATCACGGTGACCTCGCCGGGCCGCACGGTCAGGTCGACGCCGTCCAGGACCCGATGGGTCCCGTACCACTTGTGCACGTCATGGACCTCGACGGCGGCGGGCACGGCCTTGACGGTCGCGGTGGTCATACGGCGGCCTCCCTGCGGATACGGGCGCGCAGGTCGGTGAGGGCGGTGCGCAGCTTCTGCAACGGGGTCGGCGGCAGGGTGCGGGTGGCGCCCCGGGCGAAGTACCGCTCGACGTAGAACTGGATGACGGAGACGACCGTGGTCAGGATGAGGTACCAGACGGTGACGACCAGCAGCAGCGGCACGATGTCGCCGGGGTAGGTGGCGCCCATCGTCTGGGCGGCGCCGAACAGGTCGAGCAGCGAGACGTAGAACACCAGCGAGGTGGCCTTGACCAGGTCGATCAGCTGGTTGACGTAGTTCGGTGTGATGGAGCGCAGGGCCTGCGGGAAGACGACCTTGCGGAACTGGTAGCCCTTCGGCAGCCCGAGTGCGGCGGCCGCCTCGTGCTGGCCCTGGTCGACGGAGAGGATGCCGCCGCGGACCGCCTCGGCGGCGTACGCCGCCTGGTTCAGGCTCAGACCGACGACGGCGACGGCGATGTCGGTGGCGAGCCGGGACTCGTCGAAGGTGAAGAAGGCCGGCCCGAAGGGGACACCCACGCTGAGCGTCTGGTACAGGGCGCTGAAGTTGTAGAGGAAGAGCAGGATGACGATCAGCGGGATGGAGCGGAACGTCCAGATGTAGATCCAGCTGACCGCCCGCAGGACGGGGCTCTTCGAGAGCCGGGCCAGTGCGAGGACGATGCCGCCGAGGAGACCCAGCACCGCGCTGTATGCGGTGACTTCGAGAGTGATCAGCAGTCCGTCGAGGATCGTCGGCCGCAGGAACCAGTAGCCGAACCGGTCCCACTGGTAGAAGGGGTTGGACACCAGGCCGTGCACGAACTGGGCCGCGAGGACCAGGACGACGGCGGTGGCGATCCAGCGTCCGGGCCGCCGCAACGGCAGAACTCGCTGCGCGGTCAGCTGTTGTGACGGGGTGTCGGAGATCGGCGGTGGCTCCGTGACGGAGACAGCGGCGCCTGGGGGTTCACTCATGAGGGGCTCCGGCGGGATCGGATCCCCGGACACGGCGCACGGGACGTGGCTACGACGGCCGTTCTGGGGCAGGTCGTGGCACACGGGGACGCACGGGAACCGGGGGCTGGGCGGACAACGGCGCACCGCGCGGGCGGTGTTCGTCGGGAACGCGGGGGCTGCGGAGGGGGACGTCAGCCCCGACAGCGGGCTCGGCCCGGTGCGGTACACAGTGCGCTGTTCACGCGCAGGAGGTCGACGGAGCGATCGGCGACAAGGAGGTTCGCGTACGGCGGTACGCAGCTCGAGGCACGGCGCGTGGCCGTCCTGGGAGCTGCGTACATGTCCGTCACCGTCATCGTTCTCAGGGGCCTCGAAGGCCCTTCTGCGTCAAGAGTGCCGTAAGTGAAGCCAGTTGTCCGAGCGTCTGTCAACGCCGGTCCACCAGGTGGAACGCCTAGCGGGTCCGCGCGGTGTGCGCCGCCCAGTCCAGGATCTGCACGGCCGATCCCGCGGCCTCCAGGCCGCGGCAGTGGGCATGGTGGCGGCGGGCGATGCCGTCGAGGTCGAGGCGCGCGCCGAAGGCGGGATGGGCGGCCAGCCGGCGGGCGTACGCCCACAGTGCGGGGTGGGCGGCGATCCGCTGGACGGCGGAGGCGTCGAGGTGATGGCGGTGCACGGTGTCGAGCTGGACCAGAGTGACCCACAACTCGACGTCGGCGGCGGTGATCTGATCCCGGATCAGAAACTCTCGTCCGGTGAGCCAGCGCTCCAGCGAGCCCAGCGTCTCCAGCAGCCTGTCGAGCGCCACGGTACGCGCGTCCGGGTCGGTGCCCGCCGTGCCGGCCTCCTGCGCGGCTCCCTCGATGCCCTGGGCACACAGCCGCTCCACGGCCTCGGTCTCCGACTCCGCGCCGCACGGGTACAGCGCCGGGCGGTCGCCGCCGAAGCGTCGGGCCAGGTCACGTGTGATGTCCGGGGCATGGGTGCTGACGATGCGGCCCGACCAGTCGTCGCTGAGCACGGGGCCGACGGCGGCGCCCTTGTACCGGTGCGCGCTGGCCTCGTAGAGCGGGCGCAGCGCCGTGTGGCCGCCGTCGGGACAGTCGGGGATCGCGTCGAGGAACGTCACGGGACAGGCGTCGTCGAGGCCGAGCAGACCGTGGACGACGGCGATGCGCAGTCCGTCCGGACAGGCGGGCGACAGATGCAGTCGGTAGCGGCGCGGCACGGCGTAGTGCCCACTGCGCGCGTCCCGACCGATCCGGCCCCGGAACGCGGCGGTGGACTGCGCGGTCGAGGCGGGCGCGAGCGGTGTGACGGACATGGATCTCCCCGGGTATGGGCGCGCGGACGTACGCGCGGCGGAAGCGACGTCGGGCCAGGACAGGGGGGTGCGCCGGTGCGCGACGGCAGCGGGCGCGGGGACGAGCCGGCTCAGCCGAGCCGGCGGATCGCGCTGCAGACGCGCTGCAGGTCGATGTGGCGGCGGGAGGTCAGAAGAGGCGACGGCCGAGAGGTACGGCTCACTCGGCCGACTGCCGACTCAAGGCGCCTCATGTTTCCCTACCTGTTCACTAGGATTCCCATCTGGAGTGTCGATCGGCCGCGCGAGGACGTCAAGAGGGCGTCCACGAGGCGGTCACCGAGGCCGGGACGGACCACCGTCTTCTGGGGCGCGTCGACGCTGGCTACTCTGGGAGCGCGGCCGACGATCCAGGCGGGGGCGGGCTCCATGGCATTGCTGCGCGAGCGCCATCTGGGCGCGTCCACGATCGGCGCCACCGGCAACGCCGCCGCCGCGTTGCAGTTGCTCACCCGGCTGGAGGCGGACTGCCGCACCCGGCTCGGGGACCACGCCTGGTTCACACTCGTCGTACGGCACGGTGTCGCGTACTGGACGGGCGTGTGCGGCCGGGCCCCGCAGGCCAGGCAGCAGACCCAGGACCTGCTGGACGTGTACCGGGAGCGGCTGGACGACCACGACCACCGGGCCCTGCGCCTGCTGCGCGACGACCTCGCCCGCTGGACCGGAGAGACCGGCGACGCCCAGGACGCCGTGCGGCGGTACGCCGAGCTCCATCGCGACACCGAACGGATCCTGGGCCGTGCGGCTCCGGAAACCCTCCTGGCCCGCCACAACACGGCCTACTGGACGGCGGCCCAGGGTGCCCGCACCCGGGCCCTGGCCGACTGCCGCGCCCTCCTCGACGACGAGCACCGGGTCAACGGTCCGGCTCACCCGCACACCCTCGCCGTACGCCACAACATCGCGGGCTGGACCGAGGCCGAGGGCGAACCCCGGGAATCGCTGCGCCTGTTCACCACCCTGCTCGACGACCGCACCGGCGCCCTCGGCGACGAACACCCGCACACCCTCCTCAACGCCTTCCACGTGGGCCGGCTGACCCGGCACCACCGGAACGCGCAGGCAGGGGACGCCCGACTCGCCGGGCTCCTGCCCGTCTTCACCCGCGTTCTCGGCGCGGACCACCCTTGGACACGACGGCTGCGCCGAGAACTCCAGGGCGGACAATGACCTGATGGAGCTCTCCTTCACCAGCCGTGTCATCGAATGGCGTGGTCCGGCGCCCTATTACTTCCTCCCCGTTCCGGACGAGGAGTGCGCGGACATCCACGAGGTCGCCGCGACGGCCACGTACGGCTGGGGTGTGATCCCGGTCCGGGTCCTGATCGGTGAGGTGGACTTCGAGACCTCGCTGTTCCCCAAGGACGGCGGCTATCTGCTGCCCCTCAAGAACGCCGTGCGCACTCCGCGGGGCATCACGGCCGGCGACGACGTGACCGTGCGGATGACCGTCGTGCTCTGACGCGGCAGCGGAGACGAGTTCGTCGCAGCCGCCGGCCGCGAACGTGTCGACTCAGGACTTCGCCACCTGACCGAAGGCTCCAACCCGCTTACTTCAATACTTACTTCAACTCTTGACGGGCATGGTCCATACCTTTAGCTTCACGGGTCAGCAACGCCACGTGTGACGCACTCACCCCCCGACACACTCCAGGAGCGTCCTCAGCCATGCCCTTCTCCGAACGCATACGGTCCCGTACCCGGCTCACGGTCCTCGCCGCACTCTCCGCCGTCCTCGCCGCCCTGTTCACCGCGACGCCCGCCCGGGCGGCCACCGGCTCGATCACCGGTCTCGCGGGCAAGTGCGTCGACGTCGCGGGCGCGAGCAGCGCCAACGGCACCGCCGTACAGCTCTACGACTGCAACGGAACAGGTGCCCAGACCTGGTCCAACTCCGGTGACGGAACCCTGCGCGCGCTCGGCAAGTGTCTGGACGTCGTCGAGCGCGGCACCGCCGACGGCGCGGCGGTCCAGCTGTGGGACTGCTCGGGCGGCGCCAACCAACAGTGGGTGGTCACCGCGGCGCGCGACATCGTCAATCCGGCCGCGAACAAGTGCCTGGACGTCCGGGAGAACAGCAGCGCCAACGGCACCCGGCTGCAGATCTGGACCTGCTCCGGCGGGGCGAACCAGAAGTGGAACGCGCCCGCGAGCGGAGGGGGCACCACCCCGTCCGGGTTCGTCGTCTCCGAGGCCCAGTTCAACCAGATGTTCCCGAACCGGAATTCCTTCTACACCTACGGCGGTCTCACCGCGGCCCTCAGCGCCTACCCCGGCTTCGCGGGCACCGGCAGTGACACGGTGAGGAAGCAGGAGGCGGCCGCCTTCCTGGCCAACGTCAACCACGAGACCGGCGGACTGGTCCACATCGTCGAGCAGAACACCGCCAACTACCCCACCTACTGCGACTGGAGCCGCCCGTACGGCTGCCCGGCGGGCCAGGCCGCCTACTACGGCCGCGGGCCGATCCAGCTCAGCTGGAACTTCAACTACAAGGCCGCGGGCGACGCACTCGGCATCGATCTCCTGGGCAACCCCTGGCTGGTGCAGAACGATTCGGCCGTGGCCTGGAAGACGGGCCTGTGGTACTGGAACACCCAGACCGGCCCCGGCACGATGACCCCGCACAACGCCATGGTCAACCAGGCCGGCTTCGGGCAGACGATCCGCAGCATCAACGGCTCCCTGGAGTGCGACGGCAAGAACCCGGCGCAGGTGCAGAGCCGTGTCGACGCCTACAACCGGTTCACCTCGATCCTCGGCGTCGCGCCGGGTGCCAACCTCTACTGCTGACAAGGCGGCCCGCTGATGCCCAAGTCAAGATTCCGGTTCAGACCCCTCGCCCAGGCGTTCCTCGGCGCGTTCGGCGCGCTGACGTTCGTCGTGGCGGTCCCGACCACCGCCCACGCGGACGTCCTGACCCTGCTCCCCCAGAACGCCGACGGCCTGGAGCAGACCTTCTCGCCCGCGTACGACTACGACGGCGACGGCTGCTACGCCACCGCGGCGATCGGCGCCGACGGCACCCTCAACCCCGGCCTCAAGCTCGGCGGCGCCGTCAACGGCAAGTGCCACGACCCCGCCCAGCTGGCCAACGCCAACACCTACTCGCGCGCGAAGTGCAACAACGGCTGGTGCGCCGTCATGTACGCCAGCTACTTCGAGAAGGACCAGGCGACACTCGGCCCGGCGGCCATCGGGCACCGGCACGACTGGGAGCACGTCGTGGTGTGGGTCAACAACGACCAGGTCCAGTACGTGTCGGTGTCCCAGCACAGCGGCTACCAGGTGGCCGCCCGCTCGTCGGTCCGCTTCGACGGCACCCACCCGAAGATCGTCTACCACAAGGACGGTGTCTCGACCCACTGCTTCCGCTTCGCCAACGGCAATGACGAACCGGCGGAGAACGCCACCGGCACCTGGTTCTTCCCCCGGCTCGTCGGCTGGAACGGCTATCCGGCCGGCTACCGCGACAAGCTGATCGGCGCGGACTTCGGCTCGGCGACCCTCAAGATCGACGACGGCGACTTCCCGTACCACCTCGCCGCATCGAAGCCGTCGGGCATCGCGTTCGACCCGTACGCATGACAGGCACGGCAGCGGTCCGCCTACTTTGGTAGCCGCCCGTGCCATCCGAGGATGACGGTTCCTTCGACGATCGCCCGATGCCCGCCGTCTCCCGCTTCCCCCAGGGTGGAAAACACGACCCACCCTGGGGGAAGCATGGTGAACTCGCACAATCGGAAGAACGTGGTCGCACTGACCGCGGCGGCGCTGGCGATGACGGCTCTGCCGATCACGACGTCGGCCGAACAGCCCACACCCGCACCGCAGTTGTACGTCGCCCCGTGGGGCAGGGACTCCTGGCCGGGCACCCCGGACCGCCCCTTCGCCACCCCGGCACGCGCGCAACAGGCCGCACGCGCCCGGGCACCGGAGAGGACGTCCGCCCTGGTGGTGAACCTGCGCGGCGGAACGTACACCCTCAAGGAGCCGCTGCGGCTGTCGGAGGCCGCCGGCGACTCCGGGGTGATCTACCAGGCGTACGGCTACGGGACCCCGCGGCAGGAGCGGGTCACCCTCAGCGGCGGCCGACGGATCTCCGGCTGGCGACCGGACCCGGGGCCGCGCGGGTTCTGGCGCGCGGACGTGGGCGGTCTGGAGACCCGGCAGCTCTACGTCGACGGGCGCCGCGCCGAGCGGCTGTCCCGTGAGGGCGCCGGTTTCGAGGGCACGTTGAAGGTGACGAAGAGCGGCTACGTCACCACCAGTGCCGTTCCCCGCAGTTGGAGGAACCCCGCCGACATCGAGTTCGTCTACCGCGCCGGGTATGTCGAGGGCCGCTGCGGGGTCGCCGGCGTCTCCGGCACAGCGATCACGATGGACCAGCCGTGCTGGGATCTGGCCCAAGCCCTCTACGAGGGGCCGGAGTTGCTCACGTCACCAGCGGCCGTCGAGAACTCCCCCAGCTTCGAGGCCGAGCCCGGCAGCTGGTACCTCGACCGCTCCCGCCCCGGACACCACGAGCTGCTGTACTTCCCCCGCCCCGGTCAGGACATGCGCCGCGCCGAGGTGATCGCCCCGGTCCTGGAGAACCTGGTCACCGGCACCGGCCGACCGGGCCGCCCCCTGCACGACATCGGCCTGCGCGGCCTGACCATCGCGTACGCCACCTGGCTGGCGCCCAGTGAGCCCGCCGGGTTCCCCTCCGCGTGGAGCATGTATCTGCGGCCGGGCGAGGACGAGGACGCGAAGCTGCTGACGGTGCCCGGCACGGTCGCCTTCCGTACCGCCGAACGGATCACCCTGGAGGGCAACCGGTTCACCCATCTCGGCGCCCAGGCCGTGGAATTGTCGCGGAACAGCTCGTACAACACCATCGACGGCAACGTCATCGAGGACGTCTCCGACGGCGGAATCCTGCTGGGAGTGGTCCCGCCGGACCAGAAGGGCACCAACCGCGGCAACCGGATCACCAACAACTGGATCCACCACATCGGCGCGGAGTACCACGCGGCCTCCGCCGTCTGGGACACCGCGACCCAGGACACCACCATCGCGCACAACCAGGTCGACCACGTGCCCTACACCGGCATCCTGTCCGGCCCCGCCGACGACCTGCGCGGCCTCATGCACGGCAACCGCATCCTCGGCAACCGCGTCTTCGCCACGAACCGGCTCCTGGCCGACGGCGGCGGCATCTACCTGCGGGGCGAACAGGGCACCTCGTTCGCCGACGGCGCCGTCATCAGCGGCAACGCGGTGACGAGCAGCAAATACGGCGAGTGGAACGTCGGCATCTACACCGACGACAGCACCAACTGGACCACCGTGGAGGGCAACGCCGTCTACGACTACGTCGCCGCCATCGGCGGATGCAGCGAGGAGTGGGGCGACCGCCCCGTGCGCAACGTGCGCTACCGCGGCAACTTCTGGGACGACGCGGTGCCCTCGTGGCTGGAGCGGCGGGACTTCCCCGGGGCCTGGCCGCCGGCCGACGAGGCACACCCCGACGAGGGGTGCGGGGACCCGCACGACCTCGAGTTCACCGGCAACACCCTGTTGTCGCCGCAGGGTCCGGCGGGGGCGTGCGCGGCCGACGCCGACTGCGCCGCGGTGCTGGCTGACGCCGGGCCGCTGCCGCGGTATCGGCAGGGGTTGGGCCTGCGGTGACGGCACGAACCTGCGACCCCTTGCCCCCTGGAAGGCGCGTCGGCATGACCTCGGCTGCTTCGCCAGGTCGGCTCACCGGATGTGCGGATGTCGACCGGGCCGACGGTGGAGGCGAGAACTTCACGCGGAGGCGGTGACGGTGGCCTTGCGGTCGGTGCCCTGCTTGTCGAACTCGGCCAGGAGTTCTTCGACGAGGTTCTCCTCAAGGGTCTGACAGCGCTCTTCCTCCGCCTTGCTGCGGCACTCCGCCACGGCAATGGCCGCTTCGAAGACGGCTCGCGCCTGCCAGGCCCTGAGCTCGCAGGTGAGGGCCCGACAGAGGCAGTCCATGTACTCGTTGGGGCCGGCGAAACCCCGCCAAGCATCGTCGAGTTGCTGCTTCGCAATCAGCAGGCGCGCGTACAGGCGTTCCAGGGCTGTGCCCTTCGGGTCCTTGCCCATCTCCTCGCCTATCTTGGCGAGTTCGCTCTTGGCGTCGGTGACCCTCTTGGTGAGCTGCTCCGGCTCGATGACGAGGTCGTCGAAGCACTTCTCGGCCTGGGTGATGTGATGTTGGGCGTCGGCGAGCCGCGCATGCAGCTCACCGAGCGGCACTTCGGCGACATCCGTGTCGAACTCGCAGTCGTCATCGACGCAACAACCCGTGCTGCGACCGCAGTCCTCGACCTTCTCCCGTACGACCTGGTGCGCGTCCTTCATTCGCTGCACGACGCGAGCGTCGTCGATCATGCACTTCAGCCGGTCCACCAGTTGCTCCGCGAGGGCCCGGGACGCGTCCACGGACTTGGCCGCGTCCTCACGCGCATGGGTGTACAGGTTGCGAGCCGCGTCGTACTTCGTCCGGCGCTGTCCGACAGCGGTTGCCGCAGCGGCCGTGACCTCCGCCTGCTTCTTGATGCCTTCGGCTTCGCACTTGAGCGCGTCCAGCCCGCTGGTGTCGCAGCCCACGCACGGTAGCGTCTTCGACTTGTCACCGGATTGGCCGGGCCTGCGTGGATCCCGATGGGTGGTGGCCATCACTCCTCCTTCGACCGGTCAGGCGCAGTGTGGGACCGGCCGCGTCACCTGAGCGTCGCCGGACGCGCCACGGACTGCGTGCGGCGGTGCGGTACCGCCGTGGTACCGACGGCGACTGCCTCGCCGCATCACCGATGCCCCGGTGGCGACGCTGCGGTGACGACGGACACGGAGCATCGGCGGCATGGCCGGATACCAGGCGCTCGCCGCCGTGGGGCGCAGCGTCGTCGCACTGCTCAACCGCCGTTTCTCGGCGGAACCGCCCGGGCCGCGACGGCCCACCGCCGTACTGGTGGGCACGGGCGATCTGGACAGGTACAACGAGCCCGGCGCGATGATCCAGTTCCCGGCGGTGTCCGTGTACTGCTACCGGCTCTCGGTCGATCGGGAGACCCGCCCGGGATGGTCCGCGGTCTCCGGCTCCGACGGTGTGCCGAGACTGCCGCTACGGATGCACCTGCTGGTCTCCGCCTGGGACACGACGGCTGAGTCCGAACTCGAGTCGCTCGGCCTGGCGGTGAGCGCCCTGACCGCCGAACCCGTCCTGACCGTCCCGCAGTTGGACGGCAGCAGGCAGTGGCACGCCGGTGACTCGATCCAGGTGGTGCCCGACGAACTCGCTCTGGACTCCATGAGCGAGGCGTTCCAGGCACTGACCGCAAAATTCCGGCTCTGTCTGCCGTACGTGGCGAGGTCCGTCCTCATCGAGGGCCCGCGGGCGCAGGACGGTGGGGAGCCGGTCGCCACGGTGGTCACGGGGCAGGCACCCCCGGAGACGCCATGACGACGGCTCCCGTGCACCGGCTGGCACTCGGCGTGGAAACCCTGGACGCCGTCACCGGACGCGTCACCGCGACAGCGCTTCGGGTCGGCCGTGAACGGCCACGCGGGCCGGGCCGACGGCGCTCCGGTCGGACGCGGCCGCTGGATCCGCTGCTGCAACGGGCCGACACACCACTGGAGTCGAACGGTACCGGCCGTCACCTGCTCCTCCACGACCTGCGCCGGGCATCGGCCGACCGGGCCGGGGAGAGCGCGGTCGTACGCATCGACGACCCCTGGCGGCGATACGTTCCGCGGCGGCTGACGGTACCGCTGTGGACGCTCGCCGAGGTCGAGGCCGCGGAAGCGGCCGGCGGTCACATCCCCGTACGGTCCCGTCTGCTGCGCCCGTGGTTGTGGCCGGGCAGCGCGTACCTTCTGCCGTCGGGGGCCACCGGTCTGCGCGGAATCGTGTACGACGCCGAGGGTGCCCTCCCCTGGCCGCGGGTCGAGGCCCGTCTGGATGCGACCGGGGCCCTCGTGGGGCGGGCGCACGGCGACGAGCGCGGCGAGTTCCTGCTGGTCGCGACCTACCTCGGTGTCCGCGACCTCAACACCGCCTCGACCCGGATCGCGGTACGGATCTCCGTCTTCGGCCCCCGTCCCGCGCCCGAGCCCGCCGGTCCCGAGGGGGACCCCCTGGCGCGGCTGTCCGTCGAGCAGGTGCCCCGGACCCCGGACAGACCACCACCGATCGACGCAGCGCTCGACACGCCGCTGATGCGCGGGGAGACCCTGCCGCAGGGCTACCGGCAGTCGACGTCCGGCAGCGTCCTTGTCCGCCTCCCGCCCGGCCGTGTCCTGTCCGAACCCGTTCCGTTCCCGTTCCGCCCGTGACCGCGACCGAGGAGGTCCGCGCATGCCCGAGTATCTGACCCCCGGGGTGTACGTCGAGGAGACCAGCTTCCGCTCCAAGACGATCGAGGGCGTGTCCACGAGCACCTTCGGAATGGCGGGCCTGACCCGTTACGGGCCGGTGGCGCACACGCTGACGTTCACGTCCACCGACGGCGAGGACGTCGTGCGGCCGGTTCCCGTGGAACCCCCGCTGCTGACCAGCTTCGCTGATTTCGAGCGGGCGTTCGGTGGAGTGGAGGAGCTGGAGAGCGGTCCGGGCTATCTCGCGCTCGCGGCGCGGGCGTTCTTCGCCAACGGCGGCCGCAGGCTGTATGTCGCCCGGGTCTTCCCCTGGTTCCGGTCCGGCGGCGAGGTCGACGTCGGCCGGATGGACGAGTGCTTCGCGAGCCGGGCCGTCGGTTCGGGCACCCCGCCGGCGGCGCAGTGGCGGGCCCGGTGGCCGGGCAGGGCCGGACGCGGGATCAAGATCGACAGCGACTTCCAGCGGGGCAAGAACGTGCTGGTGCGGACGGGAGCTCCGGCAGTTCCTAGGCTCACCGGAGTGCGAGTGGGCTCTCTCGTGGAGCTGGCCCCGCTGGGCGGCGAGGCACCCGACGACACCGTCCTTCCGATGGCGGCCAACCTCCGCGTCGTGGTGCGCGACCCGGCGGACGGCGAGCTGAAGCTCCAGGGGACGAACGCGCTGGAACTGCCCGCGGACCAGTCGGCCTTCCCCATCCGGTTGTCGGTCACCGCGACACTGGGGTCGCGCCGGATCGACGTGTACAACGACCTCGCCGTCGACGAGCGCAGCGCCCGCTATGTCTGCCGGGTGCTGGACCAGGTCGATCCGGCCGACGAGTTCTCCCTCGTATGGCTGCGCATCACCGGGAACCCCACGCCGGCACAGCTCCTCGAAGCCCTGCTGCTGCCAGCGAGCAGCGGATTCCTGACCGGTGGCGGCGACGGCGACACGGATCTGCGGCCGGACGACTTCAGGGGCCAGGAAGCCGACCCCGCCAACGCGTCGACGGCGGCCACCGGGCTGGAGGCCCTCGCCGGGATCGAGGACATCGCGGTCGTGGCCATGCCCGACACGGTGCGCTGGGAGGACCTGGCCCGGAGCAAGGTGGCGGTGGACCATCTCATCGGCCACTGCGCGAGGCTGAGGTACCGGATCGCCGTCGTGGACCCTCCGAAGGAGAGTTCTCTCTCGCAAGTACGGGAATTCCGGGCCCTGTTCGACACGACGTACGGCGCGCTCTACTACCCGTGGGTCAAGATCCTCGACCCGAACACGGTGCCCGAGCCCGGAACGCCGGCGGCGACACTGACGCTGCCCCCGTCCGGATTCGTCGCCGGCATCTACGCCCGCAGCGACATCCAGCGCGGGGTGTACAAGGCGCCGGCCAACGAAGTGGTGCGCGGCATCACCGAGTTCGAGCTCAAGGTCAACCACGACCAGCAGGCGGTCCTCAACCCGGAGGGGATCAACGCGCTGCGCTTCTTCGAGGGCCGGAGCAACCGCGTGTGGGGTGCGCGGACCATGGCCTCGGACCCGGAGTGGAAGTACGTCAACGTCCGACGGCTGTTCATCTACCTGGAGCACTCGATCGAGAAGGCCACCCAGTGGGCCGTGTTCGAACCGAACAACCAGCGGCTGTGGGCCTCCGTCCGGCAGTCGATCGAGGACTTCCTGCTGGTGGTGTGGCGCGAGGGAGCCCTGATGGGCACCCGGCCCGAGGAGGCGTACTTCGTGCGCTGCGACCGCACCACCATGTCCCAGAACGACCTCGACAACGGCCGGCTGATCTGCCTGGTCGGCGTGGCGCCGACCTATCCGGCCGAGTTCGTCATCTTCCGCATCGGCCAGTGGACCGCCGATGCCCAGCGCAGTTGACCGCAGTGAAGTGACCGGACGGATCGGAGACAGACGATGGCGTTGCGCGCGGAAAGCCCGTACGGGGCGTTCAACTTCCTGGTGAAGCTGGGCGACAGCTGGGACGAGGCCCAGCTGATCGGAGGCTTCTCCGACGTGAGCGGGCTGGGCAACGAGGTGAAGTACTCCGAGTACCGGGGCGGCAACGACTCGGCGAATCACGTCCGCAAGGTGGCCAACACCAACACGACGGACGACGTGACGCTCAAGCGCGGACTCATCGGCGACATCCGGCTGTTCGAGTGGCTCAAGGCGACGAGGGACGGCCGCTTCGAACCGCGCACGGTGATCATCGCCCTGCAGGACGAGTCCCGCACCTCCACCGTCTGCCAGTGGAAGCTGGAGGCCGCCCAGCCCAAGAAGTGGGTGGGTCCCACCCTGGCCGGCAAGGGCGGGGGCGAGGTGGCCATGGAGGAGTTCCAGCTCGTCGCCGAGAGCATCGAGTTCACCTCGCCATGACGGCCGGCCTGCGGCTCGGCGCGCCAGGCGTCCACCAGGTGACCGCCCGCTCCGACGACCGGTCTCTGCGGCCGGTCCGGCTGGACGTCGCGGGCTTCGCCGGGGTCGCGCCGCGAGGGCCGGTCGACCAGCCGGTGCTGGTGCGCAACTGGAACGACTACCGGCGGCGGTTCGGCGGCTACGAGGGTCCCGGGCTGCTGCCCTACGCCGTCTCGGTCTTCTTCGAGCAGGGTGGCGAACAGGCCTATGTGGTCCGGGTCGGCCCCCGGGACACCCGCGAGGACGACGGCCGGGCACGCTTCGTCCTGAAGTCGGACGCGGCGACAGTACGCTTCGCGGCCAAGGACTGCGGCAGGTGGGGCGACCGCCTCACCCTGCGGGTGGAGCTTGCCGTGACACGGCGCTTCCGCCCGGCCGTCGACACCACCGACGCGCTGGTGGAGACGGACGACCGTGATCTGCCCCTGCCCCAGGGCACGGACCTCCCGCAGGGCACGCTGCTGCGCCTGCGCGGTCCCGGGCTCGCGGCCGCCGGGGAGTTCCGCTGGGTGAGGGACACGGATCGGCGACCGACCCTCGCCGGCCGCCGACGCGGGATCGTGGTCCTGGACCGGCCGCTGCCCGCAGGCGCGGACGGCATCGTGACCGCGGACGTGGTCACGGCCGTCTTCACCGCCGACGACGCAGACCTCGCGTTCCCGCGCCGCGAGCGGTTCGCCGGGCTCGGGCTGCATCCCGATCATCCGCGCTTCCTCGGCCGGGTCGTGCGGGACGAGTCCCTGCTCGTGTCGTACGAGGGCCCGGACACACCCCTGTCCCCGCCCGGCCCGCTGCTGCCCGCGGTGACCGCCCTGCTGGAGCTGGGCGGCCGGGACCGGTACGCCGAGGTGACCGGCGACGCCTTCTTCGACGACCGCCCGGGCGACCCGCCCGACGGCGACCCCCTGGACGAGCGGCCCCACCACGGGGTCGACCTGCTCGCCCGGACCGCGGAGATCGGCCTGCTGGCCGTCCCCGACCTCTTCTGGTCATGGGCCGCACCGGGAGCGGCCCCGGATTCCTGGCCCGACTCGGCCCCCGACCCCTGCACGCCCGTGCTCCCCACCCGCTACGTACGCCCGGACCCCCGGATGACCCTGCTGGACCCCCGCGACCACGCGGAGCTGGCAGCCTGCACCGAGCGGCAGCGGCACCTGGCCGAACTGGCCGAACGCCACCGCCGGTTCACCGTCCTGCTGGACGTCCCGCCGGGCCTGGACAGTCAGGGCATCGCCCGCTGGCGGACCGGCTTCGACACCGCGTACGCGGCCGCGTACCACCCCTGGCTCGACGTCATGGGGCCCGGCGGGGTGCGACAGCCGGTCCCACCGTCCGCCTTCGCCGCCGGCATCATCGCCTCCCGCGAACGCCGCCTCGGCCTGTCGTGGGGCCCGGCGAACGAGCTGACGCGCGGCGCGGTCCTCGCCGGGGTCCGGGTGAGCGACGCAGAGCACGACGCGCTCTTCGCCCAGGGCGTCAACGTCTGTCTCGGCGAACGCGACGGCATCCGGCTCACCTCCGCACGCACGCTCTCCTCCTCCCCCGAGTACCGGCAGCTCAGCGTCCGCCGGCTGATGACCATGCTGCGGCTCGCGCTCGAACGGCAGTCACAGTGGATCGTGTTCGAGCCGAGCACCGCCGGGCTGCGGGAGCGGCTGCGGCACACCCTGGAGGTGTTCCTGCTGGACCTCTTCCGGCGCGGTGCGTTCGCCGGAGCCACCGAGCAGGACGCATTCTTCGTGCGCACCGGTGACGACCTCAACCCGCGCCACTCCCTGGAGCTGGGCCGGCTGGTCGCGGAGGTCGGCGTGGCACCCGCCGAGCCGCTGGAGTTCCTGGTGCTGCGGATCTCCGGTGACGGCGACGGCGGTGTACGCGTAGAGGAGGCGGGCGGCGATGACGACTCCTGAGGTGCGCCCCGATCCGTTCCACGCCCGGATCCTGCAGACCTTCCGGTTCGACGTCACGCTCACGCGCAGCGGCTCCGTCGGTGCCGTCGGCGTACCCGAACGGTTCACCGACGGCTCGTTCCAGGAGTGCTCCGGCCTTGAACTCGAGGCGGACGTCAAGGACTACCTGGAAGGCGGTCGCAACGACGGGGTCATCCGCAGGGTCGGCCGGGTCAAGCTCCAGCCGATCGTCCTGAAACGAGGGCTGTTCACCATGGACGGCACGGCCGACGCCGCGCTGTGGAACTGGATCCAGGGCATGGTCGCGGGCACCCTGCCGATCCCCCGCTACGACGGGGTCATCGCGG
Organism: Streptomyces sp. NPDC002817; assembly: GCF_053592055.1. NCBI lineage: Bacteria > Bacillati > Actinomycetota > Actinomycetes > Kitasatosporales > Streptomycetaceae > Streptomyces > Streptomyces sp. NPDC002817. The sequence goes on from NZ_JBSFUY010000009.1 coordinate 256,128, forward strand.
TCAAGGACGCGGCCAAGGCAGAGACCCGGGCCACATGGCGCTTCGTCCGCGGACTGCCCGTCAAGGTCACCGGGCCCGCCCTCAACGCGAAGTCCGGGGACATCGCGATCGAGGAGCTGCACATCGTCCACGAAGGACTGCGGATGGTACGAGGATGACCGATCTGGCGAAGGCCGTACTCCACCGGCTGGTCAAGCAGCACGACGCGAAGGGACCGGCGCCGGGCTACGCGCCCGCGCAGAACGAGACCCCCTTCACCGTGCAGTTCAACCCGACGACGCTGCGGCTCCAGTACCAGAACAACACGGACAGCGGCGGGAAGACCGCCCGGGCCCAGAAGCGCCAGTACTTCGCCGCCCACCCCGCCACCCTGAGCTTCGACCTGGAATTCGACACGGCCGAGGAGACGTCGGGCGAACGGAGCGCGACCGGCGCCATCGGTGCGGCGGATGTCCGTGACATGACGGCGAAGGTACGGCGGTTCGTCGAACCGCAGGCCGCCGACGGCGGGCAGCCCCCGGTGCTCCGCTTCGTCTGGGGCCGCTTCGTCTTCAACGGCATCGTCACCCAGATCTCGGAGGAACTGGACTACTTCGCGCCCGACGGCACACCGCTGCGCGCGAAACTCGGTGTCAGCATCACCGAGCAGAACCTCAAGTACGAGGGCAAGGCGGAGGGTGCCGGAGCCCGGAACGACAAGGCGGCGTCCGTCCCCGGCGCGGGGCAGCCCGACCGGCTCCACGATGACACCGGTGCGGCGCCGGGCCGCAGCGGTACGCGCGATCCCGAGAGGGTGGAGACCGCCCAGGGCGACGAGAGCGTCCAGCAGTTGGCCGCCCGGATCGGCGGCGACCCGGCGGCCTGGCGCTCGCTCATGAACGGGCTGGGGAGTCCGCTCGGGCTCCCGCCCGGCACGCCCGTCGAGGTCGGCCCCGAGCTGACCGGTTCCGGGGGTGTCGGCCGGGCCGCCGGGTTCGCGGCGGGGAGTGGCTCGTCGATCACCGAGGGGCTGGCACAGGCCCTGGGCCGGGCGGCACCAGAACCGTCCGGCCCGGCCCCGGCGGGAGCGTCCGACCCGTTGGAGGCCGTGGGTTTCGCCCTGTCGCAGGCCGGTGGCACGGCGGAAGCCGTCGCCCGGGTCGCCGCCGAGGCCGCCGACCGGGCCACCGCGGCTGCCCGCGCCGCCTTCGCCGTCCCTTTACGAACGCCGACGGACCGGCCGGCCGCGGTGGACGCACGCGCCCTGACGTACGGCTGGGGCCTTCCCCTGCGCGCCCAGGCGCATCCGGACACGCTCGCCGACCTGGCCGAGGGCGGCCGTCGCAGCCTTGCCGGCCGCGCCCGCCCGGCCGAGATCAGCGCCCTCGCGACCGGCGCCGGCCTCGCCCCCTGGCGGCAACTGCCCCCCTCGGTGCCCGCCCGCGCCGAGGCGGACCGGGAGCAACGCCGCCGTGACACCCGGCCGAGCACCCTGCGATGGAAGCCTGGAGGGGTGGTCAAGTGAGCGTCCATGTCGACGAGTTGCACTCGGAGGTGGTCCCAGCCGGATCCGCCGCCGCAGGGGGCGCACGAGAGCCGCAGAACCCGTGGGCCGCCGAGGAGCGCCGGCAGGAGATGTGCGGTCGCGCCGCGTGGTTGGCGGCACGTGTCCGCGCGGAGGACTTCGATGACTGAACCGGACTACTCACTGGTCTCCCCCGTCTTCTCCGTCGACGGTGAACCGGCTCGCGACATGGCGCGCGACTGCGTCCGGCTGGAGATCAGCGAGGGCGTCGACGGCCTGCGTACCCTGCGCGCCCATCTGTTGGCGGTGATCGGAGGCGCCGCCGGTCCGCCCGGGCCACTGCTGCATCTCGACGGCTCCACCGTCGACTTCGGCCGGTCGCTACGCGTCAGCATCGGGCCGGTGGGCGTACAGCGCTATGTCTTCGAGGGCACCTTCTCGGCGATCGAAGCCGTCTTCGGCGACGGCGAGCCGCCCCTGGTCGTCGTCCACGCCGAGGACGCGTTGATGCGGTTGCGCATGACCCGCCGTATGCGGACCTACCGTTCGGTGACCGACGCCGACATCGCGGCCGAGATCGCCGCCGCGCACCGACTCAAGTCCGACACCGTCGCCCACGGGCCTCGCTACGACGTCGTCCAGCAGCTCAACCAGAGCGATCTGGCCTTCCTGCGCGAGCGCGCCCGGCTGGTACAGGCCGAGTTGTGGTGCACCGGCGACGAGCTTCACTTCCGCGACCGCGCGAGCCGCACCGGTACCGAACTCACCCTCGTCCAGGGCCCCGACCTCCTCTCGCTGCGCGCCTGCGCCGACCTCGCCCACCAGCGCAGCGCCGTCGTCGTCACCGGATACGACGCCCGACGCGAGGCCGTCATCCATGAACAGGCCGGCCCCGAGGCCCTCGACGCCGAGGTGGCCGGCGGTCGCACCGGTCCCCGGCTCGTCGCCCGCGCCCTGGGCGGCGGCACCTCGTACCGCGTCCGCGAAGCCGCCCTCACCTCCGCCGAGGCCGCCGCCTGGGCCCGCGCCGAAATGCTGCGCCGCGGCCGCCGCTTCGTGACCGTCTCCGGCGTCACCCGCGGCTCCCCCGACATGATCGTCGGCAGCCGCCTCGACCTGCGCCGCATCGGCGCTCCCTTCGACGGCGGCGGCTACTACGTCACCCATCTCACGCACACCTTCGACCATTTCCACGGCTTCCGCACCCACTTCGACGCGGAGCGCCCAACCCTCAACGAGGCGGCCCGATGACACCCCCGCACCTGGGGCTCCCCGCCCCGGCCGACGGCTCCGCACCGGCCTACTTCGGCGTGTACCCCGCCCTGGTCACCGCTCTCGTCGACCCCGACCGCCTAGGACGTGTCGAGGTCCGGTTCCCCTGGCTGGGCACCGACGGCGATCGCGACGTCCGGGCCTGGGCCACGCTGTGCAGCCCGTACGCCGACAACCGCCAGGGCCTGCAGATCCTCCCCGAGGTGGGCAGCCAGGTCGTCGTGGCCTTCGAGGCGGGCAACCTCCGCCGCCCGTACATCGTGGGCTCGACGTGGAACGGCCGCGCGAGCCTCCCCGCGGCCGCGACCCGCGCCAACGACCTGCGGGTGCTGCGGTCCCGCAGCAACAGCCGACTGGAGTTCGACGACTCCGCCCAGCCGAAGGTCCGTATCACCACGGACTCCGGCCACCAGGTCGTCCTCGACACCGCCACGAACGAGGTGACGATACGTCACTCAGCGGGCTGCACCGTCAAGTTGACCTCCACCGCAGTCGAGATCAAGGCCAACATCTCCCTGGACATCACGGCGGCGAAGGTGAATGTCACAGCCCCCGTCGCCACGTTCAGCGGCATCGTGAAGTGCTCGATGCTCGCCGCCGACGCCCTCGTCACGTCTCCCGCGTACACGCCCGGCGCGGGCAACATCCTGTGAGCGCCGCATGACCCACGCATTCGTCCTGCGCACCCCCTGGTACGTCCTGGCACGCGACCCCGATCGGGACCCCTTCGCCTCCGACGCCGACTCCCCTTGCGTCCAGAAGTACGGGACCGTCGACTACGTCGACCGACTCCTCGCGGACCCCCGCGACTCCCTGGTGTTCGGCGACGAGGACGAGTGGTCGTACCCCCTCGTCACAGTCCCGCGCCCGCTCCCGCGCCTGAGCAAGACGCGCTCCTACCGCATGGTCCGGGCGGGCATGCGCAAGCTCTACCAGCCGAGCCACGACCGCTTCTACGCCGTCGTCGTCGAGCTCTTTTGCGACGAGCCCGGCCTGCCCCGTCCGGGAGACGTCTCCGGGCTGGAACTCGGCTTCGTCGTACGGCGCGAAGTCATGACGGTCGAGGGCGACACGACCGCGTTGCGGAAGCTGGCGGCCGACCTGGTCAAGCGACTCGACTGCGAACAGCACCAGCGGGAGCAGGACGCCCCGGAGCCCCTGGACACGGCGGATCTCGACCAGGTGGCCTGGGCGGCCCGCGACCGAGAGCTCACACCTGTGCAGGCGTCCCTGCTGGCCGCCGCCAAGCCCGCCTGGGTGACCGAGGCGTGGACGGTCGGCGCCGACGGGCGCGGGCAGTGGAGCAGGACGGATCCAAACGCGGGCCCTCAACTCCTGCCCGGTGAAGAGGAGTTGCCGATGTGGCGGCTCCCGCCCTCCGCGGGGTCCTGCGAGGCCGCCCGGACCCGGGTGCTCTGGTTCGGTGCCGTCCCCACCATGTCCGCCGACATCGACACCACCGGCCGTCCCAAGCTCGACGACCAGTACGTCTACCACCTGCGCTGCTTCGCCCGCCGCCGTCCCCCACCGGGCCACGAGCACTGTCCGGACCGCTACTGGTGGAGCGCCCCCACCTCCCCCTACCGCCTCGCCTCCTTCTTCGACCCCGCCGGCACCAGGAACCGCCGCGTCTCGATCACCACGCCAGACTTCCGCGCCCTCGCCGCCCGCGCGCGTGAGCCGAAGGGCCCAGGCGGCGTCGAACTCGTCCAACCCCCGGGGTCCCAGCTCCAGTTCACCAAGGGCAAGACCATCCCGGGCAGCGGAACGGCGGGCGGCGACGGGGTGGAACGCTGCACCTACGCCCTGGAACTGTTCACCATCGTCGCGATGTTCCTCTTCACCCTCTTCCTCCCCATCGTCACGCTGCTCTTCCAGCTCTGGTGGATGCTCCTGCTCCGCTTCTGCCGGCCCTCGACCGGCGCGGCACTCGAACTCGTCACCGACTACCTCGCCAAGAACAACCCGGTGAACGCGATGGACCCCGCCCAACGAGCCGCCCTGGACGAGGTCCTGGGAGCCGAGGGGGCGACCGACCTGTTCGTGTCGGCCGACCCGGAGTTCGGTACGAAGAGCAAGGTCGCGGCGGAAATCGTCGACGCTCTGCACCCGGACGCCGTTCCGACGCCGCAGCCACCCGAGACCGAGCCGGGCGTCGGAGACCCCCTCTGCGGAACAGCCATGTCCACACCGCCCCGTGCGGGCCGGAAGGCTTGAGGGGGTGGCCAGGTGATCGGCCGTCTGAAACGCACCCCTGACACGGCCGTCGCCCGGGCACCGAGCCCGGGGCCGGACCGCCGCGAGAAGGCCGCCGACCGCACGCCGGACACCGCTGAGGTCCTGCGCGAGGCATCCGTGGCACCGGTTTCCCCGGCAGACCGCCACGAGAGCGCACGTCCTGCGGACGGCCGCGGCCTCCTGGCCCAGGAGTTGACACGCGTCGTGGCTCGGATGGCGGACGGTGGGACTCAGGAACCGAGCGAGCGAGAGGCGGAACGGATCGCCGACCAGGTCGCGCGCGGCCACCGGGTCGACCCGCCCCGCGAGTCACCGGAAACCGGCCCGGACGCCGAGCGCCATCCCACCTCCCTGACCGAGGTCCTGTCCGACCCCGAGCCCGGCCGTCCGTTGCCCCCGGCGACCCGCGAGGTCCTGGAGTCCCGCATGGGCGCCGACCTGGGCGACGTCCGGATACACACCGAGCACCGCGCCGACACCGCCGCCGCCGACCTGGACGCCCACGCGTTCACATACGGCACGGACGTCTACCTGGCGGCCGGTTCCTCTGCCCACGACATCCGGCTCATGGCTCATGAGGCGACTCATGTGCTGCAGCAGCGGGGCGGGGAGCCTCGGGTGCACCGGGCGGAGAAGGGCTCGTCGGCGCCGCCCACCGGACCTGACAAGCCCAAGAAGGCCACGGAGCCGACCGCTTACGAGAAGGACGACCAGAGCGTGGTCACCGGCACCGACACCGTCGAGATCATGCCGCTGACCCTGCCCGCCTGGAAGATCACGTGGCCGGGCGAGCCCGCCAGAAAACTCGGTGCCGACAGTCTGAACGTCCGCAAGCACCCTGATGTCCCCGTCGACGCCACGGGCAAGCGCAATACCAAGCAGACCGGAAACTGGGACAACGAGGTCAAGGGAAGAGCCGAGGGTGCGGTAAGAAAGAAGTTTGAGGGCAAGAAACCGCTCTCCATCGACTCCACGGAGATCTACGCACTCAAGTACCGCAACGGGCAAGGCTACGTCATCGGCACTCTGGAAGACGTGGCGCAGCGTGTGGGGCGTCCCGGATGGGACCGACATGGGACGCCCCGCGTCTTCAACGTCGATCACTTCCAGGAGATCCAGTTGGGAGGCCTGGACAAACCCTCGAACTACATACTCCTTGAAGCCGGTCCGAATCAGACCGCCGGTGCGCTCATCAACACCCAGATCAACCGGCGCATCCAGTTGGCCTACTCCAAGGCCAGCCCGCCGCGGCCCGACATCGACCCGCAGAAGATCCGCGCCCAGGAGAAGTCCACGGTCAAGGAGATCAGGGCGGGCCAACTGGGAGGACTCCCGCCCCAGTCTCCGCACTGGAGGCTGGAGGAGATCGGCGACCTGCACAGGGGGCCGATAGCGGCACTCACCTTCCCGGAAGCGAACGATCCTGTGGTGGCCGAATTGTTCGGGTTGCCCGGGGCGGCCAAGGACCGGCTGTGGATCGTCACGAGCAAAACCGTCGGAAGCGCGATCAGTGTGCCCTGGGAATCCAGCGGAAAGCCCAAGAAGATCGGAGCAGTGCACACGTTTCCATGGTTCGCCCTGACGAACCTGGAATATGACCCGGAGAAAAAAGAAGGCCAGTTGGACGCGAACGTCGGCCCGCAGGGAAAGGAGGGGAAGACCGAGGGACCCGCGATCCTCCCGCAGGAGATAGCCGATCTGAAGCTGAAACCGGTCCCGGGTCTCCCAGGAGCCGTCCAGCTTCGAGAGGGCGATCTCGAAGCGAAGATGCGCAGCCTCAAACTCTGGGGATTCAGCCCGATCGACGTCACCTCCGTCGAACTGGACGACACGATCGGACTGCGGCTGCGCGGGGTTCTGCGTCCCACCATCCCCCTGTTCCAGGGAACCGCGGTCGACTTCCGCATGGAAGGCAAGCACATCGCCTTCGAGAAGACCTTCGACATCGCGAGCCTCACCCTGCCACCCCCGCTGCGGGTCACACAGAGTTCGTTCACCGTGAGCCTGGGCACCGACGGACTCGGAGTCGACGGAGTTCTGCTCTTCTCCGTCGACCATCTCGGCAGCGGCAGGCTCGGCGCCGGGGCGTCCCTCGCCGAGGGATTCGACCTTGCCGGGTCCTTCGACTTCGACTCGGACCTGTTCGAGCCGGCCCGCTTCGGTGTCCACTACCGCCGCAAGAGCGAGGACGACTTCTCCTTCGGCGGCACGGCCGAGCTGGGCATCCCCGCCAACAAGGTGCGCGGCATCCGCAGGGCCTCCGTCAAGGCCGCCTTAGAGAACGACGCCTTCACCGCCTCCGGTACCGCCGAACTGGACATACCCGGTGTCAAGAGCGGCAGCTTCGAGGTGCGTCAGGACCCGAAGGAGGGTTTCGCGGCCACCGGAACCTTCCAACTCGCCGACAACATCCCCGGCATCCGCAGCGGCGAGCTGTCCGCCTCGGTCGTGAAGAGCCCCGAGGACAACCGCTGGAAGATCTCGGCCCGGGGTACCGCCGTGCCCGCCATTCCCGGCGTCGACGCACAGATCACGGCCCAGTACGACGACGGGGCGTTCACCCTGGAGGGCAGCGCCGCCTACGCGAAGGGAATGCTCAGCGGCTCGCTGCTCATCGGCGTCACCAACCGCCCGGTCACCCCGGAGGGCCAACCGGCGGGCCCGCCCGGCAAGGACCTCACCGCGTACGGCGGGGGCAGCGTCACCGCGCGCCTCGCCCCGTGGCTCCAGGGCACCGTCGGCATACGGATCCTGCGCAAGGGCGAGGTCGAACTCGCCGGATCGATCGCCCTGCCCGACACGCTGAAGCTCTTCGAGGCCAGGACACTGGAGCGCAACATCCTGCGCATCGGCCTGGACATCCCCATCGTCGGGGTTGCGGTCCTCGGACACCGGGTCGGCATCTTCGCGACGATCAGCGGTGCCCTCGACGCCGACGCGGGCGTCGGTCCCGGTGAACTCCGCCAACTGGCCCTGGCGATCACCTACAACCCGGCGCACGAGGACCAGACCAAGGTCACCGGCGACGCCCGGCTGTTCATCCCCGCCCATGCCGGTCTACGGCTGTCCGTACGCGGCGCGCTCGGCGCCGGCATCTCGCTGGTCAGTGCCGAGGCCGGGCTGGAGATCGGCGGGCGGCTGGGCGTCGAGGGCGCGGTCGAGGCCGGACTGCATGTCGACTGGACTCCGGCGAAGGGCCTGGTGCTCAACGCCGAGGTCAAGGTGTCCGCGGAGCCCGTCTTCACCTTCGACATCGCCGGCTATGTGCTGGTCGAGGCCGATCTGCCGTTCCGCACGGTCGAGTTGTACAGCAAACGCTGGGAGCTCGCGAAGGTCTCCTACGGTTCGGGGCTGCGGATCGGGCTCACCTTCCCCCTGCACTACGAGGAGGGAAAACCGTTCGAACCCTCGCTCGCCGACGCCCGGCTGGAACTCCCCGAGATCGACCCCCGGCAGATCATCGGCGACCTTGTCCGACGCATCGCCTGACGCAACGCCCGACAGCGACCCGCAGGAGGTTCCCGCGCCATGAACGACACCCTGGAGCTCGCCGTGCTCCGCCATCTGCGCGGAGACCTGGAGGGGGCGGCCGCCTACTACCGGGAACTCATCGACGCCGACCCGCTGCACGCCACCGCGCTGAACAACCTGGGCTTCGCCCTGGCGCAGCAGGGCCGCCACGCCGAGGCCGTCGCGCTGTACGAGCAGGCCGTCGAGGCGGCCCCCGACGGTCCCACCGCCCATCTGAACCTGGGCAACACCCTCGCCGCCACCGGTGACCTGGGCGGCGCCGCGGCGGCGCTGCGCCGGGCGGTCGAGCTGGCTCCGGAGGATCCGACACCGAGCGACAACCTCGCCCAGGTGCTGTTGCTCACCGGCCGGACCGCCGAAGCGGAGTCCCTGTGGCGGGCCGCGGTGGCCCTCGCCCCGGAGGACGTACGACTGCGCATCTCGCTGGGCACTGCGGTGGCCGCACAGCAGCGCCTGTCCGAGGCGGCGGCCCTGCTCGGCGACGCCGTCGCTCTGGACCCCTCGAACGCCTCGGCATGGTCACAACTGGGCGCCGTGCTCATGCTGCGTGGTGACCTGGGATCCGCCGTGGACGCCCTGCGGCAGGCCTGTGCGCTGCAGCCGTACGACGCCACCGCACGCCACCATCTCGCCTTGGCCCTGCTGGCATTGGGTGATCGCGCGGGCGCCACAGTGGAGTTGGAGGAAGCCGTACGGGCAGCGCCCGACCGGATCGGTCTGCGGGCCGACCTTGCCGCCGTGCACCTGTCGGAGCGCCGCTGGGCCGAGGCCCTGGCGCATGTGGACGCCGCCGAGGCCGCTGCCGAGGCGCCCGAGGAGACGGTCCGGGGGCGGCTTCGCGCCTACCGGGCCGCCGCGGCGCAAGGACTTGCCGGCACGGCGACGGACCAGTGACGTCCGTCCCGAACGATGGGGGCATGACCACCGAGTCATGGACCGGCAAGGGCCCGCGGTTCCCCCTGCGCCCGGGCAGCGACGGCAGGTTGGCGTACGCCACCGGCGACGAGCTCGTCCGGCAGGCCATCGCCACGATCCTCGACACCGAACCCGGCGAGCGGGTGATGCTGCCCGGGTTCGGGTGCGGGCTGCGGCGTTACCTCATGGAGCCGAACACGACCGCGACACGGGCGGGGATGCGGCGGGACATCGAGGACGCGCTCGCGCGGTGGGAGCCGCGGGTCGGCGTCACCAACGTTGCGGTGACGCCCGGCGAGGAGCCTTCGCTGGTGTGGATCGACATCTCTTATGTGCGGCTGGTGGACCGGCGCGGGGACAACGTGGTCTATCCGTTCTATCTGCGGTGAGGGCGGGGTGAGCGGCCGATGGCGCTGATGGGTCCCATCCTCGACGACCGCACGTACGAACAGCTGCGGACGGAGCTGATCCGGCGGATCCCCGTCCACACGCCGGAGTGGACCGACCACAACGAGAGCGACCCCGGGATCGCCTTGCTGGACCTGTTCGCCTATCTCGGCGAGTCGCTGCTGTACCGCTTCAACCAGATCCCCGACGCCACCAAGGTCGCCTTTCTGCGGTTGCTGGACGTACAGCCGCGGCCCGCCCGGCCGGCCCAAGTCCTGGTCGTGGCGCGGACGGAGGCCCCGGAGGGTGTGCAACTGCTCGCCGGACGGGAGGTGAAGGCCGGTCCGGTGTCGTTCGAGACCGGCGGCGAGGTGTACGTATGGCCGCTGGAGGCGCTCGGCGCGGGCAAGGCGGAGGCCCCGCGGCTCGGTGACGACGACTCGTACGAGAAGGCGCGCCGGGAAGAGGCCGTGCGTCGTGTGAAGAAGGAGAAGGGCCAGGACACAGAGGTCGAGTTCTACGACACCGCCGTGCTGCCGACGGATCCGACCGCGCCGGACGCCGTACCCCTGGACGTGGACGGGACGCTGGACCAGGCGTTGTGGGTGGCGCTGCTGGAAGACCCCACCACGGACGTGCGCCGGATCGAGGGGCATACCGTCTTCCTCGGCATCGCACTGGACGAAAGCGTCGACAGGCCGTTCAGCATGGACACGGCCGACGCGGAGGACTACCGATCCACCGGACTCGACCGGAGCGGGCCCGGGATGCGATGGGAGCTGTGGCAGCACGTCGAGAACACCGAGACCACCGCGGACGCCGCGGACGAACCGTCCTTCGTACGGCTGGAGGTCGTCCGGGACAGCACAGCGGGGCTCACCACGAGCGGGGTCGTCGCGCTCACCCTGCCCCGCCCGCTGCCGCCCCGGCCGCCAGAGCAGCCCACGTCGGCCGTGACCTCACCGCCCCGCCTCGACGATCCCGAGCAGGCGCGTCGGGTGATCGGCTGGCTGCGGGCGACCCGGCCGCCGGAGAGCGGGGCGGGACTTCACCGGGTCCGCTGGATCGGCGCGAACGCGGTGGAGGCGGTACAGGCGCGGACGAGCGCCGGCGCGGAACTGCTGGGGGTCGGCACCGGTGACGGCGGCCAGGTCTACCGGCTCACCCAGACGAACGTACTGCCCGGGACCGTTCTGCTCGAGGTGGAGGAGGACGGCGTCTGGCAGACCTGGGCCGAGACCGAGGACCTCTCCCTCGGCGGGCCGGGCGACCGGCTCTTCGCGGTGGAACCGGCCGACGGGCTGGTGCGCTTCGGCCCGGGTGGGCAGCAGGGCCGGGTGCCGCAGATCGGCCAGCGGATCCGGGTGCGTTCGTACCGCTACGGCGGAGGCGCGGCCGGCAATGTCCCGGCCGGTGCGGTGACCGCCGTCACCGGTGTCGGGGGCGTCACCGTCACCAACCCGCTGCCTGCGGACGGAGGGCGCGAGCCGGAGGCACTGGACGCGGCGCTGGACCGTATCCCGGCCGAGGTGCACCGCCGCGAACGGGCCGTGGTCGCCGACGACTTCCGCGAGCTGGCGCTGCGACTTCCCGGGGTGGCACGGGCGGAGACCCTGCCGCTGTTCCATCCCGACACACCCGCGCAACCCGCCGCCGGCGTCGTCAGCGTCGTCGTCTTCCCGACCGATGACGTACGCGACCCGGGCGCACCGCTGCCGGACCGCGCCCTGCTGCGCCGGGTGGCCCGGTATCTGGACGAACGGCGCCTGCTCACCACCGAGTTGTACGTCCTGCCGCCCGAGTACCGGAAGGTGTCGGTCGCGGTGGGGTTGGCGGTGACGGACGGCCACCAGGTCGACGCCGTGCGCCGCTGGGTGGAGTTGATCATCCGTCAGTTTCTGGCGCCCGTACCGCCGTACGGGCCGAACGGCGGCGGCTGGCCGCTGGGGCGGGTGGTCCGCGGGGCCGAACTGGAAGCGGTCGCCGTCCAGGTGGAGGGCGTGGACTACCTCCAAGGGCTCTCCCTTGCAGAGGAGAGCGGCGACCGGGATCACCCGTGGCGCACGGTGACCCAGGTGGTCCTGCGGCCGTGGGAGGTGGCGGAGTTGGCGGACATCACCGTCGTCGCCGGACCGCCCCTGGAGCCGGGCGCGGGCTACCGGCCGCCGCCCGGGCCCGGTGACGTCGTGCAGGTGCCGCTGCCCCGCGAGGTGTGCTGATGGAAGGCGACCGTGCGCTGTGCCTGCTGGCCGATTCCGACCAGTGGGCCCGTTGCCGGCACGAGAACACCGCGCTGATGCCCTGCGGGGGCGTTCAGCTCACCTGGGACGAGGACACCCCGATCCGGCCGGCCGACAGCGCCACCGGGCTGGCCTTCGACCGCTGGGGGCGCGCCTACCGCTCCCGGCCAGCGGCGGGCCGCGTGGATGTGATCCGTGCGGAGCGCACGGATCCGCTCGGCGGCACCCCTGGTCTGTTCACGTGGCCGCGCGGGCTGGCCGTGGACGGCGAACAGCGCTTGTACGTCGTGGAGTCGGGCGTGGAGCGGGACGCGGTCACCGTGTACGACATCTGGGCGGATCGTGTGCTGCGCCGCGTTCCCGTGGCACGTCCGGTCGATGTCACGGCCGTCGGCGGGCGTGCGTACGTACTCGTGCACCACCCTGACGCCGTCGTCGTCCTGCTCGGCCGACGGGATCCGACGCCCGGCCCGACGCCCCGTCCACCACGCTGCCGCGGCCGTATGACGCCGTACCGGATCGCGGCCCGGCCGGACGGGTCGCTGCTCGTGCTCTGGCGGGAACAGAACACGGCCCACGCGGTGGTGGCGACGCTGACCGGCGAGATCGTCGTGGCGGCGCCGGAAGCCTCGGACTTCGCGGTGACGGCCGAGAACCTGCTGGTCGTGGCGCGGGCGCCCGGTCGGCCGTTCCAGCGTTTCGGGCAGTGCGGGGGCGGCCGGTGGCAGGAGCTCGAGCCGGTCGCCGCCGACGGCTACGACGGCGGGGCCGTCGCGGCGGCACCCGATGGCACCGTCGCGTTCACCACCGACACGGACATCGGCCGGACGGGCGGCGCGCGGGCAGCACACCGCAGTGCCGGGCGGGTCGTGACGTACCGGCTCGACAGCGGGGCCCCCCGCACCCGTTGGGGGCGGCTGTTCCTGGACGCGTGTATTCCGCCGCGCACCGACGTACGGGTCGGCTTCGTCACGAGCGACGACGACGAGCCGCCCGGCGACCCCCTGCCGTGGCTGCCCGCCGACCGCGGCTCCGGCACGATCCGCCGCCCCGACCTCACGCCGCCGCTGCCCTCCGGCATCCTGCTGGACGCGGCCCGCGCACCGGGCGGCCGAACCCTGCTGCGCCGCCCCACCGGACGCGAAGGGCCCTGGGCGCAGATCCCCGCGGGTGACCGCTACGAGACGTACGAGACGCCGGTCATCGCCGACCCGGGACGCTATCTCTGGGTCGTCCTCGAGCTGTCGTCCGGCACCGCGGCCCTCACGCCCCGGGTCCGCGCCCTGCGCGTGGAACGGCCGGGCCATCAACTGCTGCGGCAACTGCCCCGCACCTGGTCCCGGGACGACGGGGACGCCGACTTCCTGCAGCGCTTCCTCGCTCCGGCCGAGGGGATGCTGCACGAACTGGACGAGCGTGCGGCCCGGCGCGAACTCCTCGTCGACCCTTCTGCCGTGCCCCAGGAGGCGCTGCAGTGGCTGGCCTCCTTCGCCGGGCTCACTCTGGACCGACGCTGGCCCGAGAACGCCCGGCGCACGCTGATCGCGTCGGCGTACCGTCTCTTCCGGCGTCGTGGGACGCTCGCCTCGCTGACCGAGATGCTGGGCATCTACCTGGGCCGGGAGCCCGTGATCATGGAGCGGTGGCGGCTGCGCGGCGTCCCCGGCGGAGTGCTGGGGGGCACACCGGGCGGCGGGGCGGTGGCCCCGGTGCTGGGCCGGATCCGCGTCGGCGGCACAGGGCCGGGTGAGGACGGCTACCGCACCGCCGCCCACCGCTTCACCGTCCTCGTGCACACCGCTCTGTCCGCGGAACAGCTCTCGGTGGTCCGTACGATCCTCGACCTCGACAAGCCGGCCCACACCCTGTACGACATCTGCGAACTGGGCTGCGGCATGCGGGTGGGACGGCAGGCGCACCTCGGGCTCACCGCCGTCGTCGGCCCCGGCGCGGGGTGGGGTCCCGCGATCGTCGGCCAGGTCGCGGTCGGCGGAGACGGGATCGTGGGCATACCCGCGGCGGGGGCTCGGGTACATCAGACCTCCAGGGTCGGGGAGGTACGGGTCGGATGACCGAACTGACCGTCCGTCGACTGTCCGTCGCCGCCCGCACGGATGAGGGGACCGATGAGGGGACTTGGGGCCCCGGGCGGCTCGGCCGGCTGTTGCGCGGCGTGGCCGAGCACCGTCTGGAGCACGTCGTCCGCGCGGCCGGGCTGCCTGGAGGAATCTGGTGCCTGCGCCGCCTCGACGTGCCCGTGCGGCTCGACCCGGCTCGGCCGGACTCCGCTCTGGAGGAGGCCTGGGCCGAGGCGTTGGTGGCCGCGTTGCGTACGGCACTGGCGTCGGGGTCGGCGGACGCGGTGCGCTACGCGGGCGCGTGGGACGGCCTGCTCGACCTGATCTGCTCTGTCACCACCGGCCGCACCGCGCGCAGTTGGGCATGGCGCCAGGTCGGTCTGCTGCGTGCCGGGGACCCGGAACCCGACCGTGCGCCCCGGGCGCTGCTCCTCGCCCTGCTGCACCGGTACGCACGCCAGGCACCCGCCCTAGTCGCGGACGCGGCCGAACGGGTCGGCCTGCCCGCCCTGCACCGCGCCCTGGGCACGGACGGATGGCAGACCGTCGCTGAGTCGGTACGGGCGGCGGCGTGCGGCGGCGTGATCTCCGGCGGCGGCCACTCGGGGCACGGCGGTCCGCTCTTCGCCGGCAGTCGTGCGGTGGCGCGAACCCATGCGGAGGCCGCTCCGGTCGTCGCGCTCGCCAAGGCGCTGGTCGCCGCGTCCCGGTTCGCCACGCGGGCCGGGCGTCCGGGGCTGCGGCCGGCTTCCGGCACGGTCGAGGCATGGGCTGTCCTGGTCGTCGCCGAGGCCGACCCCTCGGTGCTACGACGGTCCCAGGCCCCCGAAGTCGTCGCGGCCGTGACCCACTTGCTCGGAGGGACACCCGCGTCCGTCGTGGGCCGGCGTACCTCCGGTGGGGCACGGCCGACGGAGCGGACCCCTGCCAAGGACGGCGCCGACGCTGTGCTCTCCGGCGGGTCCCGGCACCAGGACCCTGACGGCGGGCTCGCCCCGCCCTCCGTGCCGGCTGCCCCGCCCGCACCCCTGGTGACGCCCCTGCCGGACGACGATCCGGAAGATCCTGGGCGGCCGACGTCCTGGGCCGGGCTACTGTTCCTGCTGGCGACGGCTTCCGCCGCCGGAATCCCCGACACGGTCCTGGCGGATCCGGTGTTCGCGGGCCGCACGCTGCCCTGGGTGCTGCAGGGCGTCGCCCTGTCCCTGGTGCCGACAGGGTGCGCGGACCCTGCCGTCGCCGCATTCGCGGGCACGGACCCCGACGCGCGACCGCCATGGGAGCGGGAACCCACGGCGACCGCGGTGGAACGGGAGCGGATCGACGGGATCGCCGGTGCCTGGGCGGCGGTGACCGCCGCGGTGCTGGAGCCGGCCGAGGCCGGGCGGGAACCGTGGGAGGCCGTCGGCGCACTCGTCCGCCGCACCGGCCACATCCGACACACGCCGGGGTGGACCGACGTCAGGCTGCGGGTCGACGAGATCGACGTCCGCGCCCGGCGCGCCGGGCTCGACCTGGATCCGGGCTGGGTGCCTTGGCTCGGCACGGTGGTGAGGTTCGTCTATGTCTGAACGGACCGAGCAGGTGAGCCGGGCCCTGTCCGCGCGGGCCGCGACGCTGGCGCAGCGACTGGCCGGGCTGCTGGACGCCACATGCAGCGCCGAGTCGGGGGCGCCGCAGGCGGCGGCGTTCCTGCGGGACTGGGCCACGGCGGCGATCGCGGCCGGACCCGGTGCCGGTCTCCGCGGCGACCCGCTGGCGGCGCTCGTCGAGCGGTTCGGGCTCTGCGACGACGAGCGTGATCTGCTCCTGCTCGCTGGACTGCCCGAGGAACACGAGGGCCTGGCCGGTACGTTCCGCTCGCTCCACCCGCGCTCCGAGCCCCGCCCGACCGTGGGTCTGGCCGCACTGCTGCTCGGCGACCCGCGGGGGGACCGGTCGGGACTGCGACGGCTGTTGGCGGAGGGGGCGGCCGTACGGCACGGACTGCTCAGGGTCGAGGGCGGCAGGGCCGAGACCTGCTACGAGCGCGCCTTGGCCCCCGCCGAACAGCTCTGGGACGCGCTGCACGGCCATGACGCCTGGCCCGGTGGCATCCAGCGGGTGGCCGTGGACGAACCGCCGGCCGGGCTCGACGGCTGGCTCGCGCTGCCCTCCGTACGGTGGGCCGTCGACGCCCTGCGTTCCGCGGATCCCCGTACGCTGCTGCTGTCCACCGGCGACGAGGTGATCGCCGCGAGCCGGTGCGCGGCACTGGGGACCGCCGCCGGCCGGTCGTTGACCGGAGCCCGCGTGAGCACGGCGGACAGTGCCTCGATCGCCCTGGTCGCCGCGCATGCCGCCGCCCGGGACGCGGTACCTGTGCTCTTCCTCGACGCGCCGGCCCAGGACGGCCGCCCGGTTCCCGCGCTGGACGTCGAGGACCTGCCCGGACCGGTCGTGGTGTGCGCCCCGCCGGGGACCATGCGCCCCGTCGGGCGCCGCCCGGTGCTCGGTGTGCCCTCGGGTCCGGTCGGCACCGACGGCCAGCGCCGGACCTGGCGGGCCGAGCTGCCCGAACTGGCCGACCGCGCATCACAATTGATGTCCCGTCACCCCATGGACCCGGCCGTGATCACCGAGGTCGCGGCGGACGTCCGAAGCATGCGCCGGCTGTCGGTTGTCGCCGACGATCCGGTGTGTCCGGCGCGCGGGGTCTCCGACGTGATCCGGGGTCGGGCAGGCATCGTTCTACCGCCCGGGGTCGGGCTGCTGACCCCCGATCTGTCGTGGCGGCGGCTCGTTCTGCCGGACGAGACGGTCGGCCAACTGCGGGACGCGGTGGCGCGGTTGGAACATGCTTCGCTGGTCCTCGACGAGTGGGATCTGCTCGCCGTGGCGCGCGCCGGCCGTGGGGTGCGGCTGATGTTCACCGGCCCGCCCGGCACCGGCAAGTCCCTGGCCGCCGAGGTCGTCGCCACCGCCCTCGGCACCGATCTGCTCGTCGTCGATGTGTCCCAAGTGGTGTCGAAGTGGCTGGGCGAGACGGAGAAGAACCTGGCCGGCGTCTTCGACGCGGCCGAACGCACCCGTGCCGTACTGCTGTTGGACGAGGCGGACGCCCTCTTCGCCACCCGTACCGGGATCACGGACGCGCACGACCGCTATGCCAACCTGGAGACGGCCTACTTGTTGCAGCGCATGGACCGCTTCGACGGCCTCGCGGTGCTCACCACGAACCTGCGGCAGAACATCGACGCGGCCTTCCTGCGCCGCATGGACTTCGTCGTCGACTTCCCGCTGCCCGACGAGCACCACCGCCGGCTTTTGTGGGAGCTGCACCTGCCCGAAGCCGCCCTGGCGGACGGTGTCGACCTCGGTCTGCTCTCCACCCTCTACCCCGTGCCGGGCGGCTGGATCCGCAACGCCGCCATCGCGGCGGCCTTCCTCGCCGCGCCCCGGGGCGGGCCGATCCACCAGCACCACCTTGTCCATGCGATGGCCCGGGAGTACGCGAAGGCCGCCAGGCCGTTCCCCGGCAGCCCGGTCCCGGCCAGTTAAGGAGACAGCGCATGCCCGCAACACGTGAGTACGGGTCGGAGGGGTCCGCACCCGCACAGGATCTGCCGGTCAATCCCTTCGTGGCGCTCCGGGTCTCCTACGGGATGCTGCTCGGCGAGGACGATTTCGGTGCGCTCCTGGGCAATCCGCGCGGCAAGCACATGCTGCACAGCTCCTGGCTGCACGGCTCCGGCGTGGTCTGGGGATTCCCGGTGACGGTCCCGGACGACCCGAAGGGGCTCCGGGTGGGCGCGGGCCTCGCCGTGGACGGTCTGGGCCGGGAACTCTCGCTGGGGGCCCAGGAGTGCGTGTCCGTCAAGGCCCTGCTGGAGGACTTCACGAAGCGGGGCGGGAAGATCACCGGTCCGGGTCCGCACACATACCGGCTGGTCGCCGTGTTCGACACCTGCCCGGCGGCCCCCGTTCCGGCTCTCGGCTCCCCGTGCGACCTCTCCCGCGAGCAGAACGAGTACTCCCGCACCGTCGAGCGGGTCCGGTTCGAACTCCGCCCGCAAGCGACCCCGGATCTTCCGGTCCCGTACCCGCGGCTGCGGAAGCTGTTCGCCTCCGGTCCGCCTCAGGACCCGGCGAGTGCGACCGACCGGTTGCACGCCTTCCGCGAACTCGCCGCCCTGGACGCCACCGACCTCGGTCCGGCCGTGGGGCCGGACTCCCGTCCGACACTGTTCCCGGTACCCGGTTCGGACGCACCGGTCACGCTCGCCGGCGTGGAGATCCGCGGCACCGGGGAGGCGGCCGAGGCCGGCGCCGTGGACCAGCTGGTGCGCCGCGTCCTGCTGCCCACGAATCTGCTGCAGGATCTTCTCGGTGCCCTGCGGCCCCCGCAGGGGGACCACGCCGCACCACCCGCTCCGCAAGTACGCGAGCCCGTCGACTGGGCTCCCGGCCATACGGGGTTCAGCTTCACCGTCACACGGCCCCTGCACCCGGGGTCGATCGGCCGGGGCTCGCTGGAGGTCGCCTCGCTCGGCGAGCGCGCGTGGGCCACCGCGAGCGTCCAGGAAGTGACGTACCGTCAGGAAGGGGGTGCGGGCGTCGTCATCGTCACCCTCGGCGACTCCCCCCAGCACGATCTCGTCCGGGTCGTCGTCCACGGCACCGGACCCACCCCGGTTCTCGGCGCCGACCTCATCCCGCTGGCCGGCCTCGACGGTGGGCCGGCCGGCAGCAGGACGGACGGCCGTGATGCCGTGATCATGCAGAACCTGGGGAGGGCCTCGTCATGACCATCGCCCGGCTCAATGCCTTCGACGGGCTGTTCCTGCGGTCCGCGCACCTGGAACGCATGCAGGAGTACACCCGGTCGCTGGCCTACGCACTCGGCAGGGCGGGCGGTCCCGGCGTGGTCCACGGATACAGCACCAGGCTCTCCGCCGACCGGCTCCACGTGGAGGTGGAACCGGGGCTGGCCATCGGCGCGACCGGGCGGCCCTTCCTCCTGGAACAGAGCGCCACCCTGGATCTGAGGGACCCCGAGGTGATCCGGGACCAGCCGGGCGCCGGCACCCTGAAGCTGATCGTCGCGACCGGACACGACGTCCCCTTCGGCCAGGAGAACGTCTACGGCGAACTCTGCGCGGGAAGCGCGCTCGGCAGCACCGAGGCATACGTCCGCGAGGACGTGGCCGTCAAGGTCGTGGACTGGCCGCTGTCCGGTCCCACGAACAAGGCGGACTCGACTTTGCGGTCGCGCGTCGCGAAACTGTGGTTCGAGCAGGAACGCACCGCCGGCGTCCCCTGGATCGCCGACGACGACCCCACGGACTCCACCGACCTCCTCCGGCCCGACTGGGGCTCCGGACTCGCCCCGCGGACGCCGCACGGCCGGGAGGACGTACCGCTCGGGGTGCTGCTGCACACATCGAAGAAGTGGGTGCTCGACGTCTGGACCGTCCGGCGCGAACGTATGGACTCACCCGCCCGGCGGGCCCGGCAGCAGCAGATCGGGCTGCGCCCCTGGGACGTCTTCGTCGCACAGGTCCTGCAGTTCCAGGACATGCTGGCCGACGCCTGGGCCGGGGCGACGCCGGTCGTGCTGTCCACCGCCGGCGACACCAACCGGGAGGTGCGCGAGAAGGTGCAGGCCGCCAGGGACGTCATCGTCTCCGCCCGGGCCCGCGCGAGCCTCGACGCGGTGCTGAAACTGGTGCCGGAATCGGCGGAAGGAGAGACCACGCCGACAGCCCTGCCTCCCCTCGTCCGCGGTCTCGGCATCGAGGAACTCCCGCCCGCGGGCTTCCTGCCGCTCGGTGCGGGCTCGGATACCTCGGTGCAGGAACGGATCAGGGCGATGTTCCCGGGGTCGGTCGAACTGGCCTTCCACGCCTGCCCGGTGGACGCCGTCCTCACCGCCGTCGAGGCCGCGCAGCACCTGCGCCGCATCCCCCTGCCGACTGCGGACAGGGAGAGCCGGGTCGCGGTCGACATCCTGGTGCCCGACGGTACGGAGAGCGTCGGCGGCCTGGTCACCGACCGCCCCTGGGTCGCCTTCCGCCGGCACGCCGAATGCGGCGACGGGCTGGAGAGCGTGGACCTCTACCTCTGCAAGGCCGAGACGGCCGATACGGCGAAGACCCTGCTCGACGACCTCGCCACCGGGAAGCTGCCCCCCGCGAAGCTCAAGGGCGCACAACGGAGCGTCCTCCACTACCCCGTCGGCGGGTGGGCGCTGCCGGCGGAGCAGCCGACCGTGGAGCAGTGGAAGGCCGACGGAGGGCTGGTGACCGCTCTCGCACTCGCCCGGTCGGTCGAGCGGCAGGCCCTGATCGCGGGACGCGCGGCCATGCTGCTGGATGTGTTCCCGGCACCGGCCGGCGGGGCTCCCCGGACCGGTGGGGTGTTCGCCGCCCTGGGGAAGGAGCCCGCCCGGGACGCGATCGTCCTCATCGGCCACCCCGCGCCGCGGGACGGGGACAGTCCTCGGTAGCCGGAGCGGGACGGGGGCCGATCCCTGGTAGCCGGACGCGGCCCCCGGCCGCCGTCACGAGATGGCGGTCAGGCGCCCGTCGGCGCGTGCCAGCCCCCGCATCGCGCACCCGGACAACAGGGCGGTGATCTCTGCTCCGGGCGGCACGCCCAGCTCACGGTCGAGCAGCTCGGCGTAGAGGTCCAGACTGCGGCGCGCCTCCAGCCAGTTGCCCTCCGCAAGGTGCGCCTCGATCAGCACGCGCTGGGCGCTCTCCCTGAGCGGGTCGGCGCCGACGGCCTGCATCGCGGCCTCCACGGCCTGGGCGTGGCACCTCCGTCGGGCCAGCTGCCGACTCTGCGCCTCCAGCGCGTGCAGCAGCCGTTGGCGTATGCGCTCGCGTTCCATCAGAGCCCAGTCCTCGTACCAACCGGGCAGCAGATCGAGCGCGTCCATCGCGGTCGGCATCGCCCGGAGGTCTACGGCACTCGCCGCGGCGTTCACCATCCGCGCCGCCCAGTCCGCGACGAGCCGGACATCGAGGAGCACGTCCCTGTGCAGGGTCAGCCCGTACTTGTCCACGTGCAGCAGTTCCACCCCCACCTTGTTCAGGCGCCACAGGGCCGACCGCAGGTTCCCGGCGGCGCGGGCGTCGTCCCCGACGGGCCAGAGGGCACCCGCGGCGTACCGTCGCTCGACCCGCCCCTGTCGTAACGCGACAAACACCAGCAGCCGCTTACTGCCTTCAGGTATGTCGATCCGCCGTCCGCCGAAGGCCACGAACGGGCCGCCGAACAGATGCAGTGCCGGCAGAGGGGCACGGGTCTCCTGGGCAATGAGCTGCTGTACGAAGTCGGACGGCATCGCACCCCCTGGTGACAGTGCGCACGCTCGGGCGGCGCGACCGGCGGCGTCACCGTAGCGTCGAGGCCGTCACCGCTCTGTCACAGCCGGCCCGCGTCGTCGGCGAAGTGGCCGAGGAACTCCCGGACCGCTGCGACGGCCGACTCGACGTCCGGGAACGTCAACACCCGCTCGGTGCTGACCTGTTCGATGTCCGGGTTCTGACGCACGGTGACCAGCACACCACCTCGCTGAACCTCGATGCGTATCAGGCAGACACCGGTTCTGTTCGGCTCGTGCCTCATGGACGCCACGGTGCCAGCCCGCTGTCACCGCACCGTGGCAACGGGGTTCTGGCCGCCCTCGACCGCGAACGGCTCCTGCGCGAGGGCGGGGGCGAGCATCGAGGAGAACAGCGGTGAGGGCAGGAGGCCGTGCCGGTCACGGACCAGCTCCCTGAACGCGTTGTAGTGCCGGACCGCTTCCGCCGGGTCGTCTCGGGCCAGGTACACGGACACGACCGTCCTGTGGGCGCTTTCACGCAGGGGCGCGCTGCGCGCGCTCGCCAGAGCGGCCTCCAGGGCGAGCGTGTGGCGGCCCCGGGTGGCGAGGCGCTCGGCCAGGGAGTCCAAGGCATGGAGACGCAGCTGGCGGAGGTGTTCCCGTTCGAATCCGACCCAGTCCTCCTCCCATCCGGGGAGCAGGTCGGCTTCGGGCAGCAGGAGACGGAGCAGTTCGTCGTCGTACGCGTCGCAGGCGGGCGAGTTCGCGGGGCGCAGCACCGACCGGACGAAGGCGCGCGTGTCGACGTCCACCGATTCCGCGAGCGAGAGGTCGCCCCGATCGCTGAGCACGAGTGGTCGGTTCACACGGCCCAGCCGCCACAGGGTGGTCCGCAGACACCCCTGTGCACGCTCCTCGGTGGCGTCCGGCCACAGGGTGCCCGCCAGCGCCACGCGGGTGGCACGGCGGTGCAGGCCGAGGTAGGCGAGCAGGCGCCGGGCGCCCGCGCAGACCTCGGCCGGGGCCGCGTCGCAGTCGAGCCGGAAGGACCCGCGCAGACACAGACGAGTGAGGGATTTCCCGGTGGTCATCGCTCGGCCGCTTCCTGCCTGGCGTTGCTGAGCCACTCGGCGTCACCGGCGCGTTCTGCTTTGTCGCGCCGGTGGTGGATGCGGCAGAACCGGTAGCCGGCCTGCAGGAGCACGAGGAACAGACTCGCCGAGGCGACGACAGCCACAGTTTCGGAGCAGCGCGCCAGCGCCACGTACATCCAGCCGGCCAGGACTGCCGGATAGACCAGCATGGCGGCGAACGGCTCGTTCATGAAGCCCGCCAGCGCATGCGGGCGCCGCACGAACTGGCCTTCGACGATCCACCCCAACTCGATGTGCCTGCCCGCATGGATCAAGCTCCCGCACTTCTCGATCCCGTACAGCTCGTAGGCGAACAGCCCCAGTGACACCACGAAGCCGAAGAGCCCGATCGGCAGCCAGACCGGTTTCGGATCGCCCGGATCTCTGCCGATCAGCAAGCCGACACTCGCCCCGCTCACCACCGGCAGAAGGCTCAGCAGCTTGGCGCGGAAGTCGTCGATCGCCCGGTAGCTCAGGCAGATCTCCTGGTAGACGGCCCTGAGCTGATCGTCCGTGGCGGGTTCGGGGTTCGCGGGACGCCCGGTCATGGTCGTTGCCCGCGCAGCCCTGCACGGCCGCTCCACACTGCGTCGTGGGTGCTCATCCGTGGTCCCCCTCCACGCGAACGTCGTCCGAGGCCACCAGCGGAGCGCACCGCGGCGGCGGACGGTACCGGGGAATGTCCTCCGGCGAGCGCCGCCCTGCCGTCGTCGCTTCACGCCCCGGTGGCGCATGGGTCGGGCGCCACAGCACAGGCCTCCCACGAGAGCCACATCGCCACGCGATGCCATACGACGGGAATCCGCCGCAACGGGGAACTCCCTTGTCCCCAACGGAATGTGACGGATCGACGGGAAGAAGAGCAGATGCGGCAACTGTCCTCCGGGATCATCCGCCGCGGTGCACCCTGGGGAACGGCGGAGGGCACCACCAGGCGGGGGCATGGGGTACGGGGGCACCATGGACGAGCCGGCGGCACGGGAGTGGGAGACACCTGTCGGGCGCCGTCGGGAGTGCGGGGCGCTCGACGAGTTGCTGAACTCGCTGGCCGAGCGCGGGGCGGCGCTGCTGCTGCGCGGCGACCCGGGTATCGGGAAGAGCACCCTCCTCGACTACACCGCCCGGCGCAGCCCGTACCGGGTGCTGCGGATCAGGGGAATCGAGTCCGAGGCGGTTCTTCCGTACACGGTCCTCGCCGATCTGCTGCTGCCGTTGCGGGAGCACTTTCGCGAGGTGGCCGCGGCCCAGCGCCGCGCCCTCGAGGGGTGCCTCGCGCTGGCCGATGTCACCGATCCGAATCCCTACGCGGTCTGTGCCGGGGCGTTGAGTGTGCTCGCCGCAGCGGGCGAGGCGGAGCCGCTGGTCGTGCTCGTCGACGACCTGCACCGGGCGGATCCCTCGTCCCGGCGGGTGCTGCAGTTCGTCGCGCGACGCCTGTCCACCGAGCGGGTGGCTCTGGTGATGGCGGTACGGGCCGACGGCCGTGAGGACCTCGTCTGGGAAGGCGTACCCGAGCTCCGGCTCGCCCCGCTGGACGACGAGGAGTGCCGACAGCTCCTGCGGCGCTGCCGACTGGACCCCGCGGGACCGGCGGCGGCGCAACTGATCCCGCTCAGCTCGGGGAACCCGCTGGTCCTGGTCGAGTACGCGGAGACATTGGCCCGGACCGGGGCACAGGGTGACGGACTCGGCGGCCAGGACTGGCAGACCCCCGGCCCGCTGGTGGAACGAACCTGGCGGGGCCGGATGCGCGCGCTTCCCCGGGACACCCAGGACGCGCTGGTGTTCGTCGCGGCTTCCCACGCCCCCGAGTTCGCCGAGCTGGAGCGGGCGCTGAACGCCGTCGGCCTCTCGCTGGACGCCCTGGAGGCGGCCGAGGAGGCCGGACTGGTGCGGGCCGAGGACGCGGGTTTCGAGCTACGGCATCCCGTACTGCGCCCGCTCGTCCTGGCCGGCTGTCCGGTGACCCAGCAGTTGCGCGCCTACCGGGTGCTCGCCGATGTGTCGGACGGTGAACTGCGTACCTGGTACCTCGCCTGTGCGACGCCCGGCCCGGACGAAAAGGTGGCCGGGGCACTGGCCGCCGCGGCCGAACAGGCCCGGCAGCGCGGGGCCTTCGACTCCGCCGCCCGCGCCTGGCACCGTGCCGCCGAACTGTCACCGGCGGCGGCGGACAGAGCCGTTCGGCTGCTCCGGGCAGCTGAGGACGCGTTCCGCAGCGGGCTTTCCCTCGACGCCGCCCGCTGGTGCGAACAGGCGCTGCGCCACTCGGCCGAGCCGTGGCTGACCGCCGACATCGAGCTGTTGCGCGGGCAGATCCGCAGTTGGGCAGGCGATCCGGTCGGGGCGTACCGACTACTGGTGGCGGCGGCGGCCGCGGCCGAGCCTGCCGACCGGGCCCGGGCCTGCGCCCTGTACGGCGCCGCCGTCATGCCGGCGGCGATGGGCGGGCGCCTCGGCCAGGCCGTCGAGGCGGCCGCCCACTGCCGCGAACTCGCCGATGCCCAGGCCACCCGACCGGAGCAGCAACTGGCCGGAGTGATGCAGGGCCACGCCCTGGCACTGACCGGCCACGTACAAC
Source organism: Streptomyces sp. NPDC002817 (assembly GCF_053592055.1). NCBI lineage: Bacteria > Bacillati > Actinomycetota > Actinomycetes > Kitasatosporales > Streptomycetaceae > Streptomyces > Streptomyces sp. NPDC002817. The sequence goes on from NZ_JBSFUY010000009.1 coordinate 281,319, forward strand.
GCAGCCGTCGGCTGCTGCTGGACCGGGAGGCACTCCACGGGGCGTGGGCCCTGGAAGAGCGGCAGTCCGCGGCGCTGATCGGCCAGGCGCTCTCCTGGGTGGACGAGGAGGAAGCCGCGCGCGAGGTGCTCGGCGTGGTGATCGACCGGGCCAGGCGTGAGGGGAATCCGGGGCTGCTGCCCTTCGCACTCGTGGCGCGGTGCGAGGTGGAGTCGTGGAACCGGTGGGCTGCCGCCCGCGCCGACGGAAGCGAAGCACTGCGCTGGGCCCAGGAGTTCGGCCACAAGGCGATGACCGGATACGCGCTGACATCGCTGGCCCGCCTTGAAGGGCTGCGCGGCGACCGCGCGGCCTGCGAAGAACGTATCGCCCGCTACGAGGCGCACTGCGGTGAGGGCATCCCCGGCCTGGACGTGTTCGCGCACTCCGCACTGGGCTCGGCGGCCCTGGCCGCCGGGGATCCACAGCCGTGCCGCTCCCATCTGGAACGGGCGTTGGCGACGGCGGAGCGGATGGGTCTGGGCAATCCGCACCTGATGCCGTTCGTGGCGGACCTCGCCGAGGCGCACAGCCGTACCGGGAACCGCGAGCGCGCCCTGGAGATCACCCTCTGGCTCGACGAGCGTGCCCGGTCGACCGGCTTGGCCTGGCCCGCGATGGCGCACGCACGCTGCCGGTCGATGCTGGCCCGGTCCGCGGACACGGCTCTGAGCTGGCTGGCGGTCGCCGAACAGGCACACACCCGCCGGGCGATGCCCTACGAGCTGGCTCGCACCCGGCTTGTCTGCGGCGAGGCCCTGCGTCGTCTGCGTCGCCCCGCCGCAGCTCGCGAGCCCCTGCAGGCTGCCCAGCGGACTTTCCGGGCCATGGGTGCCACGTCCTGGGCCGACCGCGCCACGGCGGAACTCGCCGCGGCCGGACAGCGCTCGCACCCCGGAGACAACCCGCTACCGCAGGTGGACCTCCTCACGGCACAGGAATTCCAGGTGGCCCGGGCGATCGGCGAGGGCCTCAGCAACGTGGAGGCCGCCGGCGCGCTGTTCCTCTCCCGCAAGACTGTGGAAGCCCACCTCACCCGCGTCTACCGCAAGCTGGGCATCCGTTCCCGCTCCGACCTGGCGCGCTGCCTGACCCAAGCCGGCGTCGTCGGCTGATGCGTCGTCACCACGTCAACCGAATCGCCCCAGCCCCGGCCTGCGACCACCAGCCTCCAGGCACACGAAAAGCCGCCCTCCCATGAACGGGAGAGCGGCTTCCGACCTGCCGAAAGCAGAGTCGGGACGACAGGATTTGAACCTGCGACCCCTTGACCCCCAGTCAAGTGCGCTACCAAGCTGCGCCACGTCCCGGTGCGACTCCCCCGGACGAACCGCGGGAACACGCAGGTAAACCCTACCGCATGGACGTGACGACGGCGGACGTCAGCCGCGTACGGCGGTCGGTCGCCCGGCCTCCGACGGTTCGCCGGTCGCCCGCGCAGTCCCGGTCGTCGGCGCCGTCCCGTTCGCACCGGACGCCCGGCGGACCGGTACCAACAGCGCGGCCAGGGCGGCGGCGAGGCACAGGACCGCGAGCAGGGTGAAACCGTGGGTGTAGCCGGAGCCGTAGGGAAGGCCGGAGGGCTGGAGCCGGCCGGTGACCAGGACGCTCGTGACCGCGGCGCCGATGGAGCCGCCGATGGTGCGGATGTTGGCGTTCATGCCGGTGGCGGCGCCGGTCTGCTCGGGCGGCACGCTGCCGACGATCAGGTTGGCCATCGAGGCGAAGGCCAGTCCGATGCCGAGGCCGAACACGCCCGCGACGACGGCGATCTGCCACTGGGCGGCGTGCCAGAGGACGAGGAGGCCGAGGGCCAGCGCGCCGAGCGCGGCGCCGGTCGTGAGCAGCGCCTTCGCGCCGACCACGGGTTCCAGCCGGCCGCTCAGGATGCCGGAGCAGAACATCGCGAGGAGCATCGGCAGCATCAGCAGCCCGGAGGTCGTGACGCTCGCGCCGAAGCCGTACCCGGCGGAGCTGGGCGTCTGCACGAAGGCCGGCAGGAAGGACCAGAGCGCGTACATGCCCGCGCCGAAGAGCAGGGCGACGGTGTTGGTGGTCCACACCGCGGGCAGCCGCATGATCCGCAGGTCGATCAGCGGGGAGCGCGAGCGGGCCTCGGCCAGCAGCCACAGCACGAACAGGACGACGGCCACGGCGAGCAGTCCGAGCACCCGGGGCGATCCCCAGCCCCACTTGCCCGCCTGGCTCAGCGGCAGCAGCAGGGCCACCAGCCACGCCGACAGCAGCACGGCGCCGATCCAACTGACCTTGCCCTCGGCCAGGTTGGGCGACTCGGGGACGTAACGCAGGGCGATGAGCGTGGTGACGGCGACGACCGCGACCGGAATCCAGAACAGCCAGCGGTAGTCGAGCGCGGAGACGATGGGTCCGGCCGCGACGATGCCGACGCCGCCGCCCGCGGCGATCACGGCGGACAGGTTGCTGATGCTGCCGGGGACCTCGGACGGGGCGAACTCGTCGCGGATGATGCCGAAGGAGAGCGGGAACAGGGCGCCGCCGACGCCCTGGACTACCCGGGCGACGATGAGCATGCCGATGTTCGGCGCCAGGGCGGCGAGCAGACAGCCGGCCAGGACGACGAGCAGGACGGCGACGAGGGTGCGCTTCTTGCCGATCAGGTCGCCGACGCGGCCGAGGATCGGGGTGAAGACCGAGGCGGACAGCAGATACGCCGTCATCACCCAGGTCGCGGTGGCCTGCGAGGTGTGCAGCGCGTGCTGCACGGTCGGCAGGGCCGGTGCGATCAGCGACTGGAGCATGGCGAACACGCCGGCACCGGTCGCGAGGACCGCGAAGGTCAGACGGGTGGACTTGCGGGGCATGGAGAGCCTCTCCGAACACAGAGTGCGGCCGAAGCCTCGTGGGAAGCGGTCGCGGAAAGGGCAGGGAAGCGCCTCGACTGATAAAGTGGAGGCAGGCCTCCACTCTAGCGGAGGCACGCCTCCGCTTCAACCCGGAACGGAGGCAGACCTCCGTTTCAGCCCCGGGAGGCGTCCGTGACCGCCCAGTCGTTCCCCGTCAGCGAGATCGTCGCGACCCGCCGACCGACCCGGAAGGACGCCGCCCGCAACTACGACGCCCTGCTGGCCGCGGCCCGGGAGGCCTTCGCGGAGCACGGGGCGGAGGCGTCGCTGGAGGACATCGCACGGCGGGCGGGTGTCGGCATCGGCACGCTGTACCGGAACTTCCCCACCAGACGCCATCTCTTCGAGACCGTGTACGCGGACGAGGTGAACACCCTGGTGCGGGTGGCCGAGGAGGTCGCCGACCGGGAGCCCTGGGACGCCCTGACCGCATGGCTCGACCGGTTCGCGGACTACATGGTGACCAAGCGGGCCGTCCGCGAGGCCCTCAATGACGAGACGGAGATCTTCGCCGCCTGCCGCACGTCGATGTACGGCGCCGGCACGCCCCTGCTCGAACGGGCCCAGCGGGCGGGCGAGGCGCGCACCGACATGGACTTCACCGACCTGCTGCGCATGGTCGCGGGCATCACCGCCACCGCTTTCGACGACGACGCCCAGCGCAGGCGGGTCATGTCGATCGCCCTGGACGGCGTGCGCACGAAGGTCTAGCGTCTCATTGCCTGACTCAAGTAAGTTCGGCCGCATGTCCCTCTTGGCTCGACCCTCGATCGCCCCCCTCGTGGCCAAGGCGATGCAGCGAGCGACCCGGCTGGCCGGCGGTCGCCTGGCCACCTCCTCGTACGCCCGCTTTCCCGAACACCCGCGCAAGGTACGGGAGTTGACGATCCCGACGTCGGTCGCCCCGGCCCGGGCGACGGTCTATCTGCCCGCCGCGAGCGAGGACACGGCGCCTGCCGTGCACGTCAACTTCCACGGCGGCGGATACGTCATGACGCTGACCGAGCTGGACGACCCGCTGTGCCGGTTCCTCGCCGCGGAGGCGGGCGTGGTCGTGATCAACGTGGACTACGCGGTCGCCCCGCAGCACCCGTTCCCGGCACCGCCCCGGCAGGCCTACGAGGTCGTCCGCTGGGTCGCCGAGCACGGCACCGAGCAGGGCTGGGACGGCGGCCGGCTCACCGTGGGCGGGCAGAGCGCCGGTGGCGGGCTCGCGGCGGCCGTGGCCCGGCAGGCGCTGGAGGAGACCGGGCCGGAGATCGCCCTCCAGGTGCTGCACTATCCGCCGCTCGACCTGGCGACCGGCATCCGGAACAAGCGGGCGGCCATCGCCCGGCCGATGCTGCGGCCCTGGATGGGCGATGTCTTCGACACCTCGTACATCCCTGACGTACGACTGCGCGGCGACCGGCTCGCCTCACCCGCGCACCCGTCGGACACCGCCGACCTGAAGGGCATCGCCCCGGCGCTGATCGTCACGGCCGAGTTCGACATCCTCAGGGCGGAGGCCCAGAGCTACGCCGACCGGCTGCGGACCGCCGGCGCGCTGGTCGGGCATCACGACGTGGCGGGTGTCGACCACGGCTACGACGGCAAGGACGACGTGAAGGCGCGGGAGACATACGCACTGATCGCCCGACACCTACGAGACGCCGCCGCCTGAGAACGAGAAGGTCGCCGGCCGCCCCCCGAAACAGCCGGCGACCCACGACGAGAGCTACGCGACCGTCGGCGGGGTGACCCCCGACTTCTCGGCGCTCTCGGTCAGTTCACGCCACACCTTCGGCGCCACCGGCACACCCTGCTCGCCCCGCCGGGCAGCGACGGAGGCGCTGCGCTCGCCCGGGTAGAACACGCCCTCGGCACCGTCCGCGGCGGGGAGGCCCTTCAGGGTGCCCAGGGTGGTGTCGACAGCCGCGGTGAAGGCGTCCGGGTCACCGAAGGCCGCCGGGTCGATCGCGATGAGCAGGGCGTTCTGGCGGTGCTTGCGGCCCTGCGGGTCGTCCGAGTGGAACGAGGCGAAGATCGGCGCCCCGACCAGCACACTGGTCAGCAGCTCGAACGCGAGCGACATCCCCGACCCCTTGGCGCCACCGAGCGGCAGCGGCATGACCGCCTTCTCGGGGTCGGTCGTGGGGGTGCCGTCCTCGGTGGCCGCGGCGCCCTCGGGCAGCGGGGTACCGCTCGCCTTGGCCTGGCGGATCTTGCCGAGGGCGATCGTGGCGGTGGCCATGTCGAGGAGCAGCGGGTCGCGCTCGGCGGCCGGTACGGCGATGGCGAGCGGGCTGGTCGCGACGGCGGCGCCCTTGACCCCGGTGTAGCCCATGTTGGGCATGCCGGCGACGAACCCGAGGCCGACCAGGCCCTGTTCGGCGATCTTCGAGACGTAGTAGCCGATGGCGCCGGTGTGCACGGTCCGGCGTACGCCGACGGAGGCGATGCCGGTGGTCCGGGCCCGTCGTACGGCCTCGTCGGCGGCGGCACTCAGCGCCACGGGACCGGGCGCCCGGTCGGCGTCCAGGACAGCCGCGGCCGGGATGGTCGACTCGATCCTGATGTCGGGGTTCGCGTTGGCGACACCCTTGGCGAGCAGCTCCAGGTACGCCGGGACGCGCGCGGTGCCGTGGGAGTCGACACCGCGCAGCGCGGCCCACACGAACACGTCGGCGGTGGTCCGGGCGTGCTCGGGGCTCAGGCCGCCCTTCTCCAGGAGGGCGGCGGCGAAGGTGCGCAGGTCGTCTGCGGGGACCAGGACCTTGGAAGGAGCGTTGGACATGGGGGTCTCCTGGATCAACGGGTGACGAGGATGTCGACGACTGCCGTGGTGCCCTCGGCCACGGCCTTCAGAGCGCGCTCCAGCGCCGGCACAAGAACATCAACCGTGTCGACGGTCTCGGTGTGCATGCCGAACGGCTCGGCGAACGCGGCCAGTCGGGGCAGCCGGTGGAGGTCGGTGCCGAGCCACTCCCCCGTCTCGGCGGCCGCGCCCTCGGGGTAGAAGCGACGGTGGTTGAGATTCATCGACTTGTAGACACGGTTGTTGAACACCACGATCAGCAGCGGGAGTTCGTAGGCCTTGGATGCGTCGTACGACTGGATGACCGGGTTGTAGGCGAACGCGCCGTCGCCGATCGTGAGCACCACCGGCCGTTCCCGCGCGGCGAGTTTGACGCCGAGCGCGACAGCGATGCCCTGGCCGAGGCCGCCCTGTACATAGAAGTACGAGTCGGGTTCGGACGTCTGGACGTGCCGCTTCACGATCCGGCTGTGCGTGATGGTCTCGTCGACGACGACCCCGTCCGTGCCGTCCAGCAGCTTGCGCAGGGTCGCGGCGACCAGCACCGGGTCGATGCCGGTGGTTTCGGCGGCCTTTGCCTCCGCGCCGGCGATGGCGGCCTGCTCGGCGGCGTGCCGCTCCTCCTGCGCAGCCCGACGCAGAGCCACCGCACCCTCGTCGAGATCTTTCGCCCGCTTGGCCAGCTGGCGCAGGGTGTTGGCGACGTTGCCCTCCAAGTACCGGTCCGCGAAGAGGACTTGGTAGGCGACGTGCGGCCTCTGCGGCACCTCGTCGATCACGACGATCTGCGCCTTCGAGGGCTTCCGCGACGGCGGATAGAAGGGGGCTCGGCAGTTGACGAGCAGGATCAGGTCCGCCTCGTCCATCCACGGGCCGATGTCGCTGCCGGCGTGCAGCGGGTGGGTGCGCGGGAAGTTGCCGCACACCGCCGAGTCCGGCTCGACCACGGGGATGTCCCACGCCTCCGCGAAGGCGACCAGAGCCTCGAAGCCGCCGGCCTCACGGCCCGCCGTCTCCGTCACGATCACGGGGTTGCGGGCCTCGTGGATCATCTGGGCGACGGGGTCGACCTCTTCCGGCGAGCTGTGCGTGGAGCCGGGCGGGACGATCGGCTTGGCCTCGCGGCCGTCCCAGTCCTCCAGGAGGATCTCCAGCGGGACGTTGAGGTACGCCGGTCCCGCCGGGGCCCGCCATGCCAGCTCCGCGGCGCGGGCGACCATGGTGGGCAGGGTGTGGACACTCGCGGCCTCGTTGGACCACTTGGTGAAAGGCTGAGCCATTCCATGGGGTCCGCCCACGATCGACAGGTTGCGGTACCACTGGCCGCCCGGGTCCTGGCCCGGGCCGTCGCCGTACGTGGTCGACTCGGAGGAGCTGACCACCATCGGGACGCCCGCGAGGAGCGCGCCGTGGACGGCCATCGAGCCCTGGAGCAGACCGGGCGCCGCGTGCAGCAGCACACCCTGCGGGCGGCGCTCGACCAGGCCGTAGCCGGTGGCCATGCCGACGGCCACCGTCTCGTGCGTCAGGTCCAGGTACCGCGGACAGGGCAACCCGTCCCTGTGGCGCCGGGCGAGGGACTCCCACACAGGGGCCCATTCGGACCCCGACGAGCAGAAGAGGTAGTCGGCGCCGACGGCGTTGAAGGCGGTGACGAGAGCGTCGCCGCCGTCGGCGCCCGGGGAGTTGGGGATGTCGTTCATCTCTCGTGGTTCCTCAGCCCTCGATCGGCCAGTTCAGGACCTCGGAGATACCGCGGCCCATGATCCATTCAAGCTCCTCGGGCGTGAAGTCCCAGTGCTTGGTGAACTGCTCGATCGTGTCGGTGTAGGTGATGCCGTGGCCGAGCAGGCGGGTGATGTCGGTGCCGTAGAAGCAGCGCTGCGGGCCCATCTTGTCGACCATCTCGCGCACGTACTTCTGGATGTTGCTGTTCGGGAAGGGCTGTGTCGAGTAGCCGGGAAGGGCCGACACCTTGACGTAGATGTTGGGGTGGGCGGCCAGGTCGGCCGTCTCCGAGACCCAGTAGCCGATCGCGTCGTCGACGCAGCGGGCCATGATGCCCATGTGGTCGATGATGATCTTCAGTTCGGGGTGCTTGGCGGCGATCTCGCCGAGCTCACGCTTCCAGATGGGGGCGTGGACCATGGTGGGGACGCGCAGCTCCTCGGCGATCGGCCAGTACCAGTCGTTGGTGCCGTCGATCATCCAGTTGCGGTCCTGCGGCCGGTGGAAGGTCAGGCGCGTGCCCTTCACATGCGGATTCTGGGCGAAGTCCTTCAGCATGGCCTTGCCCTCTTCGGGCTTGTTCTGCGGAATGCGGGCCATGATGCCGAAGCGGTCCGGGTACGCCTCGCAGGCTTCCAGCGCGTAGTCGATCCGGTCGCCCTCCCAGGACGGCGGCAGGATCAGCGCACGGTTGACGCCGGCCTCGTCCATCAGCTCCAGGGCCTCCTCGTACGAGAAGGGGTCCTCGCGGTGGCCGTTGAGGCGGATGCGCTCCCGCGCGCCGGGGACCCAGGGGCGGTCCGCGGACTCTTCCAGCCAGATGTGGATCTGCGTGTCGACAACGAACATCGTTCGGCTCTTTCTCTTCGAAGGAGGGGGTGACGCTGTGGTGCGATGGGAACGCTAGGCGGGTTCCGAGGCCTTGCGGAGCCCCTGGGAGCGCAAGCACTTGTTGCGCTCAAGTGCCCTCTCAGCAGGGCACTTTCATTGTGCGAAGACGGCATCGACGATGTGCTCCGCGATCGCCATGGAGGCCGTCGCCGCGGGCGAGGGCGCGTTGCGTACGGCGGTGATCCGGCCGGCGCCGTGGATGCGGAAGTCGTCGACGAGGGTGCCGTCCCGGTCCAGCGCCTGGGCGCGCACGCCCGCCCCGCCGCGCACGACGTCCTTGGCGCCGACGCCGGGGACGTAGAGCTTCGCGTCCTTCATGAAGGACGCCGCGGACAGGGCGCCGCGGTACTCCCTGATGCCGGTTCGCCAGTGCCGGGCGGCCATCCGCCAGGTGCCCGAGTAGGCGGCGATGCCCAGGAGGTCCCTCGGGGAGATCCTCCCCAGGGTGTAGCCCTCCCTGGCCAGGGCCAGGACGGCGTTGGGGCCGACCTCGACCGAGCCGTCGACGCGCGGGGTGAAGTGCACACCGAGGAACGGGTAACGCGGGTCCGGGACCGGGTAGACGAGGCCGCGTACGAGGTGCGTCCGGTCCGGCCTGAGGAGCATGTACTCGCCGCGGAAGGGGATGATCTTCGGTTCCCGCCTGTCCTGGGCGAGCTTGGCGACGGCGTCCGACTGGAGCCCCGCGCACAGGATCAGCCGGTCGACCTTGATCCGTTCCTGACCGGAGGCGACCTCGATGCCGCCCGGCACACCGGTGATCGAGGTGACGGGGAAGCCGAGCCGTATCTCGCCGCCGGATGCCTCGATGTCCTTCGCGAACTCCCGGGCGATCGCCCTGTAGTCGGTGATCGCGGTGCGCGGCGAGTGCAGGGCCGCGATGCCGCCGGCGTTCGGCTCGATCTCCCTGATCTCGTCCCGGGAGGCCCTGCGCAGGTCGGGCACGTGGTTGTTCTTCGCCCGCTCGTAGAGGTCGTCCATCCGGCCGAGCTCGTCCTCGCGGACCGCCATGACGAGCTTGCCGATCTCCTCGTACGGCAAGGACCGTTCCTGGCAGTACTCGCGCAGGAGGCCTACGCCCCGTACGCACAGGTCCGCCTTCAGGCTGCCCGGCGCGTAGTAGATGCCGGCGTGCACGACGCCCGAGTTGTGGCCGGTCTGGTGGACGGCGACGTCCTGTTCCTTCTCCAGCACCACGATCCGCGTCCCCGGACGGCGCAGCGCGATGTCCCGGCCGGTGGCCAGGCCGACGATGCCGGCACCGACGATGCCGACGGTCTCGTCAGCCATGGGCCCGCTCCGGGGCGCCGATGTTGACGGCCACCGTCTTGACGCGGGTGGAGAAGCGGAGCACCTCGTCGCCCTGCTCCTTGTAGGCCGTACCGGAGTCGCGGAAGCCACCGAAGGGCAGGTGGACGTCCCAGCCGGTGGTGGTCGTGTTGACGGCGATCTGGCCGCACTCGGCCTCGTCGGCGAAGCGGTGTGCCTTGCTCAGGTCCTGGGTGAAGACCGCGGCCGCGAGGCCGAAGTCGGAGTCGTTGACCGCGTCGACGGCCTCGGCGAAGCCGTCGACCGCGCGGACGACGAGGACCGGGCCGAAGACCTCCTCGCGCCAGATCGCCGTCTCGGGGGTGACATCGGCGAGGACGGTCGGCTGGACGAAGCAGCCGTGTTGACGGTCGCCGTCGGTGTCGGCCTTGCCGCCGGTGAGGACGACCGCGCCCTGCGCGACGGCCTCGGCGAGATCGGCGAGCACGCTGTCGCGCTGCTTCGGGCTCGACAGCGGACACAAAGTCGTCGCCGGGTCGCTGCCGGGGCCGGCCTTGAGCGTTTCGACCTCCAGGACCAGCAGGCGGGTGAACTCCTCCTGGACCGGCCGCTCGACGACGACCCGGCTGGTGGCCGTGCAACGCTGTCCGGCCTGGCCGAAGGAGGCGGCGACGACGGCCTTCGCGGCGGCGGGAAGATCGGCGTCCCGCAGGACCACGGACGCGTTCTTGCCGCCGAGTTCGCCCTGGAAGCGGACGTTGCGGTCGGCGAGGCGGCGGCGGATGCGGTTGCCCACGGCGTTGGAGCCGGTGAAGGTGATGCCGACGATCCGGGGGTCGTCGAGGAGGGCCTCCTCGATCTCCGCTGTGCGCCCGGTGACGACGTTCAGGACACCGGGCGGCAGACCGGCGTCGTGCAGGGCGCGGGCGAAGTGCAGGCCGGAGAGCGGGGTCTCGGTCGCCGGCTTGAACACCGCCGTGTTCCCGGCCGCGAGCAACGGGGCGAGCTTGCGGGCCGGGGTGATCAGCGGGTCGTTCCAGGGGCTGATCACGAGGATCGTGCCGATGGGCTCGCGCTGGGTGTGGGTGCGGTGGTTCGGGCGTACGTCGTGCAGGAGGGTGCCGTAGCCCTGCCGGGCCAGACCGGCGTAGTAGTCGAGGAAGTCGGCGGCCTTGAGGGTCTCGCCGCGGGCCTCGGCCTGTGTCTTGCCGTTCTCGGCGGTGACGTCGGCGGCGATCCCGTCGACCCGCTCGCGGATCAGTCTGGCCGCGTCGGTGAAGACCCGCGCCCGTTCGAAGGGGCTGGTGCGCTTCCAGACGGCGAAGGCACGCTCGGCGTGGTCGTAGGCGCGGGTGACGTCCTTGGCGGTGAGGGCGGGGATGCGGGCGATCGGGGCACGGACGTCGGCCGGGTCGTGGACGTCGATCCACTCGCCGGTCGTCACCCACTCCCCGCCGGAGAGGGTTTCCAGAGTACGCATGCCGTTCACGACACCTCACTGGGTGATGGCGGGACCAGTCCCGGGGCGGCAGACATTGGTTGCGCTCTGCGCGAGCCGCTGATCAGGGCGTTCATGGTGGAATCGGCGGGCCGGACGGACCATGAGGAGGACACGATGGCCTACGCAGTCATCGCCCGATACCACTGCGACCCCGCCGACGAGGCGACCGTGCGGGGTGCGTTGCTGAAGGTGCGCGAGCGTACCCGTGCCGAGCCCGCGAACCTGGCGTACGAGGTGCACGCGGAGGTGGGCGCGCCCGGGAGTTTCGTGTTGTACGAGCGGTACGTGGACCAGGCGGGGTTCGAGGCGCACAGGGTCGCCGATCACTTCAGGGAGTTGATCGTGGAGACGGTGTGGCCGTTGCTGGTTGACCGTTCGGTCACTTTTGCCGAAGTGCTCTAGCGTCTGCCTGGCTTGTGTTTCGTGCAGGGGCGCGGGTGATCTGTGGCTTGTCGCGCAGTTCCCCGCGCCCCTGGGGCGTTTCAGAACTCGTTGCCCCATACGTACCGGGCGAGTGTCTCGACCAGGACCAGCTTCCTGCGCTGTTGCTCTGTGGTCAGCAGGGGGGTGCTTGCCGCGTCGGCGAAGCCTCTCGACGGGGACAGGGCCGCGTCCTCCAGGTCCTTCAGTTCGCCTGCCGCGTCGATGCGGGCCAGGACCGTGTCGAGGTCCTCCAGGTCGGGTGCCGTCGCGTCCACCACGCCCAGGCACACGTCCCGGTCCTCCGGGAGCGCCCTGACCAGGTCGAGTTCGGCGTCGGTGCCCTGGTCGAAGGGGAGGATCCAACGGTCGGCCGGGATCTCGGCGTACAAGTGCTCGGCCGCCGCCCGGTCCACCTCGGCCGGCGCCGCCCAGCCGGGGCAGATACCGATGCGGACACCCTCGGGGCGCTCGTCGAGGCACACCGCCAGCGCGTCGACGGCGAGTGCGTCGTCGAAGGACAGCGCGCCCGGGGCGTCGGCCAACTGGTCCAGCAGCAGCGGGTTGTTGAGCTGGATCAGGCGTACGCCCTTCGACACCAGCAGCGCGATCTCCGTCTGGACGATCTCCGCGAGCGCCTCACCCAATTCACGGGCGGAAGCCACCCCGAGTCCGGGTCGGAAGGTGGTGGCCGCGAGGTAGGCCGGGGAGGGCAGCGACACCTTGGGAGCGATCACTGTCAGTTCGGAGAGCCTGGCTGCCCAGTCCGCGACCAGCGGGCCGCTGGCCTTGGGCAGGGACTCGGCGACCCAGCGGACCAGTCCGTCGGGGCCCACTTCGTCGGTACGACGGAGCCCCGACACCCCGTCAAGGACCGCGCTGCGGAAGTCCTCCCGGGGGAAGTCGCCGTCGGTGACGACCGTGGAGCGCAGCTTGCGCTGGAGGACCACCGCGTCCTCGACCGCCTGCCGCGCGCCGATCGTCTCGAGGTCGGAGGGTCGGACCAGGCTGCCGTGGTGGTCGATGCGGTAGTTGAAGGTATCCGCCATGACTCACGCGTCCTTTCCGGACGAGGCCGGCCCGCCCGCGACGCCCCAGGCGGCGAACTCGAGCTCGTAGCCCAGGGATTGCAGGACGTCCTCGGCGATCCGCTGGTCCTCGTCGGCGGTGCCGCCGGCGATGCCGAGGCCGCCGATGATCTCGCCGTCCTTCTTGATGGTGACGCTGCCCTCGGTGGCCATGATCGGCATGGCGGCTCCGGGGAGTTGGGAGAGCTGGGAGAAGAAGACGGGCTGGCTCTCCTGCCACTTCTTCAGCATCTTGCCGGGGCGCTGCATGATCGCCGCGGTGTAGGCCTTGGCGCGGGCGATGTCCGGGGTCAGCGGGCGGGCGCCGTCGGGGCGGCGGATGGCGATCGGGAAGCCGCCCGCGTCCACCACGGCGACGCTCACCGCCTTGCCGATCTCCTGGGCACGCTGGTGGGCGGCGACGATGATCTTCTCGGCGGCGTCCAGGGTGAGGCTGCTCATACGGTGTCCTTCTGTGCGGTCAGGGTGCGGCGCAGACGGGCGACGGCCGCGTTGTAGGCGCCGGGCGTCTCCCAGTACATGGAGTGCGGGGCGCCCTCGACGATCTCCAGGTGCGAGCCGGGCAGCAGTTCATGGGCGCGGGTCACGGTCTTCACACTGAGCACCGCGTCCTTCTCGCCTGCGAGGAAGGCGACCTTGACGCCCGAGGCCTGGATCCCCTCCAGGGACGGGCCGTTGGTGTCGAGGTTGCGCAGGTCCTGCATCCTGGCGACGTTGAACGTGCCCATCTGCTGGAACAGGAAGGTGAGATCGGCGCGCTCCTGCTGGAAGGGCTTGGTGAGCAGCCGGTCGATGACGGGCAGCTTGACGGCCTCGGCACGGTCGGCGGCGGCCAGCTCCTTGAGCTCGGGGTGGCTGATGCCGCCGAGGGAGTGGCCGAGGACGACGGAGGAGACGCGCTCGGGGCGCAGCAGGCCGGCGCGCAGGGCGGCGACGGAACCGATGGACTGGCCGACGAGCATCACGTCGGTCAGGTCCTCCTGGTCCAGGACGGCGACGACATCGCCGGGAAAGTCCTGGCCGTCGAACTCGGGCTTCGACGAGTGCGGCGAGGTAGGGGCGTCGGACTTGCCGAACCCGCGCAGATCGATGGTGACGACGGTGAACTCGGCGCGCAGCGCGGCCACTTGCTGCCACCACGCGGCATGGTGGCCGCCACTGCCGTGCACGAACGCGATCGCCGGACCGCTGCCGTGGCGCTCGTAGTAGATGGAGGTGCCGTCGGAGTCGGCAATAGGCATGTGAGTGAACTCCCGTGCAGACAGGCTCAGTTGGGGCGCTTGGCGTGGTGCACGAGCTCGATCATGGTGTGGTCGGGGTCGTGGATGTAGCAGAACTTCGACTGGTTCTCGGGGCGCTGGATCGGGCGGGTGTGCCGGATGCCCAGCTCCTTCAGGTGCTCCAGGAAGTCGTCCCAGTCGTCGACCTCGACGGCGAAGTGATAGGGCGCCATGCGCTCCATCTCCTCGACCGGCGTGAAGTGCAGATCGAAGTTGCCCCGGGTCATCAGCACCACACGGGTGTTGGACTTGGGCATGATCCGCTTCATCCCGAAGACCTTGGCGTACCACTCGGCGGTCCGGTCGGGGTCGGTGGTGGGAAAGTTGACGTGGTGGATGTAGCGGGGTTCCGCGGTCATTGCTGATTCCCTTCGAGGAGTACGGAGTTGGAGAGCACGCCGATGCCGCTGATCTCGACGTCCACGGTGTCGCCCGGCTCCAGTCGGCAGGTCGACTCGGCGCCCATCCAGAGCACGTCGCCGGGGTGGACGGTGACGTGCCTGGTCATCTCGACCAGGTAGTCGAAGGGGTCGAACACCATGTCGCCGGTGGGGAAGGAGGCCCGCGTCTCGCCGTTGACGCGCAGGGTCGTCGTCTGGGCGAGGGCGTCGACGTCGGTCTCGATCCAGGGCCCCATCGGCTTGAACGTGTCGCTGTTCTTGCTCCGCCAGAACGTGCGGTCGGCGTGCTGCCAGGCGCGGGCGCTGATGTCGTTGCCGATCGTCCAGCCGAAGACGGACTCGCGCGCCTCGTCGTACGTCGCGTGCCGCAGCGTACGGCCGATGACGGCGACGAGTTCGGGCTCGGCCTCGAAGCGGCCCTCGACCTCGCGCGGCTTGACGACGGGCGAAAGATGGCCGGTCAGCGCGTTGTTGGCGCGGTAGCCGACCTCGGGGCGGTCGGGGGTCGCGGCGCCTGCGTGGGCGATGTGCCGCGGGTAGTTGAAGCCGACGGCGTAGAAGACGGGTGGGACGACGGGCGGCAGCCAGAGCGCGGTCGCGCCGGGAACCGTACCGATGACCTCGGGGTCGCCCTCGATCGGCGAGCCGGAGAGCAGCTCGACGTCCTCCTCCCCCACCCGGCCCCACACCGCCCGGCCGCCGGCCGTGACTCGCGCGTATCTCATGGCGCCAGCAGATGGGAGACGCGCTTGGTGACCAGGTAGGCGTCCAGGGCCTCGGGCCCGCCCTCCCGGCCGTAACCGCTGTCCTTCACCCCGCCGGACGGGGCCTCGTGGACGGAGCCGCCGCAGTGGTTGAGGGAGAGGATGCCGGCCTCCAGCTCCTCGGACAGCTTCTCGGCGGTGGCGGAGGAGCGTGTGAAGCCGTAGGCGGCGAGGCCGTACGGCAGCGCGTTCGCTTGGGCGAGCGCCTCGTCGAGGTCAGCGAAGGGCACGATGGGTGCGAGCGGCCCGAACGGCTCCTCGTGCAGCAGTTCCGCGTCCTCGGGTACGTCGGTCAGGACGGTCGGCGCGAAGAAGTAGCCGGGGCGGTCGAGCCGGGTGCCGCCGGTGAGGAGCTTTGCGCCGCGAGCGAGGGCGTCGGCGGTGAGCCGCTCCATCGACTTCAGCCGGCGCTCGTTGGCGAGGGGCCCCATCGTCGTGTCCTCGGCCAGCCCGTCGCCCACGACCACCTCCTCGGCGGCCTTCACGAACTCGGCGGTGAACTCCTCGATCAGGCTCTCGTGGACCAGGAAGCGGCTCGGCGAGGTGCACACCTGACCGGCGTTGGCGAACTTCGCCTGGGCTGCCTTGCGGGCGGCCCGGACGGGGTCGGCATCGGCGCAGACGATCACCGGGGCATGGCCGCCCAGCTCCATCAGGGAGGGCTTCATGACCTTGCCGGACTCGGCCGCGAGGAGCTTGCCGACGGGGACCGAACCGGTGAAGGCGATCAGGCGGGTGACCGGGGAGGCGATGAGGTGGGCGGAGACCTCGGCGGGCTCGCCGAAGACGAGGTTGAGCACTCCGGCGGGCAGCCCGGCGTCGGCGTAGCAGCGGACCAGTTCCATGGCCGTCGCCGGGGTCTCCTCCGAACCCTTGATGACGATGGAGCAGCCGGCCGACAGTGCCGAGGAGATCTTCCGGTTGGGACCGCCCACCGGGAAGTTCCACGGCACGAAGGCGGCGACCGGGCCGATGGGCTCACGCCGTACGGTCAGCACGGTGCCGGGCGCCGAGGGGATGATGCGGCCGTAGGCGCGGCGGGCGTCGTCGGCGTGCCAGCGCAGGGTCTCGGCGGTGCGGCGGGCCTCGCCGGTCGACTCCGTGAGCGGCTTGCCCTGCTCCAGGGTGCTGATCCGGCCGATCTCGGCGGCCCGCTCGGTGATCAGGCCGGCGGCGGCGTGCAGGATCGCGGTGCGCCGCGCGACGGGCGTCGCGCGCCAGACGCGGAAGCCCTCTTCGGCGGCGGCGAGCGCGCGGTCCAGGTCGGCGGTGGTGGCGAGCGGTACTTCTCCGATCACGTCCTCGGTGGCCGGGTTCACGATCGGGGCGGTCCTTCCGGTTCCGCCCTGGCACCACTCGCCCGCTGTGTACATGCGGACCGTGGGGTAGCCGTGGTCGGTGGTCATGGGTGGGTGCCCTCTCAGGGGAGCGAAGCGAGACGGGGGCCTCGGCGGCCGCGGGCGATGCTTCAGGAGACCGGGGTGTCCTGGTCGCGGTTGGTGCGCAGGGCCCAGATGTGGTGGGGCGGGGTGGTCTCGTGGTGGCGGGTCTCGTAGCCGTCGTCGACCCTGTCCATGTCGGCGGCGTACTCGACACGGCCTCCGCACGGGGCGTGCAGGAACCGGAAGACGTTCGAGCCGACGGTGTGCCGGCCCAGTCGGCGCGCCTCCCGCCACCCCTTGTCGATCATGTAGTTGCCGCCCTCGATGACGTCGTCGAAGCCCGGCACCTCGTAGGCGATGTGGTTGACGCCGGCCCGGTCGGGGCGGTGGCACAGCAGCATGGTGTGCTGGTCGTCGTCGCCGGGGGCCTGCAGGAAGACGCCCATGGGTTCGACGACGTCGGTGGGCCGGAAGCCGAGACGGTCGGTGTAGAAGGCGACGGCCTCCTGTCTGCCCTCCTTGCGGATGTTCAGGGCGACATGGCACATGCGCAGGGGGCGGACCCGCTCGATCGGCCTCAGGGCGCTGTTCCAGCGGTCGACGCTGCCCAGCGTGTTGGACGGGCGGGGTGTGACCGGCGCCGGCCGGGGCCGGGCCAGGGTCAGGCCGACGCCGAAGCCCGTCTCGTCGACGGTGTGGTGGACACCGTCGGCGCTTCTGCGGACCTCGCGGTCCTTGCCGGCCGCGGCCACCAGCCGCT
Source organism: Streptomyces sp. NPDC002817 (assembly GCF_053592055.1). NCBI lineage: Bacteria > Bacillati > Actinomycetota > Actinomycetes > Kitasatosporales > Streptomycetaceae > Streptomyces > Streptomyces sp. NPDC002817. Next base: position 298,524 of record NZ_JBSFUY010000009.1, read on the forward strand.
CCAGCTCCTGGGGGGTGTCGACGCCCCACACGACCTCGCGCAGGGTCGGGCCGTTCTCCACCGGGGGCGGCAGCAGCGGGCCGGGGTCGGTGTCCAGGTGGAGGGTCTGCCCGGTGCGGGTCTCGAACACGGCGTGCTCGTCGGTCCGCTCCACCAGGAACAGCCCGAAGTCGTCGAAGAATCGGACGCATTCGTCGAGGTCGTCGATGCTGTAGGTGGCCGATTCGATTCTCTGGATTCCCATGCATTCCTCGTTTCCGGGTCGCCTCGTGAGCGTAGATTTCTCCGCTCGGCGGCCTCAATGGCCCGAGCCGCACGAGGTGCGCAATCGTTTCTTGCGAGGTCGGCCGGATCGTCTACGGCCGGAGCGCGGGAATGGGGTTCTGCGAGAACCACTCGGCGAGGAAGTCCAGGAAGACACTGACCTTGCGCGGGGTGTCCTGCCCGGGGCCGTAGATCGCGTACAGGGGGCGGTCCGGGACCGCCAGCTCCGGCAGCAGGACCTGGAGCGCGCCCAGGACGAGGTCGTCGTAGACCGGGCGCTGCGGCAGCAGGGCGATGCCCCGGCCGTGCACGGCCGCCTTCTGCAGGGCGATGTAGGAGTTGGAGGAGAACGCGATGTTGCGGATCTTGTGCAGGGTGCTCGCATGACCGTGGCCGATGCGCCAGACCGGGTCGTTCACATGGACCAGACAGTCGTGGCCCGCGAGGTCGTTGGGGTGGGCGAGCTCGCCGTGCCGCTCGATGTACGCCTTGGAGGCGCACAGGACGAACGGCAGGGAGGCGATCTTCTTGAGCCGGACGCTGGAGTCGCGCAGATCCCGGGTGTGGAAGGCGACGTCGAATCCGCTGTCGAGGAAGTCGTAGGTGCGGTCGGACATTCCGCCGAGTTCGAAACGGACCTGGATCTTGGGATGCGCCGCGGAAAAGGCGGCTATCGCGTCACCGAGATCCAGGCTGCCTATCCATTTCGGGCAGATGACACTGAGCGTGCCTTCGGCCCGGTCGTGGAGATGGGCGATACCGGCGTCCTCGGCCTCGATCTCCTCCAATATGCGGGCGGAGAATTCCGCGTACCGCTGCCCCGGCTCGGTGAGGCTCACCGAGCGAGCCGTCCGATTGACGAGACGTACTCCGACCTGCCGTTCCAGTTCCGCGACGTGCCGTGACACCAGCGAGCCGGAAGAGCCCAGCTTCTTGGCGGCTCCGCTGAAGCTGCCGATGTGCGCGACGGTGACGAAGCTGTGCATGAGGAGCAAGCGATCCATTTTTCCTCCGGGGCCCTTCCGTTCGCGGCGTCGGGAACGGGGGGTTGCTGTTACTGGGGGCAGTACTGAGGCGCTTCGCTCACGTTGTCCCTGGTGACCAAGACAAGGGGAATGTTGGCAATCTTGTCAACCTTCTTGTCACCGAGCAGACCGACCGTGTTCCGCACCGCCGTCTCGCCGATCGACATGGCCGAGTTGGCCACGGTGGCGGAGAGCGTGCCCGCCTTCACCGCCGCGATGCCGTCCTCGGTGCCGTTGACGGTGACGATCTTGACGTCCTCGGCGCCGGCCGCGTCGAAGGCCTTGCGGACGGCGAAGGCCATCTCCTCGTTAGCGACGAAGGCGTAGTCGAGGTCGGGGTGGGCCTGGATCATGTTCTCGGCGACTTCCTGCGCCTTGGTCGGGTTGAACATGCCGGGCTGGTTCGCGACGACCTTCGCGGTGGCCGGCAGGGCGCCCTTGAAACCGCCGACGAGCAGTTCGGAGGCGGCGCCCGGGGCACCCGCGACAATGCCGACGTTCACCTGCTTGCCGGCCGCGTCCTTCTCGATCCACCCCGCGTCCAGGGCACCGGCCTTCTTGAGGTCGACGACCGCCGCGCCGAGGATGTCGTCCACCTCGCTGGTGGCCACGGAGGTCAGATAGATCGGGATGCCCGCGGCCTTGGCCTTCGCTATGTCGCCCTTGAGCGCGTCGACGTTGACCGTCTGCACGATCAGCGCGCTCACGTTGCGGGAGATCATGTCCTCGATGTTGGACAGCTCGGTCCCGGCGTTCTGGTGGGAGTTGGCCGTGAAGACCTCCGCCCCCTCCGTCTTCGCGGTCGCCTCGACGGACTTCTGCAGACACGAATGGAAGTGCGTGTCACCGCCGTTGACGAAACCGAGGGAGAGTTCTTCAGTGCCTCCCGCACTGTCGTCATCGGTGCCGCAACCGCTCAGCACGAGCGTGCTGGTGGCGACCGCGGCGAACAGGGCCCGGCGGGAACGGGTGGACAGTCTCATGGTGAAGCGCCTTTCTCTACAAGGGAGTTCAGTGCCGTGCGGAGCGGGCCTTCTGCACTTCGTTGGCGACGGCCGCGATCAACAGCACCGCGCCGACCGAGACCGGCTGCCAGTTGGCGGAGATCTGCACGAGGTTGAGGGCGTTGGCCACCACGCCGAGGAGGATCACCCCGAGTGCGGTGCCGAGGATCGTGCCGTGGCCGCCGGCCAGCGAGGTGCCGCCGATGACGACCGCGGCGACGGCGGTGAGCTGGATCGCGAGGCCGCCGGCACCGGGGCTGCTGGAGCCCAGCCGGGACAGCGTCATCAGGCCGGCCAGCCCGGAGAGGGCGCCGGTCATGGCGTACAGCGTGAGTTTGCGGGCGGTGACGTTGATGCCGCTGAGCCGGGCGACGTGCTCGTTGCCGCCGATCGCGAAGGCGTCCCGGCCGAACACGGTGAACCGCATGACCAGGGCCGTCGCGACCATCACGAGGACCGCCACGATCAGCAGATACGGCACCCCGGCGACCTTCTCGTTGCCGAGCGCGAACATCCGGGTGCCGATGGAGACGGTCTGCCCGTCGAGGACCAGCAGACAGACGCCGTCCAGCAGGGTGGCCGTCGCCAGGGTGACCACGAAGGGCGCCACCGTGGTGAACGTCGCCACCACCCCGTTGACCAGCCCGATGAGGATGCCCAGGACGACGGCGGCCACCACCGTGAGCCAGGTCGACCAGCCGTGCGACAGCATCTGGGCCGCCACCGCCGCGGTGACGACGACGATGCTGCCCATGGAGAAGTCCATGCCGCCCGCGGTCATCAGCAGCGTGAGGCCGGCGGCGATCACGGCGTTGATGCTGACCTGGCGCAGGATGTTGATGATGTTGGTGTCGGTGGTGAACGTGTCGGTCTGCAAGGCAGTGGCGACCACGACGATCACCAGGACCGCTGTCAGTCCCGAGTGCGGGATGCCGCGCAGCGAGAACCCGGTCCTCTCCTGCCGCGCCTCGGGGGCATCGGGAAGTGTCTTGACGCTCACTGCGGTTGTCCTCCGAGAGCGGTGGCGACGAGTTCGTCGCGGGTGATGGCGGTGATGTCGTGCTCGGCGACCGTGCGGCCGGCGCTGACGACGACGACCCGGTCGGCGAGCCGCATGACCTCCTCGGCCGAGGAGGAGGCGAGGAGTACGGCCACCCCGCGCGCGGCGAGGTCGTCGACGAGGGTGTGGATGTCGGCCATGGCGGCGACGTCCACTCCGTTGGTGGGGTCCTCCAGGAAGCAGGCGACCGGCTCGGTGTCCAGCCACTTGCCGAGCAGGACCTTCTGCTGGTTGCCGCCCGACAGCGCGCCCACCGGCGGGTTCCCGCTCAGGGCGCGCACCCCGTAGGCCCGGCGCAGCGGTGCCGCGCGGCGGGCCAGGGCGGCGCGCAGGTGCAGGCGCCGGCGGGCGAAGCGGTCGTCGGCCAGCATCAGGTTCTCGTCGACGGTGAGCTCCGGGACCAGGCCGAGGCTGCGGCGGTCGCCGGTGACACAGCGCAGCCCGCTGGAGAGCGAGGCGCCGATGCGGCCGAAGCCGACCCTTCTGCCGTCGACGGCCAGTTCGCCGGTGTCGGGACGCTGCCGCCCGGAGAGCAGGTCGAACAGCCGGGACTGCGCGTCCCCGGCGGGGCCGAGCACGGCGACGATCTCGCCCTTGCGCACCTCGACGGTGAAGTCCTCGATGGCCCGGCCCCGGCTCAGTCCGCGCACGGCGAGGCCGATCTCGTCCTTCGCGGCAGGGCGTTCGGGGCGCTGTGAGACGACGTCCCGTCCGACCATGCTGCGGACCAGGCCGGCCGGGTCCGTCTCGGTCGCCGGGGCGCTGGTGACGACCGCGCCGTCACGCAGGACGGTGAGCCGGTCGGCGACGGCCATGACCTCGTCGATGTAGTGCGAGATGTAGACGACGGCGACGCCCTCGTCCCGCAGGGTGCGCACCAGCGCGCGGATCCGGCCCGCGTCCCTGGCGCTGAGGCAGGCGGTCGGCTCGTCGAGGATCAGGATCCGGCCGCCGCGGCGGACCTCGCGCGCCACCTCGACCATGGTCTGCTCGGCGACGGTGAGCGAGCCCGCGGTCCGCGCCACGTCGATGTCGATGTCGAGCCCTTTCAGGGCCGCGTGCGCCTGGGTCCTGACCGACCCCCAGCGCACGGCGCCGCCCCGGGTGGGCAGGTCGCCGAGCATGATGTTCTCGGCGACCGTCAGTCCCATGGCCAGTTCGCGGCGCTGCGGCACCGAGGCGATGCCGAGGCCCCGCGCCTTGCGCACCGTCAGCCCGTGGTGGCTGTGTCCGTCGACCTCGACGGTGCCGCCGTCGGGCTGGTGGACGCCCGAGAGGACCTGCACCAGCGTGGACTTGCCGGCGCCGTTCATGCCCATCAGCGCGTGGATCTCGCCCGGGTACAGGTCGAGGTCGACGCCTTTGAGGGCGGCCGCTCCGCCGAAGCTCTTGGTGACGCCGCGTACCCGCAGGACGGCGCGGGCCGTGGGAGTCGTAGCGCTCACGGCTGTCTCTCCCGGGGAGGTCACGGCTGCGGCTCGTCGCCGTCGGCGGGCACGCGCCCGTAGCCGCGGATGTCCGGGAACGGGGGCTCCTTGTCGGCCTGGAGGTCCACCTGGAAGGTGTTCAGGCACATGCCGAGCATCGTGAAGTTGCCGAGCGCGCCGATGGTGTCGACCAGACCCTTGGAGCCGAAGTGCCCGAGCGCCCGGGCGAAGGTCTCGTCGGTGACGAAGTGCTCCTCCAGGATCTCCCGGCAGAACTGGTAGAAGGCCTGGTCGGCCTCGTTGTCGAAGACCGCCTCGCGCTTCTCGGCGACGGCCTTCACGGCGGCCTCCGGGATGCCGGCCTCGATCGCCTGGTGCACATGCGCGTTCCAGGAGTACTGGGCGTCCCAGTTCCGGGCGGCCATCAGCAGCGTGAGCTCGCGCAGGTGCCTGGGCAGGGAGCAGTCGAAGCGGGCGAAGGCACCGAGCGATTCGGCCCGTTCGCACATCTCCGGGCTGTGCAGCCAGACCCGGAAGGGACCGCGGACGGCGCCGCGGCGGCCGGCGATACGGGCGGCCAGCTCCTGCTGCCGCTGGTCCATTTCCTCTTCGTGGAGAACGGGGAGCCTCATCTGGCCGATACCTGCCTTTTCTTTCCGGCGCGTTTCCGTCACGGATCCAAGAGCCGTGCGATGCGAGCCGACGGTACAGCCGTGTCCGAGAAGCTCACCCCTCCCGAAACGCAAGGTAAAACTGCACGTTGGAGGGCATCCGTTCACGGGCGCGCGACCTACCGTCGTTCAGCGCATCACCCTGATACGGAGAGGAATTTCCGGATGACCACGATCATCAAGGTCGCGTCCGTACCGCCGCTCGACCGGGGCGGAGCCGTCGTGACGACACCGCTGATCACCACGCCGTCGGCCGGCGGGGAGAACCGGATCACCAGCGGGATGAGCGTCTATCCGGTCGGCTCCGGGGCCCCGTTGCACTCGCACAACTGCGACGAGCACGTGACGGTCCTCGAGGGCGAGGCGGAGGTGTGGGTCGACGGCGAGGTGACCAGGCTGGAGCGGTTCGACACCACCTATGTCCCGTCACCGGTCCCCCATCTGTTCCGCAACATCGGGGACACCCCGCTGCGCATCCTGTGGGTGTACTCGTCCGGCCATGTCACGCGGACGTTCACCGAGACGGGCAGGACGGTGGAGCACCTTTCCGCCGAGGACCGGATGGGCAAGGACTGAGCCGAACTAAGCTCCTGGGCCATGCGATTGACAGTTCTCGGCGGCTGCGGCGCCTGGCCCACCGCCACTCAGGCATGCAGCGGCTACGTGGTCGAGCACGACGGTTTCCGCCTGCTCGTCGACCCCGGATACGCAACGCTGCCGCGCCTGTTGACGCACCTCACCGTCGACGCCGTGGACGCCGTCCTGGTCAGCCACGGCCACCCCGACCACTGCGCCGACCTCAACCCCCTGCTCCGCGCACGGGGGTTGAGCGACGACCCGCCGCCCGCGTTGCCGGTGCACGCCCCCCACGGGGCACTCGACGCCGTCCTCGCCCTCGACAAGCCGGGCATGCTCGCCGCCGCGTACCGTCTCCACGAGTTTCCTCCCGGCGACCGGCTGAGGATCGGCCCCTTCACCGTCGGAACCCGGCTCCTGCCGCACTTCGTGCCCAACGCAGGCCTCCGGATCAGCACTCCGGACGCCGTGCTCGTCTACACCGGCGACACCGGGCCGAGCGAGGACATCCCGCGCCTCGCCGAGGGTGCGGATCTCTTCCTGTCCGAGGCGACGTACGTCCACCGGGTCCCGTCGCCCGGCGACGCCCCGTATCTGCTGACCGCGCGACTGGCGGGCCGGTACGCCCGACAGGCGGGTGCGGCACGGCTGTTGCTCACCCATCTGTGGCCGGGCACCGACACGGGGGCGGCTCTGGAAGCGGCCGGTGAAGCCTTCGCCGGCTCCCTCGGCATCGCCGCCCCGGACCTCGTCGTGGACCTCTGACACGCCGGAAGCCGGCCCCCGCAGCGCATGCGGTGACCGGCTTCCGTCCTCGCCCCCGACCCGGTCAGTGAGCGCCGACCAGCTCCTGGTCCGCACCGCTCTGCGTGGCCTGCTTGGAGCTGCGCAGTGCGGCGATGCCGATGAAGACCATGGACGACAGTCCGGCGATCGCGAAGGCGGTGAAGCCGAACTCCCCGTTGCCCGCGGCGAGCAGCTGGCCGCCGAGCCACGGGCCGAAGACGGCGCCGAAGCGGCCCATGCCGGAGGTCCAGCCGACGGCGGTGGCACGGCTGTCCGGGGTGGAGCGGATGGACACCGTCGCGTAGATCATCGTCTGGGCGCTGTTGAGGAAGACGCCGGTGAAGAAGACGACGACCGTGGTCACGCCCATCGGCATGTGGACGCTGAGCAGGAACACGCCCGCGGCGGTCAGTGCGAACCAGATCGCCGAGATCCGCGGGGCGCCGAAGCGGTCGGCGGCCCGGCCCGCGACGAGCATGCCCACGATGCCACCGAGGTTGAAGACGACGACGAAGGTCAGCGCGTTGGCGAGCTCGTAGCCCTCGGCGCGCATCAGGGTGGGCAGCCACGTGGCGACGCCGTAGACAAGGAGCAGTCCGCCGAAGGAAGCGAGCCAGTACAGCAGGGTCTGGATCCACTCGCCGCCGCGGAACAGGTTGAGCAGGGAGTTCCAGCGGTCGGCCGCGGCCTGCTTGCCGCCCTTGGCGGCGGGCAGTTCGACGTCGTACCGCTCGGCCAGCGTTCGGGCCTCCTCGGTGCGGCCCTTGGCGACGAGGAAGCTCAGCGACTCGGGCAGGAACCTGGCGAGCACCGGCGCGAAGAGCAGCGGGAGCACGCAGACCCAGAAGGCGGCGCGCCAGCCGACGGGGTCGATGAGCCACTTGGCGACGTAGGCGGAGAGGATGCCGCCGGCGTGGTGGGCGGTCATCAGCATGCCGATGACGATGGCGCCGCGGCCGCGTGGCGCGTAGTCGGAGACCATGCTGATCGCGGTGGGCAGCAGACCGCCGAGGCCGATGCCCGCCAGGGTGCGGCCGAGGCCGAAGACCTCGACGCTGCCGGCCATGGCGCAGACGCCGGAGGCCAGCGAGAAGAGGGTCACGCAGGCGACCATCAGCTTCTTGCGGCCGATGCGGTCGGCGACGGTGCCGGCGGTGAGCGCGCCGATCAGCATCCCGAAGGTGGCGTAGGAGCCGAGGTCGCCGGCCTGGTCGGCGGTGAGGCCGAAGGTCTTCGTCTCCAGCAGGTGCGGCAGCACCGAGCCGTAGATGAACATGTCGAGGCCGTCGAAGAGCACGGCCAGCCAGCACAGGCCGACGACCAGGAAGGCCAGTCTGCTGCCGCGAGCGGACAGGGAGGGGGAGGGGGAGGAAGACATCGTTGGTTACCTCTCGTGCTTGGTGCGCTAGACGCTAAGGAGCCGCCCGCCAAGAGTCAACGTTTTTGTCAACAATCTCATCGACAATCGCTGGCGTGCGGCCCTTTGCCCAGCTCAGGCCACTGGTGGCGTCCCATGGGTGTGGAACGACTCAATGGTCTGCAGACCCCAGGCCTGCCCCTTCTTGCGCTCCTCCTCGGTCCAGGTGATCAGCGGCCAGTCAGGCGCGAGGACGAGCCGCGTGAGCGGGTTGCACAGCTCGATGCGATTGCCGCCCGGCTCGTAGACGTAGAGGAAGAACGTCTGCTGGATGGCGTGCTTGTGCGGGCCCGTCTCGATGAACACACCGCTGTCGATGGCGAGATCGGCCGCGCGCAGGATGTCCTCGCGGGTGTCGGTCGCGAAGGCGATGTGGTGCAGCCGTCCGGCGCTGCCGGTCCAGTCCGAGGTGTAGACGACGTCGTACGACTTGTTCGTGTACGTCAGCCAGCGCGCCGCGATCTTCCCGCTGTCCAGCCGGATCTGCTCGGTGGGCCGGGCGCCGAGGACGTCCTGCTGGAACTCGGCGTTGGCGAGCACATCGGCGGCGAGGAAGTTGATGTGGTCCAACCGCCGTACGCCCACACCCCGGTTGGGTTTGGCCTGCGGCTGGTTCTTCAGCGCGGGCCTGAGCCCCTCGGGGGCCCGGTAGTGCTCGCTCTCCCAGTACAGGGCGTGTTCATGGCCGTCCGGGTCCGTCGTGACGTAGAGCTTGCCGATACCCGGTTCGTCCTCGACCCACTTGCCGGTACGGCCCGCTGCCTCGATCGCTTCGACACGGCGATGGAGAGCCTCCTCGCTGGAGGTGCGCAGGGCGAGCCGGCCGAGGCCGGGCTGTTCGCGGGCGGTGAGGACCAGGCTGTGGTGCTCGTAGTCGTCGAAGGTCCGCAGATGGACGGTGTCGCCGTCCTGTCCGTTGACCGTGAGGCCCAGGTAGTCGGTGAAGAAGCCGACGCTGGCGTCCAGGTCCGGGGTGAACAGCTGGGCGTGGCCGATGTGCGCGATGTCGCCGAGCGGCGGAGTCATCGGTGACCTCCTTGGGGTCGTGCGGCAGCCCTGGGGAAGACGGTGCCGTCGAAGATCTTGCGGGCCGTGCGGACCACGGCCGTGCGGCGGGCGGTGGGAAGGCCTTCGGGGGTGGACCCGAGGCTGCTTTCGATGTCGAGGAATCCGGTGGGATGTTCCATGCGAATCCGGTCGCTGTCGGGATCGAGCTCCGCGAGATCCGCCCCCACACTGCCGTCGATCCGCAGCCCTGCGGCCACACTGGCCGCGCCGAGCACACCGATCGAGGTGTGGCAGCGCACCGGTATGAAGGTGCGGGTGGTGACCGCGCCGCCTTCGCGCGGCGGGGCGAGAAGGGTGAGCTTGGGGACAGTGGTGTCCGAGACGTCGCCGAGGCCCATCAGCCGGCCCGCCGCCAGGCGGATCCGGTGCAGCCGGTCGGCGAGCGTCCGGTCCTCCTCCAGGTCCTTGGGCGACTCGTACCCGGTGACCTTCAGCGAGGTGGCGGCGATCAGCACGGTCGGCATGCCGTTGTCCACGCAGGTCACCTGGACGCCGTCGATCTCGTCGCGGACGCTTCCCGTGGGCAGCAGCTCGCCCGCCCCGGCCGGGAACTCGATGACCACCGGAGCGGCCGTCCCCGGCACTCCGGAGATCTGCGCGTCGCCGGCGTAGTCCACCCGGCCGCCCGGAGTGGGAAAGGTCGCCGTGGCGTGGTCGCCGGAGTTGACCATGCGGATCCGGACGCGGGTGCGTTCCTCCCCCGCCGGGACCAGTCCGCGCTCGACGGCGAAGGGGCCGACACCCGCGAGGATGTTCCCGCAGTTCTGACGGTCGCTCACCTCGGGCCGGTCGACGGCGACCTGGAGGAAGAGATAGTCGACGTCGGCCTGCGGATCGGCGGACGGCGAGACGACGGCCACCTTGCTGGTGAGCGGGTGCGCGCCGCCCAGACCGTCGATCTGCCGCTCGTCGGGACTGCCCATGACGCGCAGCAACAGGTCGTCGCGCAGGGCGGGTTCGGCAGGGAGGTCGGCGGCGAGGAAGTAGGCGCCCCTGGAGGTGCCGCCCCGCATCAGCAGACAGGGCACCTCCTCGGGCACGGAGCTCACGACGACTCCCCCGCGCACTCCTCGTACGACCGGTACTCGACGCCGAGCCGCTTGAGCGTGTCCCGCAACCCGTAGCGGTCCAGGCCGAGTTGGCCGTCGATGAAGGCGGCCCGGGTGGCGGCCTCCTTGGCCTCGCGGGCCTCGGACCGCACAGCCGTCTCCCGGGCGCTCTCACGCGGAACGACCACGACACCGTCGTCGTCGGCGAGGATCACGTCGCCGGGGCGGATCACCTGACCGTCGATGGCGATCGGCACGTTGACCGAGCCTCCGGTGGCCTTGACCGTGCCTTGCGAGGAGACCGCGCGGGACCAGGCGGCGAAGCCCATGTCGCGCAGCTCCTGGGTGTCGCGGATTCCGGTGTTGGTGACGACGCCGCGCACCCCACGCTGCTTCAGGGCGGTCGCGAACAGCTCGCCGAACAGGCCGTCCGTGCACGGCGAGGTGGTGGTGACGACCAGGATGTCGCCCTCGCCGCACTGCTCGACGGCGGCGTGGATCATGAGGTTGTCGCCGGGCCAGCTGAGCACGGTGACGGCCGTACCGGCGACCCGCACACCCTGCTGGACGGGGCGGATCCCCGGACCCAGCAAGCCGGTTCGGCCCATCGCCTCGCTCACCGTCGCCACGCCGTAGCCGGCCAGCGCGTCGACGTCCTTCAGCTCCGCCTTCGGCGGGTTGGTGACAATGACACCGCCCATGGTTATGCCAGCTCCTTCGCGATCTGCGGGTAGGGACGCATGTACGCCTCGGCCATGGTCTTGTGGGCCAGGCCCAGGTTCGGACCGGCGTTGCGCTTGAGCTGGACGCCGCGGCGGACGGCGAGGTCGGTGTAGTAGTCCCACAGGTGCTGCTGGGCCGCGAGGCACTCCATGGCCTTGCGCTTGGTGTCCCAGACCTCGGTGATGTCGAGGAGGACCTCGGGCTTGAAGCCGCTCATCTCGGGCTGATGCGGCTCGAAGAAGAAGACCGGCGGGGCGCCGATGATCTCGCCGGGGCCGGGGTAGCCGATGGCCTGCGCGAGGACACGGGCCTCCAGGGCCATGCGGTTGGCGGCCGGGTGGTCGCCGTTGTAGGGGTCCTCTACGGGGTGGGTGAGCACGACGTCGGGCTGGGTGTCGCGGTAGACCTCGACCAGCCGGTCGGTCAACTCCGGGGTGACCAGCAGCGGGTAGTCGCCGGCGTCGAAGAAGCGGACCTCGGCGCCGAGGGTGGCGGCGGCCCGCTCCGCCTCCTCCCGGCGTATCGCCTTGATCTCGTCCAGCTTCTTGCCCGCACGCCACGCCTTGGCGGACTCGCCGCGCTCACCGAAGGTCAGACAGGCGACGGTGACCTTCTCGCCGCGGGACACCGCCAGGGCGATGGCGCCACCCGCACGCCACACGAAGTCGCCGGCGTGCGCGGTGATGACAAGTGTCGATCGTGGGCTGGCGGGCGCGTTGGCCTCGGACATGCTGAAATCTCCTTGGTGACAGGTGTGCGCCCGCCCCGCGCCACCGTGATCAGTCGCGCAGCGCCTCGATCACGCTGGTGAGGTGGGCGCGGACGGCCGTCTCGGCCGCCTGCGGGTCCCTGGCCCTGATCGCCTCGATCATGGTCAGATGCTCGTTCAGGGATTGCTGCGGGCGCCCCGGACGCAGCGCCAACTGAAAGCGGTGCCGCACCAGTTGGGCGTTGAGCCGCTCCAGCAGTTCCTGCGCGGTCTCCTGGCCGGAGAACTCCCGGATACGGACGTGCAGTTCGTGGTTGAGCTCGGAGTAGGTGACCGGCTCGCCGTCGGCGACGGCCTTGGACATGGCCGTACCGAGGTCGGTGAGTTCGCCCAGCTGCTTGTCGCTCGCCGCGAGCGACGCCTTCGCCGCGCACAGCCCTTCGAGGACCATGCGGCACTCGGTGATGGCGACCGCTTCGTCCACGGTCACCACCCGCACCCGTGAACCACGGTTGCGGATCCGCTCCACGAGCCCCTGGGACTCCAGATCGATGAGTGCCGCGCGGATGCTCGCCCGCGTCACACCGAACTGCTCGGCGAGCTCGTTCTCCACCAGCCGCTGCGCCGGTGCCATCTCGCCGTGCAGGATCGCCTGCCGCAGCTGCGCGAACGCATGCTGTTTGGCCTGCTCCCCGGTGCTCGGACGGGCTTCTTTCGGCATCGTTGCCCTCCCTGAGTGAGTGCCTGTCGAACCTAAATCTAGCCAAACAAGATTGTCAACAATTTTGTCTGCCGTATTGCAGGCATGCTTGTCGTCCATGGTCGCAGCTCAGCCCTCGCGATACAGCGACGTGAGCAGTTCCATCACGGCCTGGGTGGCGGGATGCGGGTCGTCCCGCCACCACGCGAGCCGCACGGCGATCGGCTCGCCGTCGCGCACCGGCCGGTAGACGACACCCGGCCGCGGGTACTGGTTGGCCGTCGATTCCGGCGTCATGCCGACACAGCGACCGGTGGCGATGACGTTCAGCCAGTCGTCGACGTCATGCGTCTCCTCGGTGGCCGGGCGGACCTCCGGCGGCCACAGGTCGGCGGTCGCGGTACCGGTACGCCGGTCGACGAGGAGGACACGTCCCGCCAGGTCGGCCAGCCGGACGGACCGGCGCCGGGCCAGCGGATCGTCGGCGGCCATCGCGCACAGCCGCCGCTCCAGACCGACGATGACCGACTCGAACCGCCGCTCGTCCACGGGCCGGCGCACGACGGCCAGGTCACAGGCGCCCTCCGCGAGACCGGCCGTGGCCGAGTTGACCCGCACCAGGTGCAGATCGGTCTCCGGACGCTCCCGGCTCCAGCGGCGCTGAAAGGCGAGGGTGTGCCGGCCGAGCGCCGACCAGGCGTAGCCCATGCGCAGATGGGCGTGGCCCGAGATGGCGTCCCGGACCAGATCGTCGACCTCGGCGAGCACCCGCCGGGCGTGCGCGAGGACCCGCAGTCCGGTCGGGGTCGGGGTCACCTCGCGCGAGGTGCGCCTCAACAGCCGTACGCCCAGAGCCCGTTCGAAGGAGGCCAGGGTGCGGGAGACGGCCGCCTGGGAGACCCCGAGGGCCAGGGCGGCGTCGGTGAAGGTGCCCTCGTCGACGATCGCGACGAGACAGCGCAGCTGCCGCAGGTCCACATCCATGACTCAAGCGTATAGATCGATCGGGACATGCATTTTGTGCAAACGCCGAGGGCGCGCAGCCTCGACCCATGCAAGAGGCACCCGCACGCCCCGCGGCCACTCCCCTGCCGACCGCCGGGCCGTCCCGGACGAGCCCGACCGGGATCGCCACCATGGTGGGCAGCGGCCTGTCCAACCAGGTCGGTGCCGCGATCGGTTCGCTCGCCTTCCCCGTCATCGGCCCCGTCGGGGTCGTCGCGGTCCGCCAGTACGTCGCGGCGGCCGTCCTCCTCGCCGTCGGCCGGCCCCGGTTCCGGTCGTTCACCTGGAGTCAGTGGTGGCCGGTGCTGCTGCTGGCCGCGGTGTTCGGGACGATGAACCTCTCCCTCTACACCGCCGTCGACCGCGTCGGCCTGGGGCTCGCGGTGACCCTGGAGTTCCTCGGCCCGCTGGCCATCGCCCTTTCGGCCACCCGGCGGCGCGTGGACGTGTGCTGTGCGCTGCTCGCGGTGGCGGGTGTCGTCACGCTGATGCGCCCGCGGCCCTCCAGCGACCATGTCGGCATGGGCCTCGGCCTGCTGGCCGCCGGGTGCTGGGCGGCGTACATCCTCCTCAACCGCACCGTCGGCCGCCGTATCCCCGGAGCGCAGGGCTCGGGTGCCGCGGCGGCGCTGTCCGCACTGACGTTCCTGCCGGTCGGGATCGTCGTCGCCGTGCAGCATCCGCCGACGGCGTGGGCGGTCGGCTGCGCGGTGGTCGCCGGCGTGCTGTCCTCGGCGGTGCCCTGCCTCGCCGACCTGTTCACGCTGCGCCGGGTGCCGGCCCCGGCGTTCGGCCTGTTCATGAGCGTCAACCCGGTCCTGGCGGCCGTGGTCGGGTGGGTCGTCCTGGGACAGCGGCTGGGTTGGCCGGAGTGGGCGGGCATCGCAGCCGTCGTCATGGCGAACGCGCTGAGCATCGGCACATCCCGCAGGACGGCCCCGCGCCCCGTCGGCAGTGCCCCGATCCGCGCCGCCGGTCGCCCGCGGCCCCGTCGCGACCGCCCCCGCCTGCTCGGTGAAGCGGCGTGCCGGCGGGGCCTCTCACCCGTTGGGGACGCCCCGGAAGACGCACCCTGAGCGGCCTTGGCGACATCCGGCGCGACACCGCGCCCCAGAAGGAGCGCGGGGCTCCGTCGAAACGCCGCTCCGCCTCGCGGGCCCGACCAGCCCCACCGGCCCGCAGGTCCGTCCCCGTCCCCGTCCCCGTCCTTCCAGCGGAGCGCTCAGCCTCCGAGCCAGTACCCGAACCCCCGGCGCGTATGGATCAGCGCGGGCCCTTCCTCGTCCACCTTGTGCCGCAGCCGGGAGACGAGCTTCTCGATCGCCTGGTGTCCCCGGAACTCCCCCCACACATGCCGGCTGATCTGCTCCTTCGACAGCACGCGCCCCGCGTTGGCCAGCAGATGGCGCAGCAGCCGGTACTCGGCGGGCGTGAGGTCGAGCGGCCTGGGCCCGCGGCGGGCGCGGCACGTCGTGTCGTCCAGGACCAGATCGCCGTATCCGGGCATCCCGGGACGCGGCGCGGGACATCGGCGGCGCAGCAGTACCTGCGCCCGCGCCAGCACCTCGGGGACGCGTACGGGTTTGATGACGTAGTCCTCCGCGCCCAGGCCGAGTTCGGGCAGGAGCCGGTGCAGGGAGTCGCAGGAGGCCAGGAAGAGCAGTGGGGGCCGGTCCGCGGGGGCCATACGGCGGCCATGGGCGAGGTCCGGCAGGTCGGGCAGGGCGGCGTCCAGGACCACCAGGTCGAACCGCTGCCGGGTGAGCCGTGCCATGCCCTCGGCACCGCTCTCCGCGGTGCCGACCTGGTAGCCGGCCAACTCCAGGGTGGTGGTGAGCAGTTCGGCGTCGCCGGGATCGCCCACGACGACCAGGACGTGCTGTCCGTCGCCGCGGGGTGGTGACGGTTTCTCCAGGAGATGCGCGTACATGGCAAGACCAATCGTGGGGTCCGGACGGCGGTACGGTCAGGCGGAGAGCGGTGGGCCGACAGGGTCCTCGGCATGGTCGGCGAAGTCGTCGACGAGCCGGTGGAAGAGGGCGGCCAGCTGTCGCAGGTCGTCCTCGGACCAGTCGCCCAGGGCCAGTTCGAGATAGCGGCGGCCGACCTCGCGGACACGGCCGACCGCGGCCAGGCCCTCGTCGGTGAGCTGGACGCGCTGGGCCCGGCGGTCCTCCGGGTCCGCGACGCGGATCACATACCCGCCCCGCTCCAACTGCCGCAGTTGGCGGGTGACATGGGAGGCCTCCACGGAGAGCCGGACCGCCAGCACCCCGGGGCGCAGGGGCTCGCTCTCCGCGATGTGCCGCAGAATCGCCACGGCCGCGCGGTCGAGCGGCACCCCGGCCATCGCCATGAGGCGCTCATGCCGTCGGCTCCGCCCGGCCAGGTATGCGACCCGGCTGAGCACTCGCTCGATCTCGGCCAGGGGCGCCGGGGCCGGCGCTTCTGCGGTCATGACGCCACCCTAGAGGTACTTGCCTAACTTAAGCAATGTGAAGTTGGTTGCTTGACTTAAGTAATGCAGCCGTGCTTGCCTAACTCAAGTAAACCGGTCCGCGTGGGACGGAGATGCTCGACCGCTCCCGACCACGCACACCCGGACCGGGGCCGCATTGAGCGGATGCGGCCCCTTGCGCCCGACCCGTGGGGACGGGGTACGGCGCGGTCACCGGGTCCGGCGGACGGGCCACTCCCCCTGCCCGCCGCCGGGCCCGGTGACATCCACGACTCCGGTCGGGTCACCCTTCCGCCCGACCTGTCAGGACTCGCCCGAGTCCGGCAACACCTCTTCGCAGCACCTCCAGAAAGCGAGACTCTCCATGGCCACGATGAAGTCCGTCCTCACCGCCAAGGACAAGGTCGACGTGCGGGACGTCGAGCGCCCCGCCCCCGGCCCCACGGACGCGCTCGTCAGGATGCGCGCCTGCGGGATCTGCGGCACCGACACCTTCTTCCTCCATCTCGGCGGCATGCCGGCCGGTACCGACGGCTCGATGCGGGCGATCCCGCTGGGCCACGAGCCCGCCGGTGAGATCGTCGAGGTCGGCGCCGAGGTCACCGGCGTCAAGGTCGGCGACCGGGTCGTGGTGAACCCGCAGGGCGTGCCCTCGGGGATCATCGGCTGCGGCGGCGCGCACGGCGCCATGAGCCAGTACCTGCTGGTCGAGGGCGTCGAAACTGGCAAGAACGTCACGGTCTTCCCCGACACGGTGCCCTTCGAGGTCGCCTCGCTGAACGAGCCGCTGGCGGTCGCCCGGCACGCCGTCAACCGCTCCGAGGCGAAGCCCGCGGACAAGGTCGTCGTCTTCGGCGCCGGGCCCATCGGACTGGGCGCCGCCATCTGGCTGAAGCTGCGGGGCGTGGGGCACGTCGTGGTCGTCGACATCATCCCCGAGCGCCTGGAGACGGCCCTCGCGGTCGGCGCCGACGCCGTCATCGACTCGGCCACGGAGAACGTCACCGAACGGCTGACGGAGCTGCACGGCCAGGCCGCCAACGCCCTCGGCCAGCCCCGCCCCGGCACCGACATCTACTTCGACGCCGCCGGCGCACCCGCCGTCTTCCAGGCCGTCGTCGACAACGCCAAGTGGCACGCCAAGCTGGTCATGGTCGCCGTACAGAAGAAGTCCGACGCCATCGACCTCGGCGGGATGCTGCGCAGCGAGCTGACACTGATCGCCTCGCAGGGCTATCCGACCGAGATCTTCGAGGTCACGCCCGAACTCGTCGAGCACCACGAGCGATTCGCCCGGCTGATCAGCCACCGGGTGCCGTTCGGCGAGGTCGAGCGGGCCTTCGAGCTGGCGCTGACGCCGGGGGCCGCGGAGAAGGTTGTCGTCACGTTCGACGACGAGGCCTGAACGCTCCGTCGGTAGCGCCGAAACAGGCCGTCGCCAACCGCGGCGCCGTCGTGGCTGGTCGCGCAGTTCCCCGCGCCCTTTCGGGGCGCGGTCGTCGCCCTACGGGGTTCCCACCGACCACGGGAACCCCGTAACCCGGACTGGAACCCCCCACCATGACCGACACCCTCCGCCCTCGCCCCTTCGACGCGGCCCAGGCCGTCGCGCTGTTCGCCTGCGCCTTCCCCGGCAGCGTCGTCACCCTGCCGGGCCACGACCTCCGGGTCTCCTGGTGGCCCGGAGTGCTGCTGGCCGGCGTCGCGTGTCTCGCGTTGCTCTGGCACCGCGGCCACCCCCGTACGACGGTCGCGGTGACCCTGGTCTGTGCCACGGCCTCGTCCGCGCTCGGGTATCTCCTCACGGTTCTGCTGCTGGGGCCGCTGATGCTCGCGCTGTACTCGCTGGCCGTACGCACCGACCGCAGGACAGCCAACACCGCCGCCGGCGCGGCCATCACCGCCCTCGTGATCACCTCACTGATCGCCGGTCCCACGGACGAACCTCTGGTGCTCAAGCTGCTCGGCCCCACCGCGTGGCTGCTGCTGCCCACCTCTCTCGGGACGGTGGCCCGGCTGCGCACCGCCTACCTCGACGCGGTGCGGGCCCGGGCCGAGGACGCGGAGCGGACCCGGGAGGAGGAGGCGCGGCGCCGGGTCGCCGAGGAGCGGGTACGCATCGCCCGGGACCTGCACGACGTGGTCGCCCATCACCTCGTTCTCGCGAACCTCCAGGCCGGCGCGGTCGCCAGGCATCTGCCCGCGCGGCCCGAGGAGGCCGGGCGGCTGGCCCTCGACCTGAGCGGTACGACCGCGGCCGCGATGCGCGAACTCAAGGCGACCGTGGGCTTGTTGAGACACGCCGCCGACGAGGGGAGCCCGCCGGTCGGACTCGCCCGACTGCCCGATCTCGCCGCCTCGTTCCGGCACGCCGGCCTCACGGTGAACGTCGTCAGCGAAGGCGAGCCACAGCCGCTCCCCGCCGGTGCGGACCTCACCGCATACCGCATCGTGCAGGAGGCGCTCACCAACGTCACCAAGCACGCCGACACCCACTCCGCCGAGGTACGGCTCACCTACTCCCCCGGGCTTCTCGGCATCACGGTCACCAATGAGGGCAACGCCCCCGCCGCTGCGACCCAGGGCGGATACGGCCTGGTCGGGATGGGTGAGCGCGCCCTTTCGGTCGGCGGCAGCGTCCGTGCGGGGCGTCGTCCGCAGGGCGGCTTCGAGGTCGTCGCCGAACTGCCCGTGCAACCCCTCAGCACCCACTTGCTTAAGTCAAGCAATACATTTATGGTTGAGTAACTCAAGCAATCCTTCTTGTCCACGGAGGCCCTGCCATGTCCGACGCCCTTGCCCGACCCATCGCAGCGGGGTCCGCCCCGTCGCGGTCGAACGCCGTCGTGGCGGTGCTGGCCTTCGCCGGGATCGTCGTCGCGCTGATGCAGACGCTCGTCATCCCGATCGTCCCCGAACTGCCGAAGCTTCTTGACGCCTCGGCGTCGAACACCGCCTGGGCGGTCACCGCCACCCTGCTCGCCGCCGCCGTCGCCACCCCCGTGGTCGGCCGCCTCGGCGACATGTACGGCAAGCGCCGCATGCTCCTGGTCAGCATCGTCCTGCTGATCTCCGGCTCGGTCGTCTGCGCACTCGCCGACTCCGTGATCCCGATGATCGCCGGACGCGCCCTGCAGGGCCTGGCCGCCGGTGTCATCCCGCTCGGCATCAGCATCATGCGCGACGTACTGCCCGCCGAGCGGCTCGCCGGGTCCACCGCCATGATGAGCGCCTCGCTCGGTGTCGGCGGCGCCCTCGGCCTGCCCTCCGCCGCCTTCATCGCCGACAACTTCGACTGGCACATCCTCTTCTGGACCTCCGCCGTCCTGGGCGCCGTCTCCCTCCTGCTCGTGCTGCTGATCGTGCCCGAGTCCACCGTGCGGGCCGGCGGCCGCTTCGACCTGGTCGGTTCGCTGGGCCTGTCCGCCGGACTGGTGACCCTGCTGCTGGCCGTCTCCAAGGGCGGCGACTGGGGCTGGACGTCCGCCGGCACCCTGGGCCTCGGCATTGCCTCGGTGGTGATCCTGCTCGCCTGGGGCCTCTACGAGCTGCGCAGCAGCGAGCCCCTGGTCGACCTGCGCACCACCGCCAAGCCCCAGGTGCTGTTCACCAACCTCGCCTCGATCGCGCTCGGCTTCTCGATGTTCGCGATGTCCCTGGTCCTGCCGCAGCTGCTCCAGCTCCCCGAAGCCACCGGCTACGGCCTCGGCAAGTCCATGCTCACCGTCGGCCTGGTCCTCGCCCCCCAGGGCCTCGTCATGATGGTCATGTCCGGCGTCTCCGCCGCCATCACCAAGGCCAAGGGCCCCAAGCTCACCCTGATGATCGGCGCCCTGATCGTGGCCGCCGGCTACGGCCTCAACATCGTGCTGATGTCGGAGGTCTGGCACCTCGTCCTGGTCTCCTGCATCATCGGCGGCGGCATCGGCTTCACCTACGGCGCCCTGCCCGCCCTGATCATGGGCGCGGTCGACCCCACCCAGACCGGTGCCGCCAACAGCCTCAACACCCTGATGCGCTCCCTGGGCACCAGCTTCGCCAGCGCCATCGCGGGTGTCATCCTCGCCCAGATGACCACCGACTTCGGCGGCTACGCACTGCCCTCGGAGAACGGCTTCAAGGTCGTCATGGCCCTCGGCGCCGGAGCAGCCCTCCTCGCCTTCCTCATCGCCACCTTCATCCCGGCGAAGCGCGCCGCCGTCCCGGCCCGGACGCCGCAGGACAGCCCCAGCGAGGCGGCGGAGGTCACGGGCGCCAAGGCCTGAGGCACGTCGACAGCCACGGGTCCGCCCCCGGAGTTCCGTACTCCGGGGGCGGACCCGTGTTCTGCCACGACGGTCAGGGCGGTCCGCCCTCGTACGCCGCCCGCAGCACCGCCAGCGCCCCGTCCACCGTGACCTCCCTGGGGTTGGCGTACGCCTGGCCCGCCACCTGCTCGGCCGCCACCGCCAAGTCGGCCTCCTTCAGGCCGAGTTCAGCCAGGGACCGCGGAGCGCCGAGGCTCCCGGCCAGCTGCCGCAGGGCTGTCGGGGCCTCGTCCGCGTCCAGGGCCCGGGCCACGGCGGCCACCGCGTCCGGGACCGCGGGCGCGTTGTACGCGAGGGCGTACGGAAGGACCACCGTGTGGGTCTCCGAGTGCGGCAGGCCGAAGGTGCCCCCGAGGACGTGGCACAGCTTGTGGTGCAGGCCCATCGTGGTGGCGCCCAGGCAGCAGCCACAGAGCCAGGCGCCGTACAGGGCACGGCCGCGGGCGTCCAGGGAGGCCGGGTCGCCGGCCACGTCGGGGAGGGCTCGGGCCATCGCGCGTACCCCCTCCTCGGCCATCAGCGCGATCAGGGGCGAGGCGTCCGGGGCGTACAGCGCCTCGACGCCGTGCGCGAGGGCGTTGACGCCGCTGGTCACGGAGAGCGGTACGGGGAGGGAGAGGGTCAGTTCGGGGTCGTAGACGATGCTGCGGGGCAGGACGCAGGGGTCGCGCCCCGTGCGTTTGGCGCCGTGTTCGGTCAGGCCCCAGACCGGGGTCGCCTCGGAGCCGGAGTAGGTGGTGGGTACGGCGATCAGCGGCAGGCCGGTGCGCAGGGCGATCGCCTTGCCGAGGCCGATGGACGAACCGCCGCCGACCGCGACGCATCCGTCGGCGCCCGCTCTCCGCGCCACCTCGACGGCCCGGTCGGCGACCTCCACGGGGACATGCATCCGGGCCCCGGTGTGCAGGCCCGCACAGGCCTGGCCGAGGGAGTCGGCGACCGACTGGGCCGTGTCCGCACCGCGTGTGCCGGAGACGACCAACAGCCGCCGCAGGCCGAGGCGTCGGGCCTCGTCGGGGGTCGCCGTCGTGGCGGCGCCGGGGCGCAGGACGACCCTCACGGGCGGGGACTCGTGGACGAACTCCGTCATGAGCGGTCCAGTACGAGGTCGATGCGCGCGTGCCGGAACGGGTTCGGGACGCCGAACTCCTCGGCGAGGGAAGGGTCGTCGGTCGGGGTGAAGTCGCGGACGAGGCTCTGTTTGACGGCGAACACCGCGTCGGATGCCAGGTAGGGGTCGCCGGCCACGAAGATGTGCGTGGTGAGGGGGTCGTGTCCGGCGGCCGAGGCGATGAAGTGGATGTGTGCGGGGCGGTAGGGGTGACGGCCGGTGGCGCGCAGGATGTCGCCGACCGGGCCGTCCGTGGGGATGGGGTACGAGCTGGGCACACAGGTGCGGAAGCGGAAGCCGCCCTCGGTGTCCGTGGTGAAAAGACCCCGGCCGTTGCCCGGCGGCTGGATCCCGGGCTGCTGGACGTCGTAGTAGCCCTGGTCGTTCGCCTGCCAGACGTCGACCGTCGCGCCGGGCAGCGGAGTTCCGTCCGTCGAGAGCACCCGGCCGCTCACCACGCACGGCTCGCCGCCGCCCATGAGGTCGATGTCCGCCCCGAGTTCACGCTCCGGCGACTCGGTCATGTGGAAGGGGCCCAGGACCGTGCTCTCGGTGCCGTGACCGTCGCTGTGGATCGTCTCGACGAGCATCGACAGTCCCAGCACGTCCGACAGGAGGATGAACTCCTGCCGGGTGTCCGTGCAGGACTGTCCGGTCGCCGTGAGGAAGCGGATCGCGGCTTCCCACTCGTCCTGGGTGAGCCGGGTCTCGTGCGCGAAGGCGTGCAGATGGCGGACGAGGGCCGTGAGCAGTTCGCGGAGGCGGGGGTCGGCGGTGGCGTGCAGGCTGTGGATCGCCTCGTCGGTGACGTCGGTCATGTCGGCTCCTTCCCCTGTGCGCCGGTCGGCCGAACCGGACGGTCAGGCGCACATTCTGGTCCCCGCCCTCGGACGCGAGGTCCCGCACCGCGCGCCGGACCGTCCGGCCGCCACTCGGACGGGGCAAGCGGCAGATGTCCGCCGAAGGTCTCGGCGGCGGGCTCGTCGAGGTCCGGCGTCGCCGGTACGACCCGGGATCCGTCGGACGACCGCGCCGTCGTCGTCCGTCCCCCTGGGCGCCTGACCTGCGCGCTCTCACTTGATGACCGCGTTGGCCACCACGACCCCCACGCCGAGCAGCGCGTCCACGAGGCCGATCAGCAGGGCGTAGGGCCAGGAGCGGTGCGACCAGCGGGCCGTCACGACGCCCAGGGTGAACAGCAGGGTGATGTTCAGGGTGAACGCCGGGTACTCCACACCCTTCGCGGGCCACCAGCCCCAGCCCGCGCCCGCGAGGATGAAGACCGTGGGCAGGACCGCCGTGACCAGCGGCCACTCGTTGATGAGAGTGCGCAGGGCGTCGCCGCGGCGGTGCGGGGTGCGTTCCGCGATGTAGTGGGCGTACCCGTGGGCGAGAGCGGAGGCCAGGGCCGTGACCACGAGCCAGACGGCGTCGTAACGGCGGGTCTCCTGGTCGGTGTGGCCGTACTGGGTGAGCGCGGCGACCATCGAGCAGGCCAGGACCGCGCCGTAGACGCCGCCGAACAGGAGACTCTCGCGTGTGTCGTGCGCGTGCCGCTCGGCCGCGGCAGCAGCCCGGGTGTCCGCCATGCCCACCACGATCACCCGGGGCCGGGCACCCCGCCAGTCCGCCTGGTCCCCGACGGAGTCTCCTTTCGCCTGGGCCGATACCCCACATGCTGTCCACGGCCGCCATCGGTTCCCCGAGGCTAAGGTCGTCGCATGACCCACAGTTTCGTTGTCCACATCCCCGACGCCGAGCTCGATGCCGAGCCCCTCGCCCCGGAGCAGATCGTCTCCGGCACGCCCGAGGTGACCGGGAAGGTGGTCTGGGAGTCGGAGGACGGCAAGCAGATCCGCGGGATCTGGCAGATCACGCCCGGCGTGGTCACGGACACCGAGGCGGACGAGCTGTTCGTGGTGATCAGCGGGTCGGCGACCATCGAGGTCGAGGGCGGGGCGACGCTCACGGTCGGGCCCGGTGACATGGCCGTACTGCGTGCGGGCGACCGTACGACGTGGACGGTGCACGAGACGCTGCGGAAGGCGTACTCGATCAATCTGTAGGCGGTGGCGCCGCCGTCGTGCCCCGGATCTCCAGCGTGGGCGCCGCCAGCTGCACCTGGCCCGCTCCCCCGCCGCCCTCGAAGCGGTCCAGGAGGCAGCGGGCCGCGCGGCGGCCGACCTCGTGGTTGGCGCTGTCGACGGTGGTGAGCCAGACGTGGCGCAGGCTCGCGATGCGTGTGTTGTCGTAGCCGACGACGGACAGGTCCCGCGGGACACGCAGACCCAGTTCCTCGGCCGCCGACAGGACACCGACCGAGGCGATGTCGTTGACGCCGAAGACGGCGGTGGGCCGGTCGGGGCGGCTCAGCAGGCGGACGGTGGTGCGGTAGCCGCCCTCCTCCGTCATGTCGCTGGCCTCCACCACCCCTGCCAGGCCATGCGCCCGCATCGTCTCCTCGAAGCTGCGCCGGCGCAGCTCGCCGACGGCGCCGTATCCCGCGATGTGCGCGATCCGCCGGTGGCCGAGGCCGATGAGGTGTTCGGTGACCAGGCGGGCGCCCTGTTCGTCGTCGTTGGCGACCATGTCCACGCCTGGCAGGACCGGCTCACGGGCACCCGCGACGACGACCGGGATGCGCTCGGCGATCGCTCCGAGCGCGGCCGGGTCGGGCAGGGTGCCGATGACGACCAGGCCGTCGGCGCGCAGGTCGAGGAAGGGGCCGGTCACATCCTGGCCGATGCGGCGGTTGAGGCGGGTGTCGGCCATCAGCATGTGCAGGCCGTTGTCGTGCAGCAGTGAGTTGAGGCCGTCGAGCAGGTCGACGAACCAGGGGTTGCGCAGATCGTTGAGGAGCACGCCGACCGTGCGGGTGCGCTGCTCGCTGAGGCTGCGGGCGGCGGCGTTGGGCCGGTAGCCGAGCTCCTCCATGGCTCGCGTCACCGCCTCGCGCTTCTCGGGGCGCACCTGCTCGGAACCGCGCAGCACCAGGGAGACCAGGGACTTGGAGACGCCGGCCCGGTCGGCGACGTCGCGGATCGTCGGAGGTCTCATGGTATGGACCGTTCCATGAGGTCCATTGTCCTGTCAAAGGGTTGACACCTTGGGGAATGCGACTCAGGGTGGCCTGGACAGATTGTGGACCGGTCCAAAGAGGGGCTGTCATGGTGGATTCGCTCGGGGTCGCCGTCGTCGGGTTCGGCTGGATGGGCCGGGTGCACACCCAGGCGTACTCCCGCGTCCTGCACCACTACCCGCGGCTGGGCCTGCGTCCGGAGCTCGTGATGGTCGCCGAGGAGGTGCCGGGGCGGGCCGAGGAGGCCGCCACCCAGTTCGGGTTCGCCTCGACGACCCGCGACTGGCGGGACGTGGCCGCCGATCCGCGGGTGCGGGCCGTCAGCATCACCGCGCCGAACTTCCTGCACCGGGAGATCGGGGTCGCGATGGCCCAGGCCGGCAAGCACATCTGGATCGAGAAGCCGGTGGGGCTGAGCGCCGAGGACGCCCGGGCGGTGGCGGACGCGGCCACGAAGGCGGGCGTGCGGAGCGCGGTCGGCTTCAACTACCGCAACGCGCCCGCCGTCGAGGCAGCCCGCGCGCTGATCTCCTCCGGTGACATCGGCACGGTCACCCATGTCCGCATCCGCC
The DNA here is from genome assembly GCF_053592055.1 of Streptomyces sp. NPDC002817. NCBI lineage: Bacteria > Bacillati > Actinomycetota > Actinomycetes > Kitasatosporales > Streptomycetaceae > Streptomyces > Streptomyces sp. NPDC002817. The sequence goes on from NZ_JBSFUY010000009.1 coordinate 323,535, forward strand.
TGTTCAGCGACTACGCGGCCCACCCCGAGGGCGCCCTGACCTGGCGGTACGAGAAGGAGCGCGGCGGCAGCGGAGTGCTGGGCGACCTCGCCTCGCACGGGGCGGACCTGGCGCGGTATCTGCTCGGGGACATCGCGTCGTTGACCGCCGACACGGCGATCTTCGTGCCGGAGCGGGCCCGGCCGACCGGTGCCACCGCGGGCCATTCCCGGGCTTCCGGCGGGGAGCTGGGCCCGGTGGAGAACGAGGACTACGTCAGCTGCCTGCTGAGGTTCGCCTCCGGCGCCCGCGGTGTCCTGGAGGCCTGCCGGGTCTCGGTCGGTGAGCAGAACAACTACGGCTTCGAGGTGCACGGCACCAAGGGCGCGGTGTTCTGGGACTTCCGCCGGATGAACGAGCTCGGTGTCAGCCGCGGCACGTCGTACCAGGACCAGCCGGTCAGCACGGTCTACGTCGGTCCGGGCGACGGCGAGTTCGGCGCGTTCCAGCCGGGCGCCGCGAACGCCATGGGCTACGACGACCTCAAGGTGGTCGAGGCGCACCGCTTCCTGCGCTCGATCGCGGAGGACACCTCGTACGGGGCCACGCTGGCGGACGCCGTGCACAGCGCCGTCGTACTCGATGCGATGGCGCGGTCGGCGGAGACCGGCGCGTGGGTCAGCCTGTGAGCACTGTCGGCATGTTGTAGGGCGTCACGACCTGTATCGCGGACGGCACCGTCGGTCCCGCGGGCGGCAGCGCGCCGTGCTCGCGCATGACCAGGTGGCAGGCCTCGCGCATGTCCTGGCGCAGGTCGTGGTGGAGGACGGCGGAGAGCCGGTGCTCGCGCAGCAGCCGGTCGTTGTCGTGGTCGAGGTCGTGGGCGATGAACACCGCGCACTTTCGGCCGAGGTCCTCGAAGGCCTTCAGCGTGGCGATGTTGCCGCCGCCGATCGAGTAGACCGCGCGGATGTCCGGGTCGCGTTCCAGGGCGGCCCGGACGAGGTCGTACTGGGTGGCGTCCAGGCCCTGGCCCTCGGCGATCTCGACCAGGGTGCGGTCGGGGTGGCGGGCGCGCATGGCGCTGCGGAAGCCCATCTCGCGTTCCTCCTCGTTGCGGAAGAAACCACTGCTCAGGCTGGTGAGGACGTTGCCGGGGCGGTCGCCGAGCCACTGGCCCATGAGGTACGCGGCGGTCGCGCCGGCGGCACGGTTGTCGATGCCGACGTAGCCGAGGCGTGGCGTGGCGGGCAGGTCGGTGACCAGGGTGACCACGGGGATGCCCGCCCGGTCGAGGCGGCCGACGGCGGCGGCGACCTCGGGGACGTCCGGCGCCTTGAGGATCACGCCCTGTGAGCCGCGGCGGGCTATCCGGTCCAGGATTCTGACCTGCTCCTGGGCCGGCCCGGTCTCGCGGAAGTGGAAGCGGGAGCGCACGACGGCCGGGTGCAGGGCGGGCAGTTCCGTCTCCAGGGCCGCCCGGACGGCGGTGGAGAAGCGCTCCGGCGCCTGCATCACGATGTCGATCATGAAGGTGCGGCCGACCAGCCTGACCTGGGTGCGCTGCCGGTCCAGGTCGGCGATGGCCTGCCGGACCTCGCGGACCGTGCTCTCCCGGACCCCTCCCCTGCCGTTCAGGACCCGGTCGACGGTCGCCTCGCTCAGGCCCGCCTGACGTGCGATCTCCCGGATCGGGAAGGGGTGACCCATTCAGTGGCTCCTTGAGGGGTTTTTGATGGCCGCCTGCTGGTTGTTCGACGGGTTTGTACTGACAAGAATGGCAGCGCTGAGTCGCCCCTGTCACCGAGAGGACGCAGATGTCCTTCACCGCCGTACATCACCGTGCCTGGCTGTCCGAGCAGGACTGCGACCTCGACTCGTTCCGCGCGCTCGTCGAGCGGACCGTCGACCCCGCCGAGTACCCGCACGCCGCCGGCGTGGAGCGGAACGTCCTGCTGTACGACGCCGAGCGCCTCCAAGGCGCCGGGCATCGCCGGGACGTCCAGGAGGAGCTCGTCAGAGCCCTCTGCGACGGGCCCGGAGTGGTGGTCTTCAAGGGCGCCTTCCGCGATCGCGAGATCGTCGACCGCGCCACCAAGGTGTTCGACTCACTGATCCGCGAGCAGGACGCGGCGGGCGCCACGGCCGGCGACCACTTCGCCAAGCCCGGCGCGAACGAGCGGGTGTGGAACGCGCTGGAGAAGGCGGCCCTCTACGACCCGTCGACCTTCGCCGACTACTACGCCAACCCCGTCCTCGCGCTGGTCTCCGAGGCCTGGCTCGGCCCCGGCTACCAGGTGACCTCCCAGATCAACGTGGTCAACCCGGGCGGCCTCGCCCAGACCGTGCACCGCGACTACCACCTCGGTTTCCTCTCCGCCGAGGTCGCCGCGGCCTACCCGGCGCATGTCCACCGCCTCTCCCCCGTGCTCACCCTCCAGGGCGCGGTCGCGCACTGCGACATGCCGGTGGAGTCCGGGCCGACCCTGTACCTGCCGTTCTCGCAGGCGTACGAGCCGGGCTATCTGGCCTGGCGGCGGCCGGAGTTCCAGAAGTACTTCAAGAAGCACCACGTCCAGCTCCCGCTCGCCCAGGGCGACGCCGTCTTCTTCAACCCGGCGCTGTTCCACGCGGCCGGCACCAACCGCACCACGGACGTGCGCCGCATGGTCAACCTGCTCCAGGTGTCCTCGGCCTTCGGACGCGCCATGGAGACCGTGGACCGGGAGACGGTGACCAACGCGGTCTACCCCGTGCTGCTGCGGCGCGCGTCGGAGGGCGTCGGCGAGGAGTGGCTGGACAACGTGATCGCCGCGAGCGCCGAGGGCTACCCCTTCCCCACCAACCTCGACAGCGACCCGCCGGTCGACGGCATGGCCCCGCCCTCGCAGGCGGATCTGGTACGGCGGGCGCTGTGTGAGCGATGGACGCCGCGCACTCTGCGGGACGAGCTGCGGGCGAGCGCCGAGCGGCGCGAGAGCTGAAAAGGACCGGACTTCATGGGACTTCTCGACGACAAGGTCGTCCTCGTCAACGGCGGCAGCCAGGGCGTGGGCGCCGCGATCGCGCGGGCCGCGGTGCGTGAGGGCGCGGTGGTCGCCGTGTCCGGGCGGCGTCCGGAGCCGGGCGAGGCGCTGGTCGCCGAGCTGACGGAGGCCGGCGGCAAGGCGTTGTTCGTGCGCGCCGACCTCGCGGACGCGGAGCAGGCCAAGGCGTCCGTGGCCGAGGTCGTCGCCGCGTACGGCCGCGTCGACTGCCTGGTGAACTCCGCGGGGCTGACCTCCCGGGGCACGCTCCTCGACACCACACAGGAGCTGTTCGACCAGCACGTCGCGATCAACCTCAAGGCGCCGTTCTTCGCGATGCAGGCCGCGGTCGCCGACATGGTCGGCCGCAAGGCCCCCGGCACGATCGTCAACATCATCACCTCCTCGGCGCACGGCGGACAGCCGTTCCTCGCGCCCTACGTCGCCGCCAAGGCCGGGCTCATCGGGCTGACCCGCAACGCGGCGCACGCCCATCGCTGGGACCGGGTGCGGATCAACGGCCTCAACATCGGCTGGACCGCGACCGAGGGCGAGGACGCCACGCAGAAGGCGTTCCACGGCGCCGGGGACGACTGGTTGGAGCAGGCCGCCGAGAAGCTGCCGATGGGCAAGCTCGGCCAACCTGACGAGATCGCTGACTTCGTGGTGTTGCTGCTGTCGGAGCGGTCGGGCGTGGTGACCGGGTCCGTGATCGACTGGGATCAGAACGTTCTGGGGGGTCTCGACTAAGGATTTGCCACGGTTTGTCGGTGGTCGGCCGCGGGTTGTTCGTGGCTGGTCGCGCCCACGCGGCGGAGCCGCATATCGATACAGCCCCGCGCCCCTTCGGGGCGCAACCCCTCTCAAGGAGTCACCCCCCATGCGCATCGGAATCCTCGGCCTCGGCCGCATCGGCGCCTTCCACGCCGAGACCCTCTCCGGACTCGACGTGGTCGAGTCGCTCGTGCTCACCGACCCGTTCGCGGACGCGGCGAAGACCGCCGCGGAGAAGTTCGGCGGCGAGGTCGTGGACTCGCCCGAGGCCCTGCTGGCCGCCGGCGTGGACGGCATCGTCGTCGCGGCCGCGACCGACGCCCACCCCGCGCTGATCCTGGCCGGCGTCGAGGCCGGCATCCCCGTCTTCTGCGAGAAGCCCGTCGCCAAGCACATGAGCGAGGGCGTCGAGGTCCTCAAGGCGATCCAGGGCAAGGACGTGCCGATCCAGATCGGCTACAACCGCCGCTTCGACGCCGGTTTCGTCGCCGCGCGCGCCGCCGTGCAGGCCGGTGAGCTGGGCAAGCTGCACACCGTACGGTCGACCACGCTGGACCCGGCACCCCCGCCGGCCGGGTACGTCGCCGCCTCCGGTGGCATCTTCCGGGACTGTTCGGTGCACGACTTCGACATCATCCGCTGGGTGACCGGCCGCGAGGTCGTCGAGGTGTACGCCGTCGGCGGCAACCGGGGTGCCGACTACATCAAGGAGGCGGGCGACGCCGACACCACCGGCGCGCTCCTCACCCTCGACGACGGCACCATCGCGGTGATCTCCAACTCCCGTCACAACGCCCGGGGTTACGACGTCCGCATGGAGATCCACGGCTTCACGGACTCCATCGCGGTCGGCCTGGAGGACAAGCTGCCGCTGCGCTCGGTCGAGCCCGGTGTGACGTTCCCGGCCGGGACGCCGCACGACTTCTTCATGGACCGCTTCACCGAGGCCTACCGCGCCGAACTCACCGCGTTCACCGAGGTCGTCGCGGGCAACCGGCCCTCCCCGTGCACGGTGGAGGACGCCCTGGAGGCCGGCTGGATCGCCGAGGCGTGCACACTGTCGTTCAAGGAGCACCGTCCTGTCACCATCGAGGAGGTACGGCAGGCATGAGCGAACCGGGCCGGGAACCACTGCGCATCGGAGTACTGGGCGCCGCACGCATCACCAAGAACTCCCTCGTCGACCCGGCCCGCATCACCGGCCACCGCCTCGTCGCGGTGGCCGCCCGCGACCGCTCCCGCGCCGAGGCGTTCGCGAGCGAGCACGGTGTGGAGCGGGTCGTGGACTCCTACGCCGACCTGCTCGCCGACCCCGAGATCGACGTCGTCTACAACCCCCTCGCCAACGGTCTGCACGGGCCGTGGAACCTCGCCGCCCTCGCGGCGGGCAAGCATGTGCTGAGCGAGAAGCCGTCGGCGAGCAACGCCGAGGAGGCCGCCGAGGTGCGGGAGGCTGCGGCGAAGTCGGGGACCGTCTTCATGGAGGCGTTCCACTACCTCTTCCACCCGGTCACCCGCCGCCTGCACGAGATCCTGGCGAGCGGCGAGATCGGCGACCCGGAGCGGGTGGAGGCCATGGTCGCGATCGCCGCACCGCCCGACACCGACCCGCGCTGGTCCCTGCCGCTGGCCGGCGGCGCCGTGATGGACCTGGGCTGCTACAGCCTGCACGCGCTGCGCATGCTCGCCCCCTTCGCGGGCGGCGCCCCACGGCTCGTCTCCGCGCGGGGCGGGGAGCGTGCGGGCGCGCCGGGCGTCGACGAATGGCTGGACACCGAGCTGGAGTTCCCCGGTGGGGCGACCGGTTCGGCGCGCTGTCACATGGCGTACGACGGGCTGGACATGAGCATCCGGATCATCGGCGGCCGGGGCGAGGTGAGCGCCCCGAACTTCGTGCTGCCGCACCTGGACGACCGGGTCGTGGTCCGCACGGACAAGGGCGAGCGGACCGAGCGGCTCGGCACGCGGTCGTCGTACACCTACCAGCTGGAGGCGTTCGCGGCGCGGGTGCGTGCGGGGGCGGCGGTGCCGCTCGACGCGGACGACGCGGTGGCGACGATGACGCTGATCGACGAGAGCTACCGTGCGGCGGGGTTCGAGCCGCGGCCGCGGTCGGTCGTCGGCCGGTAGACGAACGTCGGGTACGGCTCCCCCGTCGCCGTCTCCCACGCCTGCACGGTGCGGTCCGTCCGGGCCTCGGCGAAGGCCCGGACGCAGGTGGCGTGGACGCCCGTGGCGTCCACGCGGCGGGCGAGGTCGAACAGGGAGCGCAGGGCGGTGACCTGTTCGTCGAGGTCGCCGACGGCGGCACTGGCGCGCAGGGCGTCGGCGAGTACGGAACGGGTCGTGGCGAGCTCGGCCTCGACGCCCTGCCGGTGCCGGTGTTCCCCCAGGACGGCCTCCGCCTCCTCGTGGCAGGACACGGTTCCCGCGAGGTCGTCGGCGCTCTGGAGGGCCTGGCCGAGGACACGGAGGCGGCGGGCGGTGAGCGGGTGGTACGTCTCCCAGTCCGACTCGGCCGGCCTCCGGGTGAGGGTGAGCGCCTCGCGGGCGCTCTCGACCGCCGACTCCACGTCACCCACGTCGTCCTGACGAAGGCTCAGATTCGCCAGCACACGGGCCAGTTCGGGCTCGTGCGCCGCGTCGCGGGCCACCGCGCGCCGGTATGCGGCGATGCCGCGTTCCGTGACCGCGACGGCTTCGCGGTGGCGGCCGGCCCGTCGGTGACAGCGGGCCAGGTCGTCCAGGGTCTTCGCGAGCAGCGGGTCGGTGTCCCGCGACTCCTCGCAGTACAGGTCGGTCAGCTCCTGGAGGGTGCTCGACTCCTCGTCGGGCGCGTCGACTTCGGCGAGCGTGTCGGCCAGACACCGCAGCGCGACGGGCAGCCATGCCGCACCCGCGGGGGTCCGCATCTCGGCCACCGCCTCCTCGGCCGTCGTGCGTGCCGCCTTCCAGTCGCCCTCGGCTCCGTGGCAGCCGGCCAGGTCCACGAGCAGCTGTACGCGCAACGGCAGAATGATCCCGGGGTACGCGAGGAAGACCCCGCCGCGCAGCGACTCCCTCGCCTCAAGACCGAGCGCCAGCGCCTCCTCGTGGCGCCCGAGGGCCTTCAACCCTCCGACGAGCTCCACGAACACGCGCGACATGACGAGCAGAACCCTGCTGGACTCCCGCAACGACATGGACCGCAGCAGCCCGGCGCACTCCTCGTACACGAGCACGGACTGTTCCGTGTGCCCGAGCACACCGAGCACCAGCGCATAGCTGCGCAGGGCGCCCGGCAGGGAGCCCAGGGAGCGGTCCCGGCCGGCCGGAGCCGGGCCCCGTGACGGTACGTCTCGACGCAGCGTCGGGCCGCCTCCAGCGCCTCCTCGGCTCTGCCGCTGCCCAGGAGTGCCTGCGTCCGGACGTGCAGCAGGTACGCGGTCTCCGCCGGCGACGGCCGCGCCCCTGGTACGGCGTCCGCGACGGCCACCACCGCGCACGCCTCCTCGTGCCGTTCCATCGCGTCCAGCGCGTGCGCGTGCAGGGCCAGGGCCCGGGCCAGCCGGACCGGGCGGCTCGGGTGGGCGCGGTGCAGCACGGCGACCGCCTCCTCGGCCCAGGCGAGCAGGCGCGCGGGCGGACTGGGCCGCAGCAGTACCCAGCCGGGGGTGAGACAGCGCAGCAGCAGGGCCCCGAGCAGCGGCTCGCCCACCCCGGGCGCCAGCCTGGCCAGCCCGCGCGCCACCGGCAGCAGGACCCTCATGCACACCTCCGTCGCCCTCACACCAAGGACTGCCGCGAGGGCACCCCGGTTGCACACCTGCCATGATCGACCCCATGTCCGTGCACATCGCCCCCGCCCAAGTCACCGACATCCAGCAGGTCTTGGCGGACCACCCCCGCTACTGGGGCGAGCGCGATCTGCGCTCGCTCCATCTCCTCGCCCTGGTGCAGGAGTTCGGCTCGACCTGCCTGGTCGCCCGTGCCGACGACGGCATCCGCGGCTACCTCATCGGCTTCGTCACGCCCGACGGCACGGGGTACGTCCACCTGATCGCCACCCGCGACGACACCCGCGGCACCGGTCTCGGCCGCGATCTGTACGCCGCGTTCGTCGAGGCCGCCCGTGAGCAGGGCGCCGTCCGGCTGAAGGCGATCACGTCGGTCGCCAACGAGGGCTCGGTCGCCTTCCATCGCAGCCTGGGGTTCGAGGCGCGTTTCGAGGCGGAGTACAACGGCCCTGGTCGGCCGATGGTCGTCTTCACACGAGCTCTCCCCGGCGCACCGTGACCGCGTCCCCGGTCAGATGGACGTGGTCTCCGCGCACCTCGGTGCGGCCCAGGCCCGTCCGCGGGGAGGCCCGGAGGCCGAGCAGCCTGTCGCGGCCCGGAAGGGCGAACGCGGTCTCCGAGTGGCACAGTTCGGCGGCCACCCGATGCGTCCGGACCTCGTCGGGCCGGTCTCCGGCGGGCAGCGGACAGACGCCCGCCGGGTTTCCGGCGAAGGGACGGTCGGTGAAGGCGTCGACCACATGGATGGGGAGCATGGCCGGACCCTGGCGACGCCGGCCCCCGTCGGGACAAGTCCGGTCCCGAAGAAGTGGATCAGTACAGGGGTGGCCGTTCCACCAACTCCACCTCCACACGGCCGCCTTCGTCCAAGGCCCGCACGCCCGCCTCGCACACGGCGGCAGCCGCATAGCCGTCCCAGGTGCTGGGCCCGGTGACCTCGCCCCGCCGTGTCGCGTCGACCCACACCTGGAGCTCGCGGTCGTAGGCGCCGGCGAAGCGGTCGATGAAGTCCTGGGAGATGGTGCCGCCCCAACGTCCTGCCATGTTGGTGACCATGGCGTGGCCGTCGCCGATGCGGGCGGTGCCGCGTTCGCAGACCACCTCCGCCTGGACCTGGTAGCCGAAGCCGCAGTTGACGAAGATCTCCACGTCGACGACCGCGCCGCCGTCCGTCTCGAACACCACGAACTGCGGGTCCTGGAGGTCCTCCGGCGCGTTCGCGGACGGTCTCGGCCGCAGCACGGTGACGGCGGTGATCTCCTGGCCGAGCAGCCAGCGGGTCACGTCCGTCTCGTGCGCCACCGAGTCGCTGACGAGCATGTCGCTGGTGAAGAAGGGCGGGCTGGCCGCGTTGCGGTGCCGGTTGTGCACCATCAGCGGTCGGCCCAGCTGGCCTGTCTCCAGCAGGGACTTGAGCTTCATGTACTCGGCGTCGTAGCGCCGCATGAAGCCGACCTGGATCCGGCGGTGGCCCAGCTTCCGCTCGGCCTCCAGCACCCTCAGCGCCGACGCCGAGTCCGGGGTGAGCGGCTTCTCGCACAGGACCGGGAGATCGCGTTCGAGGGCGGCGAGCAGTGCCGCCTCGTGGGCCGGCCCCGACGAGGCGATCAGTACGGCGTCGACGTCGGGTGCCGCGAGTGCCGTCGCCGCGTCGGTGTAGGCGGTGCAGCCGTCGACGCGGGCCGCGACGGCCTTGGCCCGCTCCGCGTCGACGTCCACGACGGCGCTCACCCGTGCGCCGCTGATGACCTCTTCGAGACGGCGCACATGGTCGGCGCCCATCTTTCCCGTACCGATGACCGCGACTTGGAGGGGTGCACGCTGGGTCATGACCGTCCTCTCGGACTTCGCAGGATCAGGCTCCGCAGGATCGGACTGCGAAGGATCGGCAGCCGCGGGGATCAAGCTCCGCAGGACCGCAGGAACTTGCGGGTGCGCACGGCGATCGGCAGCGGCTTGTCCGGCTCGCACGGGTACATGTCCTGCTCGACGATCGCGAACAGCTCCACGCCGAGTTTCTGCGCGGCCACCAGTACCGGTTCCAACTCCGGCACACCGGAGGGCGGTTCGCACATCACTCCGCGCTGCACCGCCGGTCCGAACGGCACCTCGTTCGCCACGACGTCGGCGAGGATCGCCGGGTCGACCTGCTTGAGATGGAGGTAGCCGATGCGTTCGCCGTACGTCTCGATCAGCTTGACGCTGTCGCCGCCGCAATAGGCGTAGTGACCGGTGTCCAGGCAGAGGTTGACGAGTTCGGAGTCGGTCGAGTCCAGGAAGTGCTCGACGTGGTCCTCGGTGTCGAGATGGGTGTCGGCGTGCGGGTGCACGACGATGTCGAGGCCGTACGCCTCCTTCACCTCATGGCCGAGCCGCTCCATGCCCTTGGTGAGGTGGGCCCACTGCTCGTGGGTCAGCTCCGGGGGTTCGAGGATCTCGGCGGTCTTGTCGTCGCGCCAGAACGACGGGATGACGACGAGGTGCTGTGCGCCCATGGCCTGGGTGAGGGCGGCCACCTGGCTGACGTGCTCCCAGGTCGACTCCCACACGGAGGGGCCGCGGTGCAGGCCGGTGAAGACGGTGCCGGCCGACACCTTGAGGTCCCGCCTGGCCACCTCGTCCGTCAGCCGGGCGGGGTCGGTGGGCAGATAGCCGTAGGGGCCCAACTCGATCCAGGAGTAGCCCGCTTCGGCGACCTCGTCCAGGAAGCGTTCCCAGGGGACCTGCTGGGGGTCGTCCGGGAACCAGACGCCCCAGGAGTCGGGGGCGGAGCCGACCCGGATGCGGTCCAGGGCGGTCACGACGCGTCTTCCTTGGTCGTCGCCACCGGCGCCTTGAGATCCTGCTCCTCGGGGAGCTCTTCGACGTCGACGCCGCGGACCTGGGACAACTCGTGCTTGAGGGCGGCGAGTTCGGAGCCGCCGGCCATGTGGTTGGTGAGCTCTTCGAGGCTGACCTCGTCGCGGGAGGCGTTGAGTTCCATGGTGCCCAGGCGCAGGACGCTGAAGTGGTCGCCGACCATGTAGGCGTGGTGGGGGTTGTGGGTGATGAAGATGACGCCGAGGCCGCGGTCGCGGGCGGCGGCGATGTA